>JBEKUD010000008.1:0-88104 GCA_049515395.1 Candidatus Sulfotelmatobacter sp. | reverse complement strand
CTAGAGCAAACTGGTCAGTGGCGAGTGGTCAGAAAATCTCTTCTTCACTCACCATTGGCCGTTGACCACAGCTCTCATCACCTTCCAATCTGATCTTCCAGAGTTGGTCCGCCTTGGCCTCGGATCATGCCCATTTCGACATAGATAGGTCGCATGATCTTCCGGATCGACTTCAGTTGCGTCGAAAACCACATTGCTCCTGCAACGCAGAATGCCCCTGTAATCATGACTGTGTGCGGCGCTCCCAACCGGTGCGCCAGTCCCCCTGCCAGCAGACTGCCGAATGGCGTCATTCCCACAAACGCCATCGTGTAATAGCTCATCACCCGGCCGCGCTTATCTTCTGGCACTAATGTCTGAATCACGGTGTTGCTCGCGGCCAGGCCCTGCATCATCCCAAACCCGACGACCAGCATGAGAAACAACGAGAGTGGCAGCACTCTCGATAAACCAAAACAAATCAAACCCAGTCCAAAGACCCCGGCGGAGATCTGGATCATGGTGGTGAGCCCGCGCACCGTCTTGCGCAACGCCAGAGAGACAGCGGAGATCAACGCACCCACTCCGGAGGCTCCCAGCAGAAACCCCAGAGTGTGCGGTCCACCGTGCAGGATTCTCGATGCGAAGATCGGCATAAGCACCATGAACGGCATTCCCATCAGGCTGATCAACGCAAAGAGCAACAGAATCGTTCGGATCGGCCGAAAGCCTCGCACATAGGTCCAGCCCTCTTTGAGCTGCTCCAGCATCGGAGCGACGGACACCCTCGCTGGTGCAACTCTCAAGCGCATCATCCGCAATGACGCTATGACGGCCAGATAACTAAGCCCGTCGATCAGGAAACAATACCCTTCTCCCACCGAACCTATGACGAGCCCTGCCAATGCCGGGCCCACCAGCCGAGCCATATTGACCATGGACGAATTGAGTGCGATCGCGTTTCCCAGGTCCTGCTTATCCTCCACCATCTGCACCAGAAAGGCCTGCCTTCCGGGCATGTCAAAGGCATTAATCAACCCCTGGAGCACGCTTAACCAGAGAACCTCCTGGATGTTGATGACCTTGGCGATTGTCAGACCTGCTAGGGCCAGCGATTGCAAACCTGCCAGTGCCTGCGTCCAGATCAGCATCTTCCGCCGATTCAACCGGTCGACCAGGACTCCGGCAAACGGTGCCAGCAGGAATGTGGGGATTTGCCCGGCAAAGCCCACCACGCCCAGAAGCAGCGCGGACCTTGTGAGTCGATACACCAGCCAACTGGTGGCAACCCGAGTCATCCAGGTACCGATCAGCGAAATGCTCTGACCGGAAAAAAATAGTCTGAAGTTGCGATGCCGCAACGCCCGCCATCCGTGAGCAAACCGTTTCAACGGATTTTGGCCGGAGACCGATGATTCAGAGGAATCGATTTTCTTCACGCTAACTATTCTGGCTCACGCCGGCGGCCTGGGGTTGCAGAAATCGTAGGTAAAGCTCCGAATCACCTTTCAACCCTTGCAAAGAAGGCCTCTTTGTCCTTTTGGCCTTCCGCGGAGGATAAGCAATCGACGACCACACCCGAAGCCGACGTTCTCGAGGACCTCGTTTAACCCTACGGCTTCTGCCCGCGCCCGCAATTTTTTTCGCCTGGCAGCTTGACTTCCACGAAAATCCTTGTAATAACTATTCGGTCCTTCCGGACGGGTTTGGGGGTGTGTTTGTTTGGCGGAAATTCGACTGCAAGAGGGTGAGTCCCTCGAAAATGCACTTCGACGCTTCAAGCGTAAGGTGCAGCAGGAAGACATTATCAAAGAGGTCAAGCGCCACTCCTTTTACCTAAAACCGGGTGAAAAAAAACGCGTGAAGGCCGCGCTTGCGCGCAAGCGTGCACGTAAGAAAGTTCGCAAAGAACAGGATTGAGGACGAAGGAGTAAGTTAAGGCCGTAAAGGGTCGCCCCGTTCCCGGGGCGGCCTTGCCAATCTGTCTCCCACCAGGTTGGGTTGCAGCCGGGATCATTCAATACTCATCATTCATCGGCATCTATGGGAACAGTAGTATCCACGCTCCCTTCCAGGCGCGTGGCGGGCCGAGTCCAGGGGCAGTTTGAGGGGGGATGTACACAACCTGTGTTTGCACTGTGCCGCCGCCTTCCCCGCGTGTGGCTGGCGCGCCACGGGACAAGGGAGCCATCCTCAATGGAATTTCAGGATAAGGTACTGAGCTGCATCGACTGCGGTGCCGACTTTGTCTTCACCGCCGGGGAACAACTGTTTTTCCACGACAAGCAATTCCGCAACGAACCCAAGCGCTGTAAGAGCTGCAAGTCCAAGCGAGTGGCCGTTCTCTCAGCGCCTCAATCGCAGAGCAGTTCGCACCAAACTGAGCGCGTTGAAACCCGCGCCACCTGCTCCCAATGTGGCAAAGATACGACGGTGCCCTTCCGACCCACCCAGGGCCGCCCTATCTTCTGCCGCGAGTGTTTCACCCAGAAGAGAAACATAGCTACCGCCTGACTGTCCAAAGGACGGCACATAACCTGCCTTGGACCCGGCACCGGGGAAAGTGTGTCCGCAAGAATCCCGCGCTTGCGCTACGATAATTCTGTGCCCACCTTTCACGTGGAAAACTTCGGATGCCGCGCCACCCAAGCCGACGGCGCCGCACTCGAACGCCAGTTCGAATCCCGCGGCCTCTCCCACGCGCCAGCCGCACGAGCCGACCTCGTCATTTTGAATTCTTGCACGGTTACAAATTCCGCCGACCAGGATGCCCGCGCCGCAATCCGCCGCGTGCAGCGGCAGAACCCGCTGGCCAAAATTATCGTCACGGGATGCTACGCGCAGCGCGCTCCGGCAGAAATCGCCGCACTTCCCGGCGTCACTGCCGTCATCGGAAACTCTCACAAACATCAACTCGCAGATCTGGTGCTGCCGAGCATCGACAGGCGGCCAGCCACCGTCGAGCGAACCGCATTCGTTCCTCTCGCAACTCTCACGGCCGAAGCCCGCCTTTTCGTCTCCGACATTTTCGCTCACACCGAGCTTCTCGCCGCTCCCGTCTTTGAATCCAGCGCGTCCCGCGAGCACGATCGCACCCGCCCCAATCTCAAAGTTCAGGATGGCTGCGACAACCGTTGCTCTTTCTGCGTGATTCCCAGCGTCCGCGGCCAAAGCCGTTCGCTCCTGCCCGCCCGAGTGATTCGCGAGATGAAGGATCTTGTAGCCGCTGGCTACCGCGAAGTCGTCATCAGCGGCATCAACCTCGGCCGCTGGGGGCGCGATCTAGCGATCAGCTCTCAGCTGTCAGCTAGCCACCAAGATGGACTCTGGGATCGGCAACGACCAACGACCAACGACCAACGACTTGAATCTCTCATCCGCGCAATCCTCGCCGACACCAAACTCGAAAAACTCCGCATCTCTTCCGTCGAGCCCATGGATTGGACCGACCATCTCATCGCCCTCGTCGCCTCTTCCCCACGCATCGCCAAGCATGCGCATGTCCCGCTCCAGTCTGGCAGTGACGCCGTCTTGCGCCGCATGCATCGCAAATATCGCCCGTGGCACTATCGAGAGAAGATTGAAAAAATTCACGCCGCCATGCCCAGCGCCGCCATCGGAGCCGACGTCATGGTCGGATTTCCCGGCGAGACCGACGCCGAATTCGAATCCACGCGCTGCTTCATCGAAGATTTACCCTTCACTTATTTGCACGTCTTCACCTACTCGGCCCGCCCCGGCACTGCGGCTGCCGCGATGCCAAATCAAGTCCCCATTCCCCTGGCGCGCGAACGCAGCAAAATCCTGCGCGACTTGGCCGCTTCGAAAAAACAAACCTTCATGCATTCCTTCGTCGGAAGGCCGCTGGAAGCGATCACCCTGAGCGCTGTGCAGGTGCGCCCCGCCGGAGAATTCACCGAAGCTCTCACCGACAATTATCAAAAGATCTATGTAAGAGGACGCCAGGAGGCGAATTGCTGGATTACCGCTTCCATTGAAAAAGTAGAAGATGGCGCCATGGTCGCAACCATGGTGGACTCCCTGCACCCTACCGGCGCGTCAGCGATGGCATTCCTTAACCCCGCAGGTGAGTGCGGGGACTAGGGGGAAAAGACAGAAACCGAGTCGCCTCAGCGATGTCACCCCGGCGAACCATGGGTGATTCCACCGTCGCTCGCGGTAAGGGCGTAGCTTCGCGCCGGATCCAATCTCCTCCGGCTCCTGCAGATCCGGTCCCCGCACCGGCGCATCCGGGTTCTCCATCGGCGAAGGCGGTTCCTGGATCGGCGGCGGCATCGGCTCTGCAGGTTTTCGGAGATAGAACGGCAACGACGAGGGTTCCGATTCTTGTATCGAGCATATCGAGCATCATGCCATTCAGATGCAAGAGGTACTGCAAAGGAAGCCGCGTGCAGCAGTCCAGAAGGGCCGAATTTCTCTTACCTCTTCGCCGGCTCTTCTTTCCCTCCCACCACCTGCGCATGACCGAGGGCCGCGACCAAGGCCAGTCCCCCGATCACGTTGCCCAGCAAGGTCGGGAGGAAAAATTCGGTGATGTAGGTTCCAAGAGGAATCGACTTCGTGACCACCAGAAAAAATATCGTGGTCGAGCCCGCGATGATGTGATTGAAGCCGCTGAGCCCAACCAGATAGGTGAGGATAATGATGATGCTCACCCTCGCCGATTCTGCGGCCGGCAGCAGCCATACCATCAACGCGATCAACCAGCCGGCAAAAATAGCGCGCATCAAGATCGTGCCGAAACCTGCGCCGATGTGAGCGGCGCCAATCTCCGTCAGGCATTGGTAGATGTGCGCATCGAAAACCCGAATTCTTGCGATCGCCAGGGCGAACAAGAACGTTCCCACCAGATTTGCGCTCAATACCACGGCCCATAAGCGAAGCATTCGCAACAATGTGGACAAGTCTTTCCGCAGCAGTAATGGTAGAACCACGGTTAGAGTGTTTTCCGTAAACAGTTGCTGCCGTCCCAGAATAACGATAAGAAATCCCACGCAATATCCGGCACGCGAAATCAGCGGCCGCCATGGCTGGTCCGGCAGATGTGCCATCAGCAGCCCCTCCGCGATGAACGAGAAGCCCATGGAGAGTCCGGCAGCCAATGCCGACCAGCCCAACGCCGACGCCGTGCGATGCAATTCCTCTTCGCCTTCGCGACGAATGGTTTCGTAGACCACCTGCGCACCAATCGCCAGCCGCTCCTCGACCTGCTTCTGCTCAACGCGCGTCGTGATGGTGCCTTCGCTTGCGAGCTGTTCGTCTTTCATCAACTTTTTGTCGATGTTCTTGTCCACAAGCTCTTTCTGAAACAAGCAACTCCAGCGATTGAAATAACGTACATCATATCCGCAGAGGAACTTCTCGCGGCCAAGGGATTTCTTCTTCCCGGCAGCGCTCTCACAGCGCAATTTTCAGGTCAACGCGGCACACTGAAAAAGCATCTTAGCCCTGATCCCGGACTGTGCCTCGGCTCGATCCAGGTTGGACTCACCCGCAATGCCCTGTGGCCAAACTATGCCCCTTACGAATTCTCCCTTGCAGACACCGATGGCGGCTTCCGGGTTCTTCTCAAGGCGAAAGATTTGCAGATGGCGGTAAGGTTCAGCCTTGCAGACCGCGCGATTCTGATGAGCGATGATAAGGGGATTCAGATGTTTGAGGTGATTCTTACCTTCAACGACGAAGGCGAGTGCAAGCTGAGTGTGAATGGAGAAGGGCGGGAGTTCTGGACCAGTAAGGTGGATGGCTCTGGAAGAAATCTTGTTCCGCGGTAATTAGAAGCGGCCTTTAGAATGTTCAGAGCCCATTACGAACTGCGCCGGGCTGTCATTCCGCCTCCATCCGATGTTATAATTTTACATTCTAGTCGCCTAAAGCGCGGAGGACCGTATCGACAAACGTTTTATCCGAACCAATGACCGCATCCGGGCACGTGAAATTCGCGTGATCGGCGATGAGGGGGAACAGATTGGTGTAATGCCCCCGTTCGAAGCGCTCAAATTGGCCCGCAGCAAGAACTTGGATCTGGTCGAGATTTCACCCACCGCTCAGCCTCCCGTATGTCGCATTATGGACTACGGGAAATATCTTTATCAGCAGGAAAAGAAAGAGCGCGAGGCGAAGAAACACCAGAAGACGATCACGGTCAAAGAGGTCAAGTTCCGCATCAACGTGGACGACCACGATTACGAGACCAAAAAGAACCACGTGCTGCGCTTCCTCGATGGGGGCGATAAAGTAAAGGCCACGATATTTTTCCGGGGGCGTGAAATGACGCGAACAGGGTTGGGCCGGACAATCCTGGAAAGACTCATCAAAGACGTGGAACCGCAGAGCATCGTGGAATTCCGTCCGCGGCAGGAAGGCAATACTCTGCACGCGATCCTGGCGCCGAAGAAGTCGGCGGCAGAGCGGGAAAAAGAAAAGGAAAAAGAGGCCAAGCAAAAGGCGAAGGCTGAGCGTCAGGAAAAGATGCTGCAGGAAAAGATGGCGCAGGCCAAACTGGCGCCGGAGACAAAGGACGAGCATTCGCCGGCCGCGACCACCGCGACGGCCGACGCATCGAATCCGGGTTCTCAAATCTAGTTCTCAAATCTAGTTCTCAAGCCTAGCTCGGAGGCTAGTTCGCAAGCTTGACAACTTCGCCGAGTAGGGGCACGGTTAGCGCCCGAATTTCCAAGCAATCGAATACCGGATTTTGAATTCCAGAACTGCCGGCTGGCAGTGGCAGCCGGCAACTGATTCCGAGGAACTATGCCGAAATTGAAAACGCACAAGGGCGCGTCCAAGCGCTTCAAGAAGACTGCCACCGGCAAGGTGAAACGGGGACATTCCGGCCTGCGTCACATGCTGACCTCCAAGGCCCATAAACGTAAACGCAAGTTGGGATCGGCCACGCTGGTCAGCGATGGCGATATCCGCAAAGTGAAGCGGATGATTCCGTATCAGTAAAGGCTATTGATGATTGTGTGATTGGTGATTCGATGATCGAAAACCTGATCTTTGGGACTTTAATCATCCATCAACAATCTTCAATCAGCAATTGCTTGAGGCGTGTGAAGAGGCCCGAGATCACCTACGCGGGTGAAAACTCCTTACCTCCAGCCGCCAGTCCATCGCAAGAAAAAAAGGAGAAGCACCATGCCTCGTGTAAAACGCGGAACCAAACGCCGCGCCAAGCGTAAGAAAATATTGGACCGCGCGAGCGGATATTTTCTTACAAAATCAAAACTCTACCGCTCCGCGAAAGAAGCCGTCGAACGCGGGCTCAAGTTTGCTTTTTCCGGACGAAAGCAGCGGAAGCGGCAATACCGCTCGCTGTGGATCGTGCGCATCGGAGCAGCCGCGAAGCTGAACGGAATCAGCTACAACCAATTCGTACACGGCCTGAAGTTGGCCGGTGTGGAACTGGACCGCAAGATTCTCGCCGACTTGGCGGTTAAAGACGCAGCGGCGTTTAAGAGCCTGGTCGAACAAGCAAAGGCCGCGCTGGCGTAGTAGCTTCTGCCCTCAGCTGCCAGTCTTAATGATTGTCAATCCGAGCCGCTCGCAGTCGCGCAACGCGCGGAGAGCGATCGAGGAATCTGCTTTTTGCTGTTGGCCAGAAGCCAGCAGGTTCCTCACCGCCGAAGCGGTTCGGAATGACAAATCCTGAAAGTCCTCAGGGAAAAATGGCATATACGGTACCCAAATTGAGGGATTATTCGGCGGCGGCAATGGAGAAGGCTTCCGCTGAGTGCTTGGGTGCGTGCGCCGACGAATCCGCCGAGGTGCGCAACGATGTGGAGCGGAAGGCGCTTCGCGACCGCTGGATGGGACGCAAAAATGGGGTGCTCACTCAGATTAATGCATTGTGGTTGAAAGGCGCTCCCAAGGCCGCGAAACGCGAGGCAGGAATTCGCGTCAACGAATTGAAAGCCCGGATTGTACAAATGGTGGAGGGCGCCCATGTTGCTCGGGATCGTGGCGGAAGCGCCGAAGTGGAACGGGTAGATATCTCCCTCCCCGGCATTCGTCGTCCGATTGGCGCGGAACACCCCGTCATCAAGACAACCAACGAGATGGTTCGCGTTTTTCAAAAGCTCGGCTACTCCGTCGCTGCCGGACCTGTGGTCGAGACGGATTATTACAACTTCGAGGCGTTGAATTTTCCTCCCAACCATCCGGCGCGGGATACGCAGGATACTTTGTTCATCGCAGGTCAGCAGTCGAAGTCGCAACGTGAGCGGTTGCTGCTGCGCACCCATACTTCTCCTGTGCAGATTCGGACCATGGAAAAGATGCAGCCGCCGATCCGGATTGTGATTCCCGGGACGGTGCACCGCAACGATCCTCCAGATGCGAGCCATTCGCCGATGTTTCATCAGATCGAAGGCCTCGCGGTCGACACCAACATTACATTCGGCGATTTGAAGGGGACGCTCGATCACGCCATGAAAGAGTTCTTCGGATCGAGCGTGCAGACGAGTTTCCGTCCATCGTTCTTTCCGTTCACCGAGCCGAGCGCGGAGATGTTCGTTTCGTGTTTCATCTGCGGGGGAACCGGGATGCGCGGTACTGACCCGTGCCGTCCCTGCAAGCAGACAGGATGGATTGAGATTCTGGGTTGCGGCATGGTCGACCCCAACGTATTTGAGTTCGTGAAGGACAACGGCTATGACCCGAAAAAAGTTTCGGGATTTGCCTTTGGCATGGGCGCGGACCGGATCGCGCTGTTGAAGTATGGCGTGGACGATATTCAGTTGTTCTTTCAGGGGGATGTGAGGTTTTTGCAGCAGTGGGCGTAGCTCCCCGCCCTCACGGGACGGCCGGCATCGTGAGAATTCCTCTTGGCGGCATTTTCAGATTCCAGTTGCAGAGCCCCTTCGGCGCAAAGGGCGCCTCGGGATGACAGGTTTTTTGTAACGACGGAGCCGGCGGGACGCCGGCGCTACAAAATCGCTATGAAAATATCTCCACAGTGGGTGCGTGAGTTTGTCGATCTTGGCGTCGATGACCGGCGGCTGGCTAATGACGTGACTGCGGTGGGAATTGCAGTCGAGGGAATCCTGGGCTCTGGGCCGGACACTGTTTTCGAAATGGAGGTTGGAACGAATCGTCCTGACGCCATGAATCATTACGGCATCGCGCGGGAGGCGGCGGCGATTTACGACTTGCCGCTCAAGCCGATTGAGCCTAAGCTTCCCTCGTCCACGGGCGAGTCGGATTTTCCCATCCAGGTTGACGAGCCGCAGCTCTGTCCACGCTTCTCAGCGCGAGTTGTTCGCGGTACCCGCATCGGGCCTTCGTCGGAGAGACTTGCACGGCGCTTGCAGTTGCTCGATCAGCGGCCAATCAGCAATGCGGTTGACGCGACGAATTACGTTTTGTGGGAGATGGGCAAGCCGACGCATGTGTTCGATATGGACTTGCTCGAAGGCGGCAGGCTCATCATTCGAAAAGCAAAAAAAGGCGAGAAGCTGAAGACCCTGGATGGCGTGGAGCGCACTTTGACGTCGGGTGATTTGGTTGTCGCGGACGCGAAAAAACCCGTCGGACTTGCGGGAGTGATGGGCGGCTTCGACACCATGATCACTGACAAGACGCGGAATATTTTGATCGAGTCGGCGTGGTGGGATCCGGGGACGGTGCGTACAACGTCGCGGCGGCACGGGCTTCATACCGATGCATCACATCGTTTCGAGCGTGGAGCTGATTTCGAGTCCACGATTTTATCGTGCGATTTGGTGGCGGCTCTGATTCTTCAATCGGGCGGCGGAGAGCTGATTGGAAATGCGATTGACGTCGTTTCGAGACAGATCGACCAGGCTCCGATCGTGCTGCGACTTTCCGAAGTACGCCGCATCCTCGGTGGAAATCTGACCACCGGGCAGATTTTTCGCATCTTGAAATTGCTTGGCTTCACTGTGGTTCCCGCTGGTCAGGCCGATGCGCAATTCCAGGTTCACATTCCGAGCTGGCGGCTGGATGTGGAGCGCGAGATCGATGTGATTGAAGAAATTGCCCGGCTGCATGGTTATGACAAGTTTGAAAATACTTTGCCGGCGCACACGGGAGCGGCATCGGAACCGCCGACCGCCGCCATGAACGCCACGTTGCGCCGCCGAGCGTTGGCGCTGGGGTATAACGAGGCGATATCCCTGACGTTCATTTCACATGCAGACGCGGAAGCGTTTTCCTCCGCAGAGGTGTTGGAGTTGGAAAATCCGCTGAGTGAAGAAGCATCCGTGATGCGGACTTCGATGGTCCCGGGCATGCTCGATATGCTGGCTTGGAATTTGAACAGAGATTCGGAAGTCGCGCGGCTGTTCGAGATGGGCCGAGTCTACGAAATGCGAGGCGGGGAGCGGGTTGAGCCGGCACGCGTGTGCCTGGGAGCCACGCTGGCGGCGGTGAAGGCCGCCCAGCCCGTGGGTGGGGCGCTGGATGTGAGCAACGGCGAGCTCGCAGCGGCGGCAGAGGCATTCCGATGCTTCAAAGGGGACGTGGAGAATCTGCTGGCCGCTTTTGCGTGCCAGGAATTAAGTTTCGACCGCGACACGGCTGAGTATTTTCATCGGGGACGATCGGCGCGGGCGCTGATGGGTGGGTCCGTGCTGGCGCAGTTTGGGCAGATTGCCGAGGATGTCAAATCGCAGCGGAAGTTGCGGCAGGATGTTTTTCTGGCCGAGATCGATCTGGAGCAGCTGCATGTGCGCGGGTTGCGGACGGTGAGGTTTGCGCCGCTCGCAAAGGATCCGGCAGTGGAGCGGGATCTCTCCTTCGTGTTTGGCGATGATGTGGGATTTGAGACGATGCGGCGTGCGGTGATGGGGCTGCGGTTGAGCGCGCTGCGTGAATTCAAGCCGGTGGAAATTTTTCGCGGCGGATCGATTGCGGCGGGAAAATATTCGATTCTGTTGAGGGCGCGGTTGCAATCAGATGAAGGGACGCTGCGGGAGGAGCAGATTGCGGAGTGGTCGGGGCAAATCGTAGCCGCTCTGCGGGGATTGGGAGGAGTGCAGCGGGTGTAAGTCATGGTTGATTTATGATTGCTGATGGTTGATGGAAGCCTCTCAGCGGGTCCGATTTCTGGATCCATCGGCGATTAACAATCATCAATCCATCGTTTTCTTCCTTGTGCTAATCTGCCAGCTATGGCGGACGTTATTTCCACTTTTTCCACCCCCAAAAAGCATTTTCTCAGCGACAAGGTTTCGCAATTTACCGAGTCGGTGATCCGGGAGATGACCCGGCAGGCGATGCTTCATGGCGCGGTCAATCTGGCGCAGGGGTTTCCGGATTTCGCCGCTCCGGCCGAGATCAAGCAGGCGGCGCGCGCGGCCATTGACAGCGATGTGAATCAATATGCAATCACGTGGGGCGCACAAAATCTGCGCAACGCGATTGCACGGCAGATGGGCGTCTGGCAAGGAATTGCGGTCGATCCTGAAAAAGAGATTACGGTATGTTGCGGTTCCACGGAAGCGATGATCTCGACATTGCTCGCCGTGTGCAATATCGGCGATGAGGTGGTGATCTTCGAACCGTTCTATGAAAATTATGGCCCGGATTCGGTTTTGAGCGGAGCGCGACCGCGGTTTGTGAAGTTGCGTCCGCCGACGAGCGCCGGGGGCGAGTGGACTTTTGACGAAAAGGAATTGCGTGCGGCGTTTGATCGACGCACAAAGGCGATCATCCTGAACACGCCAAACAATCCTACCGGGAAAGTTTTCACGCGCGCGGAGCTGGAGTTAATTCGTGACTTATGCATCGAGTTCGATGTGCTCGCAATTACCGATGAGATTTACGAACACATCTTGTATGACGGGACCGAGCACATTTCGATGGCGTCGCTCGAGGGGATGCGAGACCGAACCGTGACCATCAACGGGATGTCGAAGACCTACAGCGTGACGGGATGGCGCGTGGGATGGGCGGTCGCGCCGGAAAAGATCACGAATGCGATCCGGAAGGTGCACGATTTTCTCACCGTGGGAGCCCCGGCGCCGTTGCAGGAGGCGGGCGCGGCGGCTTTGAGTCTGCCGGCGGAATATTACGCGAAGCTGGCGGAAGGATACCGCGTGCGGCGGGATCACTTGATTCCGGCGTTGGAGGCATCGGGGTTCCAATGTTTTCGTCCGCGGGGGGCTTACTACGTGATGACGGATACTTCGGCATTCGGATTTGCCGATGACGTCGAGTTTACGAGGTATCTGGTGAAAGAGATTGGAGTGGCGGCGGTACCGGGGTCGAGTTTTTATCGGGATGCGCGGGACGGGACGCGGCAAATGCGGTTCGCCTTTTGCAAGAAGTTGGAGACGTTGGATGCGGCGGCCGAGAAGTTGGGCAAGCTCCGGCGTTAAAAGCAGGGAAGGCCATGCTCGATTCACAGGTGGGTGGAGTATACTGCGTGAAAGTTTCCAACTAACCCAGGGAAGAGAAAACATGGCGGCAAACGCTTTAGAGCAGGTACCGAAGCTGGTTCCGGCGGATGATTTTCAAACGCTGGAAGAGAAAATTTACCGCACTATTGAAATGTACCGCGCAGCGAGACAGGGACAGGCTGCGGCGGAACGCGACGCGCAGCGGTTGCGGCAGCAACTGGAAGAGCGCGAGGAACAACTGGTTGCGCTCAAGCGCGAGGCGGTGCAATTGCGGAAAGAGCGGGAAGAGATTCGCGGGCGAGTGGAAAAGATGCTCGAACAGATCGAGTCGGTGGCCGAGGAACGGGCGAGTTAGAACTCCGCTTCCAGAGCCCGGCTTGGTTTCTAGCAATCGTGGTTTCTAGCAATCAAGGTAAACAGTTATGGCTACCGCTCCTAAGGATTCGACGTTGAAGGACGCGCAGAATGGCAGCGTGCGAGTGGAAATCTTTGATCAGGCCTACAATTTGCGGGGGTCGGATCCAGAATACATTCTGAAGCTGGCGGAGTACGTCGACGCCAAGATGCGGGCGGTGGCCGAAGCCACGAATACCATCGACACGGTGCGGCTGGCGGTGCTGGCCGCGCTGAATATCGCCGATGAGTATCATCTTTTGAAACGAAAGCAGGACAGTGGGGCGACGGATTACCAGAAGCGCGCGCATCTATTAGTGAATGCGCTCGATGAAGTGCTGGACGAAACCCGCAAAGCGGGATAGCTTGCGCCGCGCGGCCATTTGCATTCTGCCGCTCGTTCTCCTGGTCCGCGCCGCCGCTCAGGAATCAACTCTCCGAAGCCCATCTAACCTGGTTGTGGTGCCTACGCCGGTCAAAGGCCGGGAGGGCGCGATTGCAAATGGGCTCTCGGCCCAGGACTTGGTGATTAAAGACGTTGGCCTGGAACCGCCGGTCCCACTGGATGAAGCGCCGGAGCAGCAGCCGATCTCTCTCGTGATCGCGATTCAAACCGGACGCCGTGCCAGCTATGAGTTCTCGCGAATTCAGCGGTTGAACGCAATGCTGGAACCGATCGTCGACGCAGGTTTCGCGGAAATCGGCTTCGTGGAATTCGGCAGCCAAGGGCATGCCGTTCATCACTTCATCGGTAACGCGCACCAGCTATCCCAAGACCCGCAGGAACTACGGCCGGGAGATGGTGGCGCCGCCATCCGCGATGCAGCGGACTATTCCGTCAAAATGCGGGAGAAGCCCCCCATGCAGTAAAAGTCAAGATGCGTGTTGGCTGTGTTGGCTGCGGCCGCGTTTTCCTGGAACGGAACGGCAAGCTAGAATCTTTACAACCCCGTTACTTTGGTTGCAAGTGATTGGCCAACTATTTGCCGTTTCCCTATTGCTAAATCGTGGGGAGTTCTCCTAGCATCCAGAGTGAAAGCCGGCCTGCGGGGTTGGTGATGACGGTAGCCGATTTTTGAACCAATGCTGAATGAACGGGGACTCGACTCGAACTAGGATCCGGTGTGCAGCGCTCCGCCATGCGGAGATGCCTAAAGGGTCTCGGCGGGTTCCCAACGTCTATCCGACGGTTCATTCTCGGCCCGTCACACGGCACAGTGGGTCGGCTTGATTTTTCTTCCAGAGTGAAGCAAGTGGGCAAGAGTGCCCGCTCCACAAGCTCCTGCTAGACTGGTCCGGAACAAATTTCCGGTTCCTGCATCCAACATACTGTGTATCCGCAATTAATTCATTTCGGGTCCTTCTTTCTGCCTACGTATGGCTTGCTGGTTTCGGTGGGAGTATTGATCGGGCTGTGGATCAGCGTACGCAACTCCGAGCGGTTGGGGATTGATGGCGAGAAGGCATGGAACCTGGGGATTCTTGTCGTGCTGTGCGGGATTTTGGGCGCGAAGATGCTCTACGTTATTAATGAGTGGAGCTACTACGCTGCACATCCCAGGGAAATCTTCAGCGTCAGCACGTTGCAGGCGGGTGGAGTTTTCTCCGGTGGATTGATTGCGGCGTTTGTCGCCGCGGCATGGTATGTGCGCAAAAATCACATGCCCGCGCTGGGGACCGTCGATGCATTTGCGCCTGGACTGGCGCTAGGGCACGCCATTGGCCGCGTAGGATGCTTTGCGGCGGGATGCTGCTACGGAAAAGAAACGCATCATTTCTGGGGCGTGGTGTTTCACAATCCGCTGGCGAATCAGATTACCGGCACTCCGCTGAACGTCCCCCTGGAGCCAACTCAGCTTTTTGAGGCGGCGGTAGAGTTGGCAAATTTCTTCTTCCTGATGTGGCTGCTCAGACGCAGAAAATTTGACGGCCAGATTTTCGGAGCCTTCCTGTTTATCTACGGCGTGGCACGCTTCTTTCTGGAATTCCTGCGCGACGATCCCGGTCGCGGATCCGTCTTCGGCGGAGCGATGTCGGGCACTCAGTTGATCGCAATCGGCCTGGTGATCGGCGGTGGACTGATCTGGTGGCTGCGGCCGGGGGCGAAAGCGGTTCCGGCGCAGCCAGTGGGCGCAACGCGGTAGCCGACGTGGCGGTGTGGACTGGTTCGTCGCTGCCGATTTGCGCAGCCCCCAACTGGCACGCATACTTTCCTAGAACTTCTTTCGAAGACCTTCAAAACAAACATAGCCAATAATCGCCGCCATGACGGCGATCTCAAAATTGGCGCGGCTAAAGACATCTCCAATTGCCCAAACCAAGCCCCTCCGCTGTCCCATGCCGGAGCGCTCAAACTCTCCCATCAGCAGATTCGAATAAAACAGGAAGATGATGAAAGCGATTTCAATCACCGCCCGCAGGGCATTTTTCTTCATCGCAAATTTCGTCTCCTGGCGCGCCCTTTGTACGCGACCAGCCGGGCTGCACCCTTTCCTAAGATAGCCTGTAGTATCCTTCGCAACGAATGCCGGAAGCATATCCCATTCTTATTTCCGTCGCGGCCGAGGATGCGGGCAAACGCCTGGACCAATTTCTCACTGCACGGCTTGAATCTGTAAGCCGGGCGCGCGTTCAGGAACTGATCGAGGGCGGGAAAGTACGGGTGAATGATGCTGCCGCGAAAGCCTCGCTGAAGCTGCGCGGAGGGCAGCAGGTGAGCGTGCTGGGCGAGGCGCACCGAGCTCCGCTCAAGGCGATCGCTGAGGAGATCCCGCTTGACATTGTGTATGAGGATGACGACCTCGCCGTGATCAATAAGCCGGCGGGAATGATGGTGCATGCGGGCGCGGGTGCGACCGAGGAAGCCCGCAACCGCGGGACGCTGGTGAATGCGCTGCTGCATCATCTCGCGAGTTTGTCGGGCGTAGGCGGACAGTTGCGGCCAGGGATTGTTCATCGTCTGGATAGAGAAACCAGCGGATTGATCGTGGTGGCGAAAAACGACGAGGCACACCGTAAACTGGGTGCACAGTTCGCGGCGCGCGAGGTGAAAAAGAAGTATGTCGCGCTGGTCCATGGCTTGGTGAAAAGAGATTCCGGAACCATCGCGCAGAGCATCAGCCGTGATCCGGCACGGCGTACGCGGATGACGACTAGGCTTGAAAATGGACGGGCGGCGGTTACGCATTACTGCGTGCTGCGGCGGCTGGATTCGAAGTTTGGAAAGTTTACCCTGCTGGACGTAAAGATTGATACGGGACGGACGCATCAGATTCGGGTGCATGTGGCGGCGATGGGCCATCCGGTGGTGGGGGACACTACCTATGGGGCGCCGAAGCTGGCTCGCGGGCCCTCGGCAGCGATTGGCCTGGGTCGAAACTTTCTGCATTCCCGGGAACTGGAATTTCGCCATCCGAGAACGGGGCAGACTCTTGCCCTTAAGAGTGAATTGCCGGAGGAGTTGCTGAACTACCTTCGGAAGGTAGAAGCCCA
This sequence comes from Candidatus Sulfotelmatobacter sp., assembly GCA_049515395.1. GTDB lineage: Bacteria > Acidobacteriota > Terriglobia > Terriglobales > Acidobacteriaceae > Sulfotelmatobacter. The sequence continues at coordinate 71,854 of JBEKUD010000008.1, read as the reverse complement.
GTAGAAACCCGCCAGCTCCAGTGGTTGCGGATATAATGAACAATTAAATGATGGGCACCGTTACGCGAAGCATCTTCTTGAGAGATTCATTCTTGGGCTGGGTCGCGATTTTGCTATTGCTGGTGGCCGCACGGCGGGTCAGCGTGGCGCAAGCCGGAACGGCGGCGCAACCTTCCTCCCAATCTTCGGCCGCCGAGTCTTCGCCGCCTGCGGCCGCCACGCCGCCGGCCGCGCCCAATCCTGCCGAACCCAACTCCAGCGGCAACAACAACAACGAAGATGTCCTCAAGATCCGGGTGGGCATCAACGAAGTAAACGTCGTGTTCACGGTGACGGACAAACATGGGAAACGCGTGACGGATCTGAAGCAGAACGATTTTCGCATCGTCGATGACAGCAAGCCTGCAGCGGAGATTCGAAGTTTTCACGCAGAGACAAATTTGCCGCTGCAGGTAGGTTTGCTCATCGACGCGAGCAGCTCGGTGCGGGACCGCTTCAAGTTCGAACAGGAATCGGCCATCGAGTTTTTGAACCAGACAGTACGCAAGCGTTATGACCAGGCATTTGTGGTGGGATTCGATGTGACCCCTGAGGTCACACAGGATTTTACCGATGATACCGAAAAGTTGGCTCACGGAGTTCGCGAACTGCGCCCCGGAGGCGGGACGGCGATGTACGATGCGCTTTACTATGCTTGTCGCGACAAACTGCTGAAGGAGCCGCAGAACGGGCCGACGCGGCGGGCGATCATTCTGCTGAGCGATGGTGATGACAATCAAAGCCATGTGACCCGCGAAGAAGCCATCGAAATGGCGCAGCGTGCCGAAGCCATCGTGTATGCGATCAGCACCAATGTGAGTGGCACCAAGGGAGCGGGCGACAGAGTGCTGGAACGCATTTCCGATGCCACCGGAGGCCGCGCGTTTTTTCCCTTTCAGATTCGCGACGTGACCAACGCTTTTGCCGAGATTCAGGATGAGTTGCGCAGCCAGTATGCCGTCTCTTACAAGCCGGCGGACTTCAAGTTGGACGGTCACTTTCGTACGATTGAAATCGTCGCCAATGACCGAAAAAATTTCAAGGTGCGGGCGCGGCGTGGATATTACGCGCCTGTGGCGCAATAGTCGGGCTTCGGCCTAAAACAAATGCCGGGATATTCTGGGACGCCGCTTCCGAAAAAATTGGGGGTTAAGACGGGATTTCGCGTGCAGATGGCGAACGCGCCGGCGGAGGTGCTTGCGGAATTATCCGCGGCGTTGACAACCTGCAAAATTCTCAAGCGGGGAGACGCGCCCGATTTTGTAATGCTGTTTAGCAGGTCACGAGCGGAGTTGGCGGAAGAGTTCTCGCGCTGGGCAAAGTCCCTTGCTCCGGCAGGGATGCTGTGGGTCAGCTGGCCCAAGAAGAGTTCTGGAGTGCCGACCGACCTGAATGAAAATCTCGTACGCGAGATTGGTCTGCACGAAGGGCTTGTGGATGTGAAGGTTTGCGCGGTGACGGAGATATGGTCGGGCCTGAAGTTCGTGCGACGGTTGAAAGATCGCAGCTGAAGGCCGCCGTTGAAAGACAAGTCTTTCGGCAGGAAAACACAGGGGCTCGGGCCCGGCCGGCATGGGAGCCGGTTCGCTCCAGCCGGCGAGGCTTGGCCCGTAGAAATCTATGCCGTTCTGGTGCCCATCGCAAAATGCAGAACCAGGGAGATGACGGCGAACAGCAGCAGCAGATGTATCAATCCGCTGGCTACGTGGAACATCAGAAAGCCACCAGCCCAAAGCATGAGCAGCAGCAGAGCAGGCACCAGAAAAGGTCCGAATCGCATCTACGCCTCCTAAAGACGTCAGCATTCCAAAGTTCAACCTAGCGGCAAAGGAACCAATTCCGTTTATACGGCGGACGCAGGTGGGTCAATATCGGCAGAATACTGTAAATCGCTGGTCCTGCTGCAGTAGAGGCAGCAGCGCACATCAAGGAGTTCGCCCATGGTACGAGTAGGATTGATTGGATTTGGACTGGCGGGGCAGGCCTTTCACGCGCCCGTGATAGGAGGCGTGCCGGGAATGGAACTGGCTTGCATTCTGGAGCGCCATGGAACGCGAGCACACGAGAAATATCCCGACGTGCGGGTGGCGCGAACGCTGGAACAGCTGCTGGACGATAAGAAGATACAACTCTATGTGATCGCAACACCGAATGATTCGCACTTCGAATACGCGCGCGCTTGCCTGGAGGCGGGGCGGGACGTGGTGGTGGATAAACCATTCACGCCAACTCTGTCGGAGTCGGAAGAACTGGTGCGCCTCGCTAAAGCGCGCGGGCGATTGATCACGGTGTACCAGGATCGCCGGTGGGATGGGGATTTTGGAACCGTGAAGCAGATTGTGCAGTCCGGGCGATTGGGAACCATCGTGGAATATGAGTGTCGCTACGATCGCTTTCGTCTGGAGCCGAAGCCGAATGCGTGGCGCGAAAAAGTGGACCAGCCTGCAGCCGGCGTTCTGTTCGATTTGGGACCGCATGTGATCGATCAAATACTGCTCTTGTTTGGCGAGCCGCGGTCTGTCACAGCGACAGCGTTCTGCGAGCGTGAGACGTCGCAGGTGGATGATTCCTTCGACGTTTGCTTGGAATACCCTAGGCTGCGGGCGATGGGGCGGGCGCGGATTGTGGCTTATGCGCCGGGCCCGCATTTTCTGATTCACGGGACGAAGGGATCGTTTGTGAAGTACGGGATGGATCCTCAGGAAGCCCGGCTGCGCGGAGAGTACCGTCCCCGAGGATTGGACTGGGGCGCGGACTGGGGCGAAGAAGCGGAAGAACTATGGGGGACGCTCAGCCTTGTCGGAGAGCCCAGCGTGAAGGTGAAGACCGCACGTGGCGATTATCGTGGATTCTACGCCAACGTCCGGGATGCGATTGAGAAAAAGTCCCCCCTCGACGTCACACCAGAGCAGGCTCTGCGCACCATGCGGGCGGTATTGCTGGCGCACAAGAGCAGCCGGGACAAGCGGACGGTGGAGTGGAACGAAGATGTTTTGTGAGTCATCGCCCCGTTTGAGCGCGTTTTTTGGACCCCAATTCAGCCAAGAAAGGAACTCAGCGAACTCGGCCGCATTCACGAACTCAGCCGCATTCATTGACTTGTCGGTTCCGGCGACGTAAGATTCGCGACGAAATGATCGGCCTATTTCGTGGCCCTTGACTTCGGAGGCCGAAGCCGAGTCCGTCAAAATCGCAAGGCGAGGAAACGTGATGCAGATGAGCCTGGAGAGCCGCCCGGTCGGTGATGTCTTGGTGATGAAGTGTCAAGGGCGGATTGTGGCGGGCAACGAGGTGTTTACGTTGCACTCGCAGGTGGGAGACTCGATTGACAAGTACGGCGACGTGGTTCTCCAGCTTGACCACGTCGAGTTCCTCGACAGCAGCGGATTGGGAGCGTTGGTGCGGCTCACGCAAGCCGCTCGCCTGAAGGGCGGAGACCTGAAACTGAGCGGGTTGCCACCCAAGATCCGCAAGGTGCTCCAATTGACGAACCTGCTGCCGCAATTCGAAACCTACGACTCGGTCGAAGAAGCGATTACGGCCGCCTATTTAGGATCGCGTTATTCACGGGGGAAAACCGGGGATGCAAGACCGCGCCTGCTTTGTGTTTATGCGTCGACCGACGTTTGCACGTTTCTCCGGGAACTGCTGTGCAGCGCGGGATACAACGCCATGACAACGGTGGCCATCGACGACGCGCAGATCCTGCTCAAAGCCACGAAGGCAAAATTGGTGGTGGTTTCCGCGCGTATCCAATCCGTACACGGCAAGCCGATTCGCAAGGCGTTGGACGAAATCGATCCCGCCATCTCACTTTTCGTTCTGGATGAGGATTTTGCCACGCAAGACCCGGGAGACGCGGCGGAGAAACTCTTGAGGGGCGTGGGCAGCCTTCTTCCAACTACGGATTGAGGGTCAGCCCGTGCGGAAACCTTCTAGGCGAAATCACGCCTCAACGGATAGTCGACGATAATCGCCCGGCCGTCAGTAAGGGCCGTGATGGAATGGTGCACGTTCCCAGGCACGATCGCCACCACGCCGGGTCGCGCGACCTGGGCCACGCCGTCGATCGTCACCTCAAGTTCCCCCTCGATCACTTCATAAACCTCTTCCTGAGCATGGAAGTGCTCGTGAATGGACGCGCCGCGCGTGAAGTCGTAATGCGCGAACGTCATGCTTGCTGAGTGAAAATAGCGTCCCCGCCAGCCCGGCAAGCGTTCGATGACCTTGAGATGATCGGTATCGACAAACGGCATACCGCCTCCTTTGAGGCATCCTACCACGGCATTTTACGTTGGCAGGGCTGCTACCCGCTGCGGATTTCTAATTGGTCGGGCGGGTTGCAGTGAAAACGCTGAAGCAGCAAGCATGACTTTCTGCAGCGCTATCTGGAACTGTCCCATCTCTTCGTGCGTGCCAACGGTGATGCGCACACAGGTGGGCATGATGGGCCAGATGCGACCGATGAAAACATTCTGCTTGGCCATGGCATCGATTACCCCTTTGCCAGGCCGTTTGGTATCGAGCAGGAAGCAGTTCGACTGGGACGGTATGTAGGAGTACCGGTTGCGGTCGAGCCACTGAAACGTTTCCTCTCGGACGGTAGCGTTGATCCGCTTGCGTTCGGGAGCAAGCTGCGGGTCTTTGAGGCTCGCGATTGCCGCCGTGACCGCCGTGATGGGCATGAAGTTCCAGCCGGCGCTGTCCATGATTTTCTCCAGCAGATCGGGACGCGCGATGGCGAATCCGCAGCGCAGGCCAGCCATGCCGTAAGTTTTTGAGAAGGTGCGGAGCACGACGACATCCTTGCCGGCCTTGACAAAATCTAGCGTGGACGGCGCATCGCAGAAATGAATGTAGGCTTCGTCGACCATTACCACGGAGCCTTTGGGCTTGCTTTCGACGAGGTACTCGAGATCGGAATGCGGCGTGAGCGTGCCGGTGGGATTGTTGGGATTGCAAACGTAAAAAACTCCTGCATCGGGGGCGGCGCTCACCATGCCCTTCACGTCGTGCGCGTAAGTTTTCGTGAGTGGAACTTTGACGACGCGGGCTTGCGTGGCCGCTGCTGCAAACACTCCTGCTTCGTAGCCGGGATCGGCGGTGACGTAACTTTTCTGCGGTGAAGTGAAAGCGATGACTCCAAAGCGCAGGGGTGGGCTGGAACCGGGAAACGCGCGGATCCACTCGGGGTTGAGGCCTTCCTGTTGGGCGAAGGTGTGGATGAGGTCGTCGGTCAGATTGTCAAGATAGCGGCCGCCTTGGGGAATGATGGCGGAAATAGCCTCGCGCGCCGCCTGGCCGGGACCAAGCGGATTCTCGTTGGAGTCGATCATGACGCCGTCTTTCGAAACCGGCCGGCGGGCGGCGGCAGCCAGCATGGGCTCGGTGACAATGTGAAAAGCAGCGGCCGCGGCGGAGAACTGCAGAAACGAACGTCGCGAGAATGGCGACGGATTTCCTGATGGCATGGCGGACCTCCGGTCTTCGAGTTCGCGTCCTACAGGCTAAACGTTTTCCGCGTTTTGGGATAGGGCTGGTTCGCTGGGCTGGTTCGCTGGACAAAGACAAAGACAAGCTCAAAACCAAAAAAACCGCTCTACGCTACTGCGCCGGTCCGCGCTTCGTCGCGTAGTATCCGGCGCGGGTTTGGATTTTATAGCCTTGCTTCGACTTGATTTCCAGTTTGCGATAGCTGCCGTCGAGCACCGTGTTGGTGGAGGTATAACCGATGTTGTACTGGCTGCGCAGTTCGGCGGAAATTTGATCGAAGGCCTCTCTCAGTTTGTCGAATTTGTTTCCCACGTTGATCACGCGACCGCCAGTCGCTTCGGTGAGTTTGCGCATTTCGCTTTCACCCGAGTAACCCAAACTCATTCCACCGTAGAAACCACGGTCCGCACAAAGCAGCACATAGACAATGGCATCGGCTCTCTGGGCGGCTTCAATCGCATCTTTGATCTTGAGCTTGCTGCCTTCGTCTTCGCCGTCGGTAAGAAGAACCATGGCCTTGCGCCCCACTTCCTTGGCCAGCATGTCATGGGAGGAAAGATAAACCGCATCGTAAAGTACGGTGCCGGGAGCGTTATGCACCGGCACCGGGCCTTGTCCGAGGCCCGGAATGCCGCTGCCTCCACTGACGACGCCGCTCTGGATTTTCACTTTATTTAACGCTGCCTGCAAGCGGTGTACATCGCGGGTGTAGTCCTGTACTAATTCAGACTCCACGTTGAAATCGATTACGAAAGCTTCGTCCTTGTCGGTGAGAATCTGGCGTAGGAATGCCCCGCCAACTTCCTTCTCCATGTCGAGAACTCTTATCTGACTGCCGGAGGAATCGATAAGAATGCCCAGCGTCAGCGGAAGATTCGATTCGGCGCTGAAGTATTTGATGGTCTGCGGCGTTCCGTCTTCGAAGACCTGGAAGTCATCTTTCGTCTGATTGGGGATCAGCGCGCCGTGCTTGTCCTTAACATTGAAAAAGATTCCGACCACGTTGACGTTCACTTTGAGGGTTTCATCTGACTTCTCAGTACCCGACTGCCCCGCATCTTGTCCCCCGTTGCCGGACTGGGGGGGAGTAGAGCTCTGAGCGAAGGCGGCCGGCGCGGCTCCGAAGACCGCTGCCATCAAAAGCAGGACAGAGACGGCAACCAGATTCTCTAGAAATCTGCGTTTAGCGGATAGATTGGACACGAGTGTTTCCCTCTTGGTTTTGTTAGTCTAGTCCTTTAAAGTTAGATGCACCAAACCGAGTGGTTCATGCATCGCAAGCTTGTAAGGCCGTTTTTATTTTCTGGGCTCCCTGAGCCAGGGATAAGGCTTTATATAAGGAACGGAAGGTGTCTGTGAGTAGCCAAACCGCGGCTCGTAAGGGACCATGGACGGTTGTAGCCGGAGGGATGGCCGCCGTTCTAATTGCCGGATGTCTCGGCGGATTCCTTGGGATCAGCGTTGCCAAGGGTGCGGCGCAGTCTTTAGGCAGCCAAACGCAGCCGGCGCAGACTCAGCCGGCTCCAGCGCAACCGGCACAGAGTGACGAGATTCCGGACGCGCCGACCGTGCAGCCATCTGCCACGCCGCCCGAGCCATCCCCAATTCCCCGGCCTGAGGAAAAAAAACCGGCCCCCGTCGATAGGAATCCATGGACGAGCCAGCCGAATTCCAAGCCTCCAGTGGATGCGGGCGGCCTTGGGAATGAGAGTTCCCCGCCCCCACCCATGCCTCCGGTCAAGACTGTGCCGCCAGGTTCCACAAAACAAGCTCCCCGGGGCCAGGAGCAGCTCTATACCTATGTAGTGCATACGAATTTCGTCCAACTTCCAGTAACGGTTAAGGATAGCAACGGGCGTATGGTGGATGGACTTCTGCCCACGGATTTCAGCGTCAAGGAAAACGGGATGGTGCAGAAGTTAAGCTTTTTCAGCAGCGACCCCTTCGCGCTGTCGGTAGCCATTGTGCTGGATCTGGGAATGTCGGATGCAACCGTGCAGAAGATCAACCAGACGTTTCCAGCACTGATCGGCTCATTTGCTCCGTATGACGAAGTTGGCCTTTATACCTTCAGCAGCACGGTGAGCGAAGTCAGCGATTTTATAGCCCCCAACCAGAAGCTGGCAGCGGTGTTTAACCAGTATAAAACGGTACGCGGGGGCAGCAATGGGCCGGCCGTCCTCAGTGGGCCGCTCGCACCCAATGGGCCGATCATTAATGGGATTCCGGTGGGAAGCCCGACTCAGCCGGTCTCCACCCCTCCCAAACAAGCGCGAGTTCTGAACGATGCCATTCTGCGAGCGGCGCTCGACCTGAGCAAACGCGAACGCACCCGGCGAAAGATTATTTTCGTGATCAGCGACGGCCGGGAGTATGGGAGTCAGGCCAGCTTCAGCGACGTGAAGAGAGTACTGCTTTCGAATAACATCGAGGTGAAGGCCGTGGCCGTGGGAAGCTCGGCACTTCCTGTATACGACAAGGTGGAACGGCTGCACCTGCCGCACGAGGGCTATAGCGATATCCTGCCCAAATATACCTCCGCCACCGGCGGGGGCCTCCCTTACACTGAACTTTCGCAAAGCGCGATTGCAGATGCCTACGCCCAGGCCATGAGCGACGCACGCAACCAGTACACGCTGGGCTACACGCCTGCGCCGCCTAAGACGCCGACGGCCTCACCCTATCGCAGCATCGAGGTGTTGGTGGCTCGGCCGCATTTGAAGATCTACGCCAAGGATGGATATTATCCGGCGCCGGCCGCGCGGTAGGGGGAGTTGATTGCTGATTGCTGATTGAAAACCCGTCGGACTGGAAACCGAGCGCCAGGTTTCAATCACCAATTTTGGGTTTTTTGGAGTTTCCGGCACCCTCGCCTCGGGGGGTCACGTGAGTAACCTGCCGAGCATCCCGCCCGTGTGGTATAAAGGCCCCGAGCCCCCAAAGGGATATTTTTGCGTTGGGGAGGACACCATAAAGGTGTCGGCCCGCGCTTTTTTGAGGAAAGCCTTGAGTTTCATCAACTTCGCAGCCCGCGAGATTAACTGCAAAATCGTGTACTACGGCGCCGGGCTTGGCGGTAAAACCACGAACCTGCAGGTAATCTACCAGAAGACCGCCGAACAGCAGAAGGGCAAGATGATCTCGCTGGCCACCGAAACCGAGCGAACCTTGTTCTTCGATTTCCTGCCGCTCGATCTCGGCTCCGTGCGCGGCTTCAAAACCAGAATTCATCTTTATACCGTGCCCGGACAGGTTTTCTACGACGCCAGCCGCAAACTGATTCTCCGCGGCGTGGATGGCATCGTCTTCGTCGCCGACTCGCAGGAGCAGCGCATGGACGCCAACGTGGAAGCGCTCGAGAATCTGATGTCGAACCTGAAAGAGCACGGCTACGACTTCAACAAGATTCCCTACGTGCTGCAGCTCAACAAGCGCGACTTGCCGAATATTTTACCGACGGAAGCCCTCAGCAACGAACTGCGCAAAAAAAATGAAACTGTGATCGAGGCCGTGGCGTTTCAGGGCACGGGGGTGTTTGAGACCCTGAAAGAAATCGCCAAACAAGTGCTCACCGAGTTGAAGGCCGGCGGGTAGGGCTCGGTCGTGCTACGGTGCGATCTCTCCCCATTGCTCGGAACGTGCAGCGTCTGCCGCGCAGTCAGTTCCGCGGATGGAACCAGAAATTCGGCAAAGCCCTGGGCCTCCGCGGACACAGCATAGTGCCCGGGTTTAAGGTTCACAACTTCATAGGATCCGTTCTGGTCCGATGTGGTGGAGCGAATGCTATTGTCGTCCAAACTCCGCACCTTGACTGATGCTTCGGGCACAACCGCTTGAGTTGTGTCATGCACCCCGCCGACGATGCTGCCGAAGGTGGACTGCGCATTGGCGGAAATGGTTATGCCAAGAACACATAGAACGATCACCCCAACCCTGATCCTTCCACGGATGACTGCTTTGCTCACTGCACGATCCACTGAGGCGATGAGCCAGAAATCGGATCGACGATTTCTCTCGGACGGCACGCCCAGTGTTGGGAAATTAGCACGCGCGCAATAAAGAAACTGCGAGGCAGGCGATGAAGGAACCGTAAAGTTATCGGGTAAAGAAATGATTCGATGCATCGAAAATGCAGATGCAGACCGCTTCCTCGAGCCGGCCATGCGTCACGACGGAAAATAGTGGAGCTTTTAGTGAATCGAGGCTTCCGTGGGTACCGGCGCGGGAAGGGCCACTGGAGTCAGGCTAGCCTTCACCATCGCCGCCGGGAGTTCGTCGCCGCGGAAGTATTTGGGGTTATTCTTCGAGGCGTCTTTCAAATTCGCGGCTTTCATTTCCGGCATGGCCGCGTAGGGCTTCGAGTAATCGTTGGCGGCGTTCCAGAATAAGAAGCCGATGCCGCCTTTTTCTTTGGCGGTGGCGACTTGCACCTTGATGTATTCGGGCGAATAGGTCTTGGTACGCCAGCGGAAGGCCTGCAGCCAGGGACGGATGACCACCCCACTCCCTTTGGTGATCAGTTCGAAGCGCTGCATGGATTCGCCGATGAAATGCTCGGGAGCGTCGCCGGGATGCTCGATGCCGTCCATGCCAAAGAAGTGCGAGGGATAGATCATGGGCGAGAGCACGTCGCAGTATTTCGCCATGCCCACGATGTCTTGTCCGGTGTGGGAGAGATCGATGGGGCGCTGCCAGGCCATGACGCCGAAGACGTCAAGCGAAAGCAGCACGCCGGTGGGATGCAGTCCAGCGTAGGCTTTCTTGAGGAACGAGGTGATTACGTCCGAGCGCTGCAGGGTGCCAGGGGAACTGGAAAGCTTGTCACAACCGGCCGGTGAATTCGTGCCGTCCCTGTGGGACTGGTTCCCTTTTCCCCCGACTTTCCGGGAATTACGTCCCGGTCTATTATCAGTCGCCCCGACGGGGCTGGAGTTTGGCGAATCCGTGGTTGCTGCCTCGCACAACTTTGTTTCCGGTTGGTTGGCATCTGAGTGTTCGGTCTGATAAACGAAGCTGGCGTCTTTCTGATCGCCCTCGGCGGGGAAGCGCACGTAGTCGAACTGAATCTCGTCGGCGCCGGATTCGGCTACGAATTTGGCCAGGGCGATGTCATATTCCTGCACCTTCGGATTCGAGGGATCGGTCCAGACCAGCTTGCCGTTTTCGCGCCACGGCTGGCCGGTTTTTTTCGATCTCACCGCAAGTTCGGGATGCTCAACCACCATGCGCTCGTCGCGAAAGATGGCGATGCGGGCGATGGCGTGCATGTTTTCCGAGTGCAGAAAGTGTACGAACTTTGGCAGGTCGTGAATATAGACCTGGTGCTTACCGAGCAGCGGGTGCTCGAAGGGAATGTTGACGCCGCCGTCGGAATCCTTGATATCGAAGACGACGGCGTTGCCGCCCACTTCCCGCCAGTGCCGGATGATGCGGAGTCCGTGATCGCTGGCGGCCATGACGCCGGTGAGGTAGATGGCGCGGACCTCAAAATCCTTGTCGACGGGAACAGTTTTTTCGACGACGGACGCGGGCAGGATTCCAGGGATGGTGATCTGCTGTCCGGCCTTTAATACGTTGCCGGTAAGCTTGCCATTCACCCCGCGGATCGCCTCAGCCAGTTCAGAGGAGGTGAGGTAAGAAGTCTCCTTCAAGTAGCGATGAGCGACGGCTGGGATAGTTTCCCCGCGCTTCGCGGTGTAGATCTCAATTCCAGGTTGGCGTAGAAGTTGCGCCGAGCGTGCATCCGCAGCATCTACGGTCGTCGGAACGGTCGCGCTGACCGGCTTGATTTGCGCCTGTGCACTTTGCGGCGCTCCGGCGGCCAAAACTGGCACGGGCTGCGCCGTTTGGGCTGCTGCTTGAGCGGAAGAGAAGCGCGAGTTCAACCGTATGGCGGCCACGCCGAACAATACGCAGGAGACCGCAGAGATAGTGAGGATCGATGAGCGACGCAATATAGCCTCCGAGAACGCCCTGATCCGGATGCTAGTAGGCAGGTAACGGGCCCGCTAGTTACGTGCGGTCATCTCCTCCCGTTGGGCTGCTGCGCGCTCATGTTGAAACCTGTTGCAGTACCAGAAGGGGTAACCTCACTGTTGGTTGCCGAGTCTCGGGTGCTGGGAAATCAAACCGGCACTGTCACCGGGACAGTCCCTTCCTCCATGCGCAAAGTATTTCTACTGCTCCTCTTTAACTTTCTCCCGGTCTCTGTTCTAATCTCGTGGCCCGGCAGGTAACTCCTGCGGATGCAAAGCTTTCTTTTCTGTATCGGCAGGCACGACCATGGCCAGCGGCTTGCTTATTTGTAAGGCACCGAGGACGCGCTATTCGGCCCGGTAAGCGGCTGGTTTCCAAATGACAAATTTTGTCATCCTAGGAACTGGAGGGTCGCAAGCAAGGCCGAGGAATCCTTGGAAACGCAGGCACAAGGCTGGGAAAACGGCCTGGAAAAGGAATAAAACGCCCGGTGCAAGCCGGACTGACACCTTATGAGAACGAATCTGGCCACCGTCCTCGATCCGAACCGCCGCAGCAACGATGCTGGAGAGTTTGAAGCCGCCCTACGCCGCAAGATCGTCGGCCAGGACCAGGCCGTCGAAAAGGTCGCCCAGATTTATCAGATGTTTCTGGCCGGCCTGAACGCGCCGGGGCGTCCGGTAGGCAACTTGCTTTTCCTGGGACCAACCGGTTCCGGCAAGACTCGGGTGGTCGAAGCCATGGCCGAGGCCCTGTTCGGCGATTCGCGGGCCTGCATCAAGATCGATTGCGCCGAGTTTCAGCACTCGCATGAGATCGCGAAGCTGATCGGTTCGCCTCCGGGATATTTAGGCCATCGCGAGACTCACCCGCTCCTCACCCAGGAAGCCTTGAACCAGTGGTTCACGGAAAAGCTCAAGCTTTCGATTCTCCTGTTCGACGAAATCGAGAAGGCCAGCGACTCACTCTGGCAACTGTTGCTGGGAATCCTCGACAAGGCCACGCTCACGCTCGGCGACAACCGCCGCGTGGATCTTTCGCAATGCATCATCATCCTGACCTCGAACCTGGGCGCCAGCGAGATGACCAATCTGGTGGATGGAGGCTTCGGATTCGCCCCCAAGGCGGTGGAAGTCGACAACAATTTCGACGACAAGATTCAGCGCACGGCCGTCGAAGCCGCTCGACGCAAGTTCACGCCTGAGTTCATGAACCGCATCGACAAGACCGTGGTTTTCAAGACACTGCGCGATGAGCATCTTGCACAGATTCTTGAGATCGAACTCGGCATGGTGCAGCAGCGGGTTCTGATGGCCGCTGGCGCCAACCAATTCGTCTTCCACTGCACGCCGGGAGTGAAGCAGTACCTGTTGCAGGAAGGCACCGATCCTCGTTACGGAGCGCGCCACCTGAAACGCGCAATCGAGCGCCATCTGGTGTTCCCGCTGGCCAACTTGGTTGCTACCGGGCAGGTCAAGCTAGGCGATTTCGTCCGCGTTGACATGGCTTCGGAGCGGCAGATGATCTTTGTCAAGGAAGCGGAAAATACCATGGCTCCTATCCTTCTGGAACGCTACGGAGCCGCCGCCGCCAATATGCCCGCCGCCCGCGCAGCGCGCACCGCCGTCAATGGTCGCCGCGATTTGAGCGCAAGCCCCATCGCGGAAAGCAAATAGTTTCGTTCGATTTCAAAAACTCGCTTGACCGCATCTCGCGAGCCTGTGGCGCCGGTAACTCCGGCGCCTTTTTTTTGATTTGGTGGTCCGGGTTCGGCCGAAAGCCTCCTCCTCGTTGAGTTAGGAGTGTTTCGGTTCTTCGAAAAAGCGGCGAAGCCAAAAAGCTACAACCTCCGGGCCGGTTTGCAGCCACTTCCAGTGAAGCCGATCGCCCGTGGTACGCAGCAAGTTGTATTCGTTGACTGGCCGGTCGTCTTGCATGGCAGGTGCATTTATATCTGCGGCGACCACCCGGTTGACCGAGACTTCTCTGTGCAAAATGGCCGCAAACTGCTCTTCGGCGGTTGGAAGCGGCCCCCACTCTACCAGGTCGGCCGCGGCTCTTGGCGGCATGCGTCCTGCCAGCTCAGCCGCTGATCGGTTCGGAATCGGCTGGAGGCTGGCAAGGTAATGGATTCCCCGGCTATCGAACGCAACGAACGCGCGAACGTAAGGGAACGACTCCCTCAAGGCGCGCGCAATGGAGGCCATAGTCTCTAAATCTCCGCCGGGATACCATTGCTGCAGGATACCGTCCGACCGCAAGCGCTTCTTGGCCGCGGAATAAAACTCGCGCGAGTACAGCAGACTCGACCCGGCTGCCCCGATTGGCGGAGGTGGGTCGATCACGATCACGTCGTAGGTCCCGGCAGTGCGCTCAAGGAAACGCCGGCCGTCGTCCACTACCACGTGGGAATGCGGCGATTTCAGCAGCTGCGCGCCGTCCGCATGGTAGTACCAGAAAAGCGCGGGAACGCTGGGGACAAGGTCCACCGCCGTGGAATCGATTCCCCAGGACAACATGGAACGATGAGTCGTGCCCATGCCGAAGCAAATGACCAAGGCATTCTGTGGAGGACGGTCGAGGAACGCCAGCGGCAAGGCGGACATCAGTTTGGTCATGGGCGTAAGGAAGGTCATGCTTACGCCGTTAACATAAAGCCCCTTCGCCATTCCTTGGCCAGCCGCGATGACGGTGGCCGTGCTGTCACGGCGTATCTGCGCTCCCGGAACCTGCTGCAAGTAGCTCTGCGTCTTGAAAATCAAACCCATGGACGCCAGTAGAACCACGGTATACGCCATGGTTCGCTGAGCCGTGAAGCGTTTTGCCGGCCCGGCCTGGAATAAGGCGGAAAAGAACGCGATCAGCAGCCAGGGAAGAGCGAGCGCTATCAGCGCGTATCGCTCGTCGAGATACGGCAACAATACAAAACCTGCCACCAGCGGACCGAGGATACAGCCAGCGACATTCACTGCGTACCCGATTCCGGCTCGGTCGGGGTCGCCCTCGGAGAAACGGTCGACCAGCCTCGGAGTCACGAAGCCCAGAAGCCCGCTAAACATCGCGATGCCCAAAGGCACGCGCATCCACCGAACAATTCCCACGCGGGCGTCCGCCGTGAGCAGAGGAACTAACGCCGCGAGCCAAACGAAGAGCCAGATCAGAACTCCCTCGCCACTGCGACGGCGGCTCCACACGCGGTATACGCCGGACCCGATAAACGTCGCGGCCAGGTAAACGCCCAGGATGGTTGCGAAGGAATAGACGAAGTTACCGACGTAAAGCGCGTACTGTCTGGTCCACACCACCTCCATGCCCATGCTGGTGAGTCCGGTGGCAAACAATAACCAGAGCGTGCGATTCGCGAACATTTCATGCCAGGCTGGAGAGGCGTGGCGCGAGAAATCAACTTCGACTTCGTCATCGTCGCCCGCTGGTTGAGATTGATTTCTCGCGATCTTAAGAGCAGCACCGCAGACCATCAGATTAAGCAGCATCCCAAGCCGCAGGGTACCGGTAAAACCGAAGACCTCGATCAGCAGCAAAGGAATCAGTGCTCCCGCCACCGCTCCAAGCACATTCGCGAGATAAAGAAAGCTGAACGAGCGTCGCGACTCAAGCCGCTTGTCGCTACGGATGGCAAACATGCCCAGCGGAATGGTAGCGCCCATGCACGCACACCAGGGAATCAGCGTGCATGCCAGCCAGATACCGGCGGCAACGTAGTATCCCGATGACGACAGGGAAAGGCTGTTCCCCACGTGCTCTAGCATGAAGCGCCCAGCCATGAATTCTAGCGGCACAACTACGGCGGAACAGCCAATCCATAACTCGGCAATTGCGTAAAGGCGTAATGGCGGAGAACTGAGACGTCGCCCATACGTGCGCACCAGGTAGCCGGACGCCCACGAACCGATGCCTAGTCCCGCCATGAAACTCGAGAGCACGATCGACACCATGGCCGTGGTGACCCCAAATTGCGCCATGGCCAGACGAAGCCAGATCAATTCGTAGAGAATGCTGCAGAATCCGGAGATAAAGAAAAAGCCGAAATACCAACTCCGGCCACTCGTCGCGACCGCCGCTTCTGCCGGCCGCTTCGCCGCCGACTCGCAGGAAACAACCTCCATCGCGGTCGGAATCGTCTCAGTGCTCACAGTTCACTCCTTATCGCCGTGAAACCGAATCCTTCGGTTCGCGTTGCTTCCGAGCGAACCCGAAGAAACGCCTCTAAGTCTCGCAGTTATAGAGTGCATGCACAGACGACTTGCCGTCATGGTAACGAAAGTCACTGGCGACACCTTAGGATTTCCGCGACCGCATGCGATCGAGGCTCGCTGCGCCGGGGCCGGCAATCAGAAGTGTCAACAGCGCTCCTATGTAAAGCACCATGATTTCGCCATGCTCGGCCTGCGGACTCTTGCCCAGGAAGGCAAAGTGATGCACCAAAGCCCAAGCTACAAGAATGTTCCCAAGACAGCAGAGCGCGGCCCATCGCGTGCCCAGCCCCATGAAGAGCAGAATACCGCAAACGAAATCCGAGACAAACGCGATAAGGAACGAGGGATGCGATCCCATCCCGATGGGATCGGGAAAGTGTGCCATGAATTGCGCCCAATGTGCGGGTTGCTTTTCCCAGCCGTGCCGCAGAAAAAGCGTGGCTCCCGTCCACACCCGCAATAGCGCGAGCCCCGCCGCCGTTCGTTCGGGAACCAACCGCATCGTGAAAATGTCCTTCATGCCAGCCATCAAATTCCTCCATCGCAAGGATGACGTCTTCCACAACCTGGATAAGAAGTTAGTTTTGCAGGATTTGGAACCCTCGACAAGAGAGCTGGCTGGAACCCAAATCACATTCCGTAGTCTTGAGTGCGCAACTAGCCGTTTGGACTCTTTCTCCGCTAACTTCTCATGTACCGGGAAGCGAGAAACGGACTACAATTTTAGTAAAGAAGACCCTCACTTGGCAGCTGAACTTCACGCTCGACACTGCAGGAGGTGACTCGTGAAACCCAATTCGGACATACCTCAACTCCTGTTTTCCATCCTGAATTCGGTCTGCTTGGTCGCCTTGATGTTGGGAGGGACGCTGGCACAGGCCCAGAAGAAAGGAGCCGGGCCGCCGCCTTCGCTTTCGCTCCCGAATCAAGTCCAGGCGCAGACAGTCGATCCACACGGGTGGGAGCGAACCAATCTCGTCTTCGGTCGCGATGACAGCACGGCGTCTAAGAACCAAAAGGGGAATTGCTTCCTTCCTCCCCTGAATGCGCTGAATGCCGGAATGATTGGAGTGGCCGACTTGCAGGTTCCCGCGAAATCTCAGATGGAGTACGAAGATGGATGTGCGGCCGTAAAGCGGGGGAAAGTTTCCGACGCGGAGAGTCATCTGCGCAGGGCGGTGAAGCAGGATCCGAAGTATCCGGCCGCTTGGGTTCTGCTGGGGCAGGTGTTGCAGCAAAAGCATCAAATTCAAGAGGCCCAAGACGCGTGCTCCCGGCCGCTAAGCTTCAGCTCCAGTTACCTGCCCGCTTATCTTTGCCTCACCGATATTTCCGCCCGTTCGCAGAATTGGGATCAAGTGCTGAAGCTTAGCTCTCGCGCCCTCGAGATCGACCCCACCGAGAATGTGGCAACCTACGCCTACAATGCCGCGGCGAACTTGCATCTGCATCATCTGCCGGAAGCGGAAAAGAGTGCCTTGAGAGCTTCGCAGATGGACCGGAACAACGCCGATCCCCGGTTGCATTTTTTGCTCGCTCAAATCTACACCGCCAAGGGCGATCTTTCCAACGCGACCGCTCAATTGCGGGAGTATTTGAGATACGCCACCGATCCTGACGATGTCGCCTTGGTGAACAAGTATTTGACGGAAATCGGCAAGCACAGCGGAAGGTAATCAGGTCTGTGAGCAGAGGCGGCGGCGCACCCCTTGCTAACGGCAAGAGCAGAGTACGAGGCAGCAAATCAGGGAACTAAATCGTGCCCGGGTCATCCCCCCACGAAAGTGCCATTCCCAAGCCTTTGCCCATACGCTAGCCTCTCAGGTGAGTAGACTTCGGGGGAGGGCTGCTCGACTGACGTCCCATGACTCTTTGAGTCTGGGGCGTTTTGTTTTGCCTGGATCAGCGGCCGCTGCCCAACCGTACGCTCTCAGCTTCTCAGCGTGACCACAGTGCACCCAGCTTCCGAGGAACATTCTGCGCCTGCGCCTCGGCTATAATGTCCTATGACGGTTGACTTTTCACGCTTCGCTCCGCTGCGATGCCAGAAAAAGGATTCAGCCTTGTTACCTTGCAAAGATCGCAGCTGAAGGAGCTCGCATGGCAATCCAGAAGACGGAAAATATTTGGCACAATGGCAAGCTCATTCCCTGGGATGAAGCGAGCATTCACGTGATGTCTCACGTGATCCACTACGGCTCCTCGGTGTTCGAGGGGATTCGCTGCTACAACCCCCAGTCGCGTCCCGCGATTTTCCGCGCCCACGATCACATCCAGCGCCTGCTTGATTCCGCAAAAGTCTACCGCATCGACGTTGACTACACCCGCGACCAGTTGGTGAAGGCCATGCTCGAAACCGTTGGCAGCAACGGCGCGTGGCCCTGCTATGTCCGCCCCATCGTCCTGCGCGGCTACGGCGAGGCGGGGGTGAACCCGTTCAACTCGCCCACCGAGGTCTACATCATTAATTATCCGTGGGGAAAATATCTGGGCGGTGAGAGCGAAGGTTGTGACGTCTGCGTTTCCTCCTGGACGCGCCTCGCTCCAAACACTCTGCCCGCAATGGCCAAGGCGGGCGCCAATTACATGAACTCTCAGCTCATCAAGATGGAAGCCATCGTCAACGGCTACTCCGAAGGCATCGCGCTCGATACCAACGGATTCGTCAGCGAAGGCTCCGGCGAAAATGTATTCCTCGTCCACCGCGACAAACTGATCACCGCGCCCCTGGGCAATTCCGTTCTCCCCGGAATCACCCGCGACTCCGTCCTCGAAATCGCCCGCAATTTGAACATCCCGATCTCCGAGCACATGATTCCGCGCGAAATGCTCTATATCGCCGACGAAGCCTTTTTCACCGGCACCGCCGCGGAAATCACCCCCATACGCTCCGTCGACAAGATCAAGGTCGGCAAGGGCGGCATGGGCCCCATCACCCGGGAAATCCAGAAGGAGTTTTACGCCATCGTGCGCGGCGAAAAAGAAGATCGCCACGGCTGGCTGACCGCCGTGCCGGTCGGCAGCAAACAACCTGTCGGCGTATAATCCGGTTGCCTTACAAGGAGGATTCTATGTCCGCTCCCCAAGCTCCTACTCCGGAGTTCGCCCTCGGCTATCGACAGCTCATGATCGACGGCTTCAAACGTGAAGTGGAAGTCACGAAGAAAGTGATCGCAGCCGTTCCTGACGCCAACTCAAGCTACAAGCCCGATCCCCATGCCCGTACGGCGGAGGAACTGGCATGGCACATCGCCAGCTCCGACGTGCATTTCATCGACAGCATTGCCAACCTGAAGTTTGACATGGCAGGCGGCCCGCCCGATAGACCCAAGAACATCGGCGACTTAGTCGCGTGGTACGACCGACACATACAACAGGGTATCGCCCGCATCGAGGCCATGTCAGCCGAGCAGTTGCTCACCCCAATCGACTTCGCCGGAATCTTCAATCTGCCCGCAGCCTTCTATCTTGGATTTCTCAACAACCATAGCATCCATCATCGCGGGGAGTTGGCGACGTACCTGCGGCCGATGGGATCGAAAGTGCCATCGATCTACGGCGGCAGCTTCGACGAACCTTTCCGGATGCCCCAACCGGCAACCACCGCCGCCTAGCGGTTGCGCAAGATGCGAAAAGCCGCCTGCAGAATGGGCGGCTTTCCTGTTTGCGGGACAGCTTCTAACGTCCGCACCCAACCAATTTCAACCGGATATTTCTTGAACGCATGATCGGATGTCAGGACGACCATCGGCTCCACCAACGCCTGTGCGAGGAGTAGACGGTCGAAGAGATCGTTGTGATGCGGAGGAAGATCGTGCACTTTCAGACTGTGAGCCTGTGTGATCGAAAGGGATTGAATCCCCTGCACTGAAGCGGGAGCACACGTAGGAAGCGGGCGCTGACGGCAATTTTCCCAGCTTCGCCTTGACCGCAATTTTCCAGGCACTCGCCGCAGAAAGATACAGGTCTTCAATGCCGCGGTTCAGAATCTCGAGCCCGGCACGCCCGATGTTTTCCCTCGGACCCACGCTCCACAACCAGACTACGCTATCCCGGTACTTCACTTTCGCTTCGCTGTGGCTTTGGAATTCCGCCACCGTAGAACGTTTTCCGCAAGTCATCGGGCAATGCAGCGTCGAGATCCTCTGCAATCCATATTTTGCCGCGATCCATCCCTAATGGAGGGGTATTCCTCTTTTCGGCTTCGACCGCTACCCAGCGTGCAACCGGTGTGCCTGCGCGGGCAATGGTCCCCTCGAACCCAACCTTGCTGTGCGTGCCGTCGCAGAAGGGCTGGCTGGTGGAAGCGCCACAACGGCAGAGCGCGATTTTCTCGCCAGTCTCAATCTTGTTGCCAGAAGCATCCAGGGCCTTTGGGCAAGACTTTCACGGTTGGATCCGACATGATTTTCTCCTTGGTAAGTTGCGTAGAGTGCAAAACCTTTGATTATCTCCGGCCAGCATCCAGACTCCACGGTCCGGGCCCAAGCTGTTGAACTGATGAGCGCCCCCGCCGAGCATCGAAAGATTCTTCAAAAACATGATTCTCTGCACGTCACGGGGTCGGCCGCATCTTTGGCGTAACGCCGACAAGAAACCACACGATCAGCCATGCCCCCAGTTTTGCTCGATACCCAAGCAGGAGAGAGCCGATGGTCGGACTCAAGAAGTGTCGCGGCCCGGACATGATGAAGATTAATGCAAACAGGAAACCGCCCAACCGAGCAATTCGGTCCCGCCACCGCCGGCGTAACGTTCGTGCGAGTAATTTGCACTGCTGACTGTCAGTCTCGTCCTCCCTAATCGCCAATCGAGAGTGGCTGAAAGCGCACAAGCAACAATTTCACCGAGGTATGGAATTCCCGGCTTACACCTGCACCTCCAACTCACGGGCCTTTCCATTGGTTGTGCCCACCAGTTGCTGAATTTGGTCAAAAGCCGCTGCCCGCATAGTTTCTGCCAGTTCGCCCGGCTTCTGATTTTCGGCGTGGATAAACGTAACATCGGTTAATCCGATGAATCCCAGAATGTGGCAGAGATAAGGCTCTTGATGGTCGTACTGCGCAGTGCCTGTATCCGGCCGAAAGGAACCGCCGCGCGACGTAAGCACCACAACCTTCTTTCCCCTTAGAACACCTTCGGCACCATTTGGCCCCCACCGAACGGTCCTGCCGGCGCGCACGATCTGGTCAATCCATGCTTTCAGCGGAGCGGAAATCGTAAGGTTGTACATCGGCGCTCCGATCACAATCGTGTCGGCGTCGATCAGTTCGTCGACAAGCGAGTCTGAAACCGAAAGCGTTTCTCTTTGCGCCGGGGTCAGATTCGACAGGTCAGATGATGCGGCGTGCATCCATTCGTCGGTGATCAGCGGCAGATTCGTTATGGTCAGATCCCGTTCAATCACCTCTCCCGCAAGATTTTGCTTGCTCCAGGCTTCCACGAATTTCTGGGTGAGCTGGCGCGAAACCGAGTTACGTCGCGCGCTGGAATCGATGCGAAGCAGTTTCATAAAATCCTCCGGGCTCTCATTCCTCCTTAGATCGCTCCGCCCTCTGTTTGGGTACAATAAGTAACTGAGATCTCTTTACGTAGTAGGAACTCTGTAGTAACCTAGTAACAAATGGTCTCCAAGCGAACTCATTCCCCCTCCCCGTGCGCCATAGGCAGACTGCTGGAATTGCTTACCAGGCCTTGGACGCTGCATATCCTATGGGCGCTCAGCAATCAGGGGCCGATGCGGTTTGGCGTCCTGCGGCGACAGGTGGAGGGCATTTCGGCCCGCGTTCTCACCGAACGCCTGCGCACCTTGGAAGAGGCCCGGTTCATTTATCGACACTACGAGCCCACCATCCCGCCCGCCGTGACCTACGGCATCACGGAACGCATGAAGGACATACAGAAGGTGCTGCATCCACTCGAAGGGCTGTCTCGCAAGTGGCAGGGCGAACGTGCGAATGTGCCGGCTGGGCACGTCGCCGGCGCGAAACTCCCGCAAATGGCTTCGCGGCCCTAAAGATCCGGCCACACCGAAGGCATTGTCCTGCCGCAAATTGCGCACCATTACCTAGGTCATCTTGGGGAAGGTGACGATTCGGTCCATCATAGGCAGAGTTTGGGAGGCGGTGCGCCTCCCGGGAAATCTTTGATGAATATTGATGATCTGCTGCGGATTGCGACGGAGCGCAAATCTTCCGACTTGCATTTGAAGGTGGGAAACTATCCCCACCTGCGCATCGACGGCGACTTGGTACCGTTGACCGACCAGCCGCGCGTAACCGCAGAAGACATGCTGACGATGGCGTTCAGCATGATGTCGGCGCGGCAAAAGCAAAAGTTCAAAGAAACCACCGAAATCGATATGGCTTACGGCGTAGCCGGCTTGGGACGCTTCCGTGTGAACATCTTCCAGCAACGCGGCAACGTCGGACTGGTTTTGCGCGTCATTCCCACCAAAATTCGTGCCCTCGACGAGTTATTTCTTCCCAAGGTGGTGGAACAAATTTGCGAGATGCCCCGTGGCCTGGTTCTGGTCACGGGCGTGACCGGATCCGGTAAGTCGACCACGCTGGCCGCGATGGTCGATCGAGTCAACTCCAGCCGCGCCGAACACATCATCACGATTGAAGATCCAATCGAATTTTTGCATCGCGACAAAAAAGGCTACGTCAACCAGCGCGAGATCGGCGTGGACACTCCTTCGTTCAGCGCGGCGCTGCGCGCATCTCTTCGCCAGGATCCTGACGTGATTCTGGTCGGCGAAATGCGAGATCTGGAAACCATCTCGACCGCTCTTCATGCCGCCGAAACCGGCCACATGGTCTTCTCCACCCTGCACACATTGGACGCTGTGGAAACCGTGAACCGCATCATTTCCATTTTCCCGCCGCCCGAGCAAAAGCAGATTCGTCTGCAATTGGCGGCGGTATTGCGCGCTATCGTGAGTCAGCGTTTGGTCAGGAGATGCGATGCGGAGGGGCGAGTGCCCGCGGTCGAGGTCATGATCAATACCGCTTTCATCCGCGAATGCGTTCTCGTCCCGGAAAAAACGCGTTCCATCCGTGAAGCCATCGCGGCCGGTACGTCGCAATACGGCATGCAAACGTTCGATCAGTCGTTGTGGGACTTGTTCCAGGCGGGTCTGGTGAATTACGAAACCGCTCTGGAGAATGCCTCGAACGCCGACGACTTCAAGCTTCGCATGCAAGGCATTGCATCGACCGCGGACATCTCTCGGCAATCCATGCAATCTGCCGGCTTCGGCGGACGCTAACTTCGCCTCTCGGCTTCCGGAGGCCGGATTCCGAGAGCCGGAAGCCCATTTCCTACTCTCTTTCTCTTTACCTTCCTGCCTTCGATTCATTTATCGTTAGCGCATGCCTTTTTCGCGACCGAAGAAGCGGCCGTACTCCGAAGATGAACTGTATGAATACGCCGTGGGTGCGTTGGCGCGGCGCATGCGGACGGTTGCAGAACTGAAGCGTCTATTCCGCGTGCGGGTCGAAGATACCGAATCCGAATACGGCCAGACGTTGATTGAACTGGTGATCCGCCGGCTCAAAGATCGCGGATACCTGAATGACTCTCAATACGCCTCTTACTTCTCCTCTCTCCGCCGCGATAACCAGAAGTTCGGCCGCATGCGCGTGATCACGGATCTGAAAGTGAAAGGCGTGCACGGCGATGTCATCGATAAAGCCGTGAATACGGCTTTCGAGGGCGTAAGCGAGGAACAGCAGGCTCGTGAATATTTGCGAAAGAAGCGCATGGCCAAGCCAAGGGATCAAAAGGCAACGGCGCGGATTTTCCGTCAACTGGCTCGCGCCGGCTTCGGCACCAAGACGATCTTCACCATTTTGAAGAGCTGGGATGTCGATGAAGAAACCTTGAGCTCGTTGAACAGCGAAATCGTCTGAGGCCAAAGTGCTTGGCAAATGCTACCTCGATGTTGCATACTCCTGCCGTCCCCCAATAACCGTTTCTCCAGGAGGCGCTATGAAAGTTCGTTTGAAGGCGATTCTCGCAGCAGTGTTGCTCAGCGCAGTACCGCTCACGCTGGCCCAGGACGTTGGTTCAGACGTAAAGAAGACCGCCAAGGATACTGGCACTGAGACCAAGAAGGTCGCCACGAAAACCGGCCATGCGACCGAAAAAGCAGCTGACAAGACCGGCTCGGCTACGGAAAAGACCGCGAAGACCACGGGACACACCACGAAGAAAGTCGCCACAACCGTTGGCAAGGATACGGAGAAAGCCGCTGACAAGACAGGCCATGAGACGAAAGTGGTGGCCAAGGATACGGCCAAAGACACCGACAAAGCAGCGACCAAAACCGGCAGCGCTGTAAAGAAAGGCACCATGGCGACCGGACACGAAATGAAAAAGGTCGGCGAGAAGACCGAAGACGCGGTGAAGTAGAGCGCCTGCGCCTTTGTGCGTCGAGGGGTCGCGCGGCTAAGGTGCGACCCTTTCCCCATCTTTGTCATTCCTAGGGCAGAGCGACGAGAGCCTGCCCTGAGCGAAGCCGAAGGGAATCCGCTTTCTGCCGGCGCTCGCGCTGACGTTCGCTCCGGCGTCGGCCCTCGCGCCCGATGCTAGAATTACTTCTGCTTCCAATCATGGCTTCTGGCTCTGAAATCCGCCGCAGGTTTCTCGACTTCTTCGCTCAGAAGGGGCACCGAGAGGTGCATTCGTCGTCCTTGGTTCCGGCGAATGATCCCACGCTCCTGTTCACCAATGCGGGGATGAACCAGTTCAAAGACGTTTTTCTGGGACTTGAGAAGCGCGACTACTCCCGCGCCACGACCTCGCAGAAATGCGTGCGCGCCGGCGGCAAGCACAACGATCTGGAAAATGTCGGCTTCACCAACCGGCATCACACGTTCTTCGAGATGCTGGGGAATTTTTCCTTCGGCGATTACTTCAAGAAGGATGCCATCGCCTGCGCCTGGGAGTTGATCACTTCCAAAGAATGGTTCGGGATCGATAAAGACAAGCTCTACGTAACCATTTTCAAAGGCGAGAGCGGCATCGCCCGCGATGCCGAGGCTTACGACTTGTGGGCCGAGCAAGGTGTGGACAAATCCCGCATCTATGAGATGGGGCTGAAGGATAATTTCTGGCAGATGGGCGACACGGGCCCCTGCGGTCCATGCAGCGAGATTCACTACGACATGGGGGCGATCGCCTCCGATCCGGGACACACCGATTGCGAATTCGGATGCGATTGCGGTCGCTATGTTGAGATCTGGAATCTGGTGTTCATGCAGTTTGACCGCGACCCAAGCGGCAAACTAAACCCGTTGCCAAAGCCGTCGATTGATACCGGCATGGGCCTAGAGCGCGTGACAGCGGTTCTGCAGGGCGTGATTTCGAATTATGATACCGACCTGTTCACCCCCCTGATTCAGCGCGCAGCGGAATTGACAAGAGCCCCGGCTCGTGTCGGGACACCCGCCCCGGCCGTCCCTAGCCACAAATCAGCCGCGTCCCTGAGAGTGATCGCCGATCACTCTCGGGCCGCAACGTTTCTGATTTCCGATGGTGTCGTGCCTTCGAATGAAGGCCGCGGCTATGTGCTGCGAAAAATCATTCGCCGCGCCATTACCCACGGACGACTGTTGGGTCAACGGGCACCATTTCTTCATCAGATGTGCTTTCCGGTTCGTGACCTGATGCAAGAGGCCTACCCTGAGCTGAACGACAGCATAGAGCAAGTCACGAGAGTTTTGCACGCAGAGGAAGCTCGATTTGCTCACACGATGGACTTGGGGCTGGCGAGACTCGAGAGTGATCTAGCCTCACTGATCGCAAAGAGAAATGCGGCAAGAGAGCGGGACAAGGATCGAACGCCGATACCGCTCGGAGAGAGATTGAAGACCATCGATCTCGATCGATCGCCAGTTTATCAGGGGCGAGATGCATTCAAGCTGTACGACACCTATGGTTTGCCATTGGACTTCATCGAAGATGCGTGTCGCGATCAGGCGATTGCGCTTGACATCAGCGGATTTGAAATCGCGATGGCCGAACAGCGCTCGCTTGCTCGTGCCTCCTGGAAAGGCGCAGCCAAGCAAACCGCGAATCCCGCCTATCAGCAGCTTCCGAAATCGATCTTCGAAGGCTATCGTCAAACTCGCTCTGATGGATGCGAGGTGTTGGCGATCATTCATAACGGCCAGGGCGCGCGGGAACTCAAGGTTGGAGAGTCGGGTGAAGTCATCCTCGATCACACACCGTTTTATGCGGAGTCTGGTGGGCAGGTGGGCGACAAGGGATGGTTTTACTCGGACGATCACAATACCGTCGTCGCCGAGGTGACGGGATGCTATTCGCCGATTCAAGGCGTGCGGGCACATCAGGTAGTCGCCAAACAAGCAATCCGCGTCGGCGACAAAGTCGATGCTGTCGTAAATGCCGACGTTCGCCGCTCCACCATGCGCAATCACACGGCCACGCATCTGCTCCATGCAGGGCTGCGCGAAGTGCTAGGGAAGCACGTGAAGCAAGCGGGATCGCTGGTGGCGCCGAATCATCTACGCTTTGATTTTTCCCACTTCACGGCGGTCGCAGACGAAGAATTGCAGGATATTGAAGACATCATCAACCAGGAAGTGCTACGCAACCAGATCGTTGAGACCATCGCCGACGTTCCCATCGACGAAGCCATCACCCAGTATCACGCCATGGCGCTGTTCGGCGAAAAATATGGCGATAGGGTTCGCGTGGTACGCATCGGCGATTTCTCGACCGAGCTTTGCGGCGGAACCCACACTGGCGCGACCGGCGAGATCGGCCTTATCAAGATTCTGAAGGAAGGCAGCGTGTCGTCGGGCGTGCGGCGCGTTGAGGCCGTCACGGGCGAAGGATCGCTGCGTCATTTTCGAAAAGACCACGCACTGGAAAAGTTGGTGTCGGCGGTCGTTTCACCCAACCTTGCGCAGAGAACGCGCAAGGATGGGGCACCCTCCGCAGACGAGAACCCCACACACGCGGAGATGGCATCTCCCGCTGACGCGCTGAAAGCCGAGCTTGATAAGAAAGACGCCGAGATCAAGCGATTGGCGCGCGAACTCGATCAGGCTCGCATGAAGTCGGCCTCGTCGGCGACAGCAAATATTGGCGACAAGGTCAAAGAAGTGAAGGGCATCAAGGTTCTCGCACATCGCGTCGACAATCTGGAGCGCGCACAGATGCGCACTTTGGTCGACCAACTGCGCGATAAGATTGGCTCAGGCGTGGTCGTGCTGGGCTCGGCATCGAATGGAAATGTCTCGCTCATCGTGGGCGTGACCAAGGACCTTACAAGCCGGGTGCAGGCCGGCAACGTCATCGGACCGGTGGCGCAGAAAGTTGGCGGCAAAGGCGGAGGCCGGCCCGATCTAGCGGAGGCCGGAGGGAAGGACGCTGGCGCGCTGGATACGGCGCTGGACGGGGCCTGCGCGGTGGTGGAATCGCTGCTGACATGAGCACAGATGCAAAATCCGTGGAAGAACGCCTGCGATTTGTCAAGCACAAAGGTCACGCCATCTTTCTCATCGACCTCACGCATTCCACGGCGAAAGCGTTACTTCTGCTGCTAGATCTGATCCGCGCGGACATCGCGCGCCACGCCCCTGGATCGGTGCTCACGTTGGTGGACCTCACGGGCGCGGAGGTTGACAAGACGGTCGCGACCCGAATCAAGGAGGTTCTCGTGCTCGATCGGCCCTATGTGAAGCGGTCGGCATGGGTGGGAACCGAGAGCCTGCCGCATGTGTACTTTGAGCACTTCAAGACGTTCTCACAACGCGAGCTGCCAACCTTCAAGACGCGGGAAGAGGCGATGGAGTGGTTGGTGCAGGACTAGCTGGCTTGCTAAGCCGTGTCTGCGTTTCTGAACCTACCCAGAAGACGCGAGCTTCGCTCGCCGGACAGCCGACAGCCTGCTCGGAGCGAAGTCGGAAAGGGCGGCTGTCCCCACATTTCTTTCGAGGAGGCGTCTCATGGACCAACCACTCGCTCCCAAGAAGGCTTCTTTCTACGGCCAGTTTGTGCAGGCCGCTACACCATGTTTAGAAATCCGCAGGGCGGAGACGCACTCCGGCCTGAACCAGTGGGCCTTCCCGAAGGGTGGGAACTTGGAGCGTGGATCCACATGTCGGACTTCATCTTTAGCCTGAAGGAGCCGGAGTTTCACGCATCGTCGTCCATGCCGTGCAAGATCCGGACTCGCGCATCATTGCCATTCGGGCACCGAGGGCGTGATGGAGTGGATCGATGACGCGGCGGCAATCCCGATTCCCTTCCGCCAAGTCCCGGCCGCGGGCGCGTCGCTACCGGGTTCGACACCATTTACCGTTCGCTGAAGGCAGTAAAACGGGAACCGACCGAGGAACGTGAATTCGCCGCAACGACTGCGGGATGCGCCTGAAACCTTCAGCGGTTCCTTCGCCGACCCACTCGTGCAATTGGCGAACGGCCGGGAAGTTGAGGCCTTCGTCGCGGGGCGGAATTGAGGTGCGCCTGCTCCTCGACACGGCCGTTCTGATTTATGCGGTGGAATCTCCGGAGGGGCTCAGCAGACGCGTGGTCGCGACATTGGAGAATCGGGAAAACATTCTTGAGCTGAGCGCCTTTTCTCTAACCGAAATTGCAATTAAGGCGACGCTGGGCGAGTTGAAACTTTCCGCCGCGATAGCCCGTCAGGCGGTTGAGGATCTGGACGTCCGCATACTACCCTACACCGCGGAGCATGCGTTTCAGTTGTTCGAACGACCCCTCCACCATGGCGATCCATTGGACCGGCAGATCATCGCACAGGCCCTTTCCGAGAAAATCCCCATCGCCACTCCGGATGAGAAATTCGGCTTGTACAAGGGGCTCAAGATAATCTGGTAGGCACCCTCACTGTGCACCACCTTTCGCGACCGATCAGCTTCGCCACCTCAGCGTCACCGGGCCAGCCATGGGATGCTTCATCTCGTTGCCACTGCGTTTGGCCTCCAGGTATGCGGCCTTGAGTTGGAAATACCACTTGGCGGGACGGTCCGCGTCGTCAATCAACATGAGATGCGGATTGTGCTTTAGGCCTTCGGCTTGCAGTTCCATGGTGCGGCGGTCCTGCTCCACGAATTTGGCAAAGACGAACTTCAGCAACTCAGGCCCGAAAGGCAGCCAGCCAAAAAGATTCCAGGCGGCGACGACGTCGATGCGGCACTGATTGCGCGTGATGGGCGTTACGGTGGTGAGCGACGAAAACCAGTACTTCCCTGCGCTAATGGTTTCGCTGCGCAGGTTGGGGAGGGTAAAGTCGATCGTAGTGGTAATCGACTCGGCGGCTGCGTAGAGGCGCAACAGCCTGTAGGGTGCGGAGTTTGAGCTGGGAGTATGTGCGCTCATGCGGAAGCCATTGGGAATCGGCTCGAAGTTTTTTTTCTTCTCGTGGATGCTGTGGCGGCTGCGCCACCACCAGGCCTGATGGACGAACGGTCCGTGGGCCGGATCCATGAGTCCGATGATGCCGTGGTCGATACTGACTGGCATATCGGCTGTGAGATAGGCCAGCTCGTATTTATCGCTGAATTTTTGGATCTGCGGGGCGGGCTCGGGAGCTTCGTCCCGTTTGCTGAATCCGGCACCGGGAGGGCCGGGATCGGGCAGGTAGGCCCAGATAAAACCATCCTGCTCTTCGCAGGGATAGCTGCCGGCGTAAATGCGGTCAACTCTCAAATGCTGATCGGCGGTGAGAGACGGGATGAGTTGGCACTGGCCGTTGTGCGCATCAAATTTCCAGCCGTGGTAGGAGCATTCGACATTTTCTCCGTCAAACTGACCGCCAGTGAGCGGCATGCCGCGATGGGGACAGGCATCGCGCAGGGCGAAGGCACGTCCGGCGCGATCGCGCCCAATCACAAGTGGAATCTCGAGCAGCGTCGCCCTATGCAGCTGATTACGGTGGACGCGGTCCGCCGGCAGAGCGCGATACCAGAACTCGGTGAGCATCAGCGAGTCGGTTGCCTGGCGTTGGGGAAAATCGAGTTCGGGCATGGGTGAGAGTGGTTGATCGATGATTTCTGATGGCTGATTGTAATCTTATGCTAGCACTTGCAAGGCTTCCCCGAGCGTTAGGAATACGCGTCATCGCATGGCGCGACGCGCACCGGCCTACATGATAAAATTTTGGGTCTCGATTTTCCACTCAACACGCCGGACTCGCCGGACTCGGCTAGCGGGCGAGAGCGGCCTGGGCGGAGGCGGCTTCCGCTGCCTCAAACGCGTGCTCTTTTTCTCCCACTTGGTCCAGTTGAAGATGCCTTGTCTCTGGCGAGTACAACAAGCTGATGAAGGTCATAGCCGCGCCGACGGTCAAGACCACAGCTGGCGATAACCACATATCCTGCTTCTCGATCGCCGCGATAAATGGAATTCGGTGAGCCCACCATACGTAAGCGCTAAACCAGGCTCCCAGCAGCGCACCCGAGGAATATCCGAAGCCCACACCGGCGGCGCGCCGCTTCGTCGGGAAGCGCTCGCAAAGATAGGCTGGAACGACTCCCCAGGCCAGCTTTCAGCATCGCCGCCATCACGGTCCCCAGCACGGCCATCCATAGATTGTGCGCAATCGCGGCGTGATACAGAACGTAGAAAACCGGAATTCCGAATACCACCAAAAATGCGCAATACCACTGCGTCAGGATCTTTCTCCCCGTCTTGTCCGACAGCCACCCACAAAAGTTGTAGCCCAGGAATGCCATGAACAACGCGAAGCCGTAAGATCAAACTATAGGTTGTGGTGTCGAAGCTGCGTCCTTTCAGAGTCAGAATGTTGGGCAGGAAACCGTACACCGAGTAATCGGTCAGGAACAGGCCCGTCATGAAAAAGAGGACCTGGAGGAAATCAAAGAGTTGCGGTGGTTTGAAGAGGCTCAGGCAAGGAGACTTCTCGATCTTGCCGAGCGCTTTGGCTTTTTCCAATTCCGGCGACTCGCGCAGATTCTTTCGAATATAGAGCGCCAGGAACACCGGGATGACGCCAGTCATGAAAACAATTCGCCAGCCATGGGCGATCATGGTTTCTTTGGTGGTCAAGAAGGAAACCAGGGCGAAGACGAGCGAGCCGAGCACGTATCCGAGCGGGAATCCCGATTGAATGAAGCCGCCAATCATTCCGCGTTTCTCTTGCGGTGCGTACTCGATCGCGAAGGTGTGTCCTATGGCATATTCGCCGCCAAAGAAAATACCCATCAGCAACCGCAGCGAACAGAACACAACATAGGACCACACGCCGATCTGGGCGTAAGTGGGGAGAAATCCTCCGAGCAGGGACATCAGGCCCACGCCTCCGATGGTCAGACGAGGAGGAACTGCCGCCCGATCTTGTCAGCATAGCGCCCGAACAGCGCAGAGCCGATCGGCCTCGCGGCCATGTGGTCATGGAAGTACGTAAACACAATCACGATGTACTGCCACGCGGCGCTGCCCTTGGGGAGGTATAGCACGAAGCCGAGAATCGATATGCGACTTGCGTCACACGCGGTTGTGATCTACAACACAATGTGCGTTTCTAAATCTCGGGAGGGTGGATTCGCAAGGTCGCCAGTAGCATTGAAAACGCGGAGGATTTATGGAGTTTCTTGGGCATTTTCGCAGGCTTACTCGGGCGCAACGAAACACCTTCACCGCGTGTTTTCTGGGTTGGTCGCTGGACGCTTTCGATTTCTTCATTCTGACTTTCTGCGTCAGCGCCATCGCCACGCAATTCCAGGCCAGGATTTCGGCGGTGGCAGAGGCAATCTTCATCACTTTGGCGTTTCGGCCGGTGGGCGCATTTCTTTTCGGATTAATGGCCGATCGCTATGGCCGGCGGGTCACGCTGATGGTCGATATCATCGCGTATTCCGTCCTCGAACTCTCCTCCGCGTTCGCTCCCTCTCTGAAAATCTTCCTCATCACGCGGGCCCTGTTCGGAATCGCCATGGGAGGGGAATGGGGCGTGGGGGCGGCCTTGGCATTCGAAACGCTGCCGGCCGAGGGGCGCGGATTTTTCTCGGGCTTATTGCAGGAAGGCTACGCGGTCGGCTATTTGATGGCGGCTTTGGTCTTCGGAACTGCATTCCGCTTTGTGGGCTGGCGCGGAATGTTTGTGATCGGCGCCCTGCCGGCCTTTCTGGTGATCTACATTCGCAACAAGGTGGATGAGTCCCCGGCATGGTTGCAAGGCCAGGTATCGAGGACAGCGGAGAGCCGCCTGGGTAAGGACATCCTCAGTTATTTCGGCACTTTTCTTTTGCTGGTAGCGCTGATGTTTGCCTTCAATTCTTTCAGCCACGGGACTCAGGATCTCTATCCGACATTCTTAACCAAGGGCCATCAGTTCGACCCCAAGACGGTGATGCTCGTCTCCGTCGTAGCCAATATCGGAGCTTTGGTGGGCGGGATTTTGTTTGGCACCTGGTCGGAGAAGATCGGCCGGCGCCGCGCCATTGTGATTGCCGCTCTTCTCGCCATTCCTGTCATCCCGCTGTGGGCGTACTCGCATACCGTGCCCATGCTCGCGCTCGGCGGGTTTCTGATGCAATTCATGGTGCAGGGCGCCTGGGGAGTAATTCCAGCCCATCTGAATGAACTTTCCCCCTCCGCTGTGCGGGGAACCTTTCCGGGGTTCGCTTATCAGCTGGGAAATCTGCTTTCCTCGCGGAACGTGGTGATTCAGGCAAAATTGGCGGAAAACCGTTATCGCGGCCTGTATCCCCCGGTCCTCGCCTGGACCGTAGTCATCGTAGCCACCCTGGTTGCGGTGGTCACCGCGAGCGGCCGGGAGCGCAGAGGCATGGATATGAGGAACACGCATTAAGCTCCGCTTCAGGTGCCCCAAATTCTCGGCATACTCCAGTTACTGAACTAGGGCGTACTGGCACGACAGTATCATTGTCACGGGAGAACTCCTGTGGTACGTTTAATGAAATTTCACGCCTTCGTAAATACTTCCAAGGCCTCTGCGATGTTGTAGTTTGCGCTAATGAGTGTGCAGGAGCAGCGCCACTATGAAAGACACGATGGACGCAATCCCCGCCAAGCCAATCGACGACCGCGACAATTTTGCCAACCGCAAGTTGATCCGGCCTGCACTGTCGCGCGTGGACCACAACCACGGCAACCATAACTCAAACCACAACTCCAGCCATTTGCAGATGGCGGAGCGCCGGGACCGCCATGAGCGTCCCGAACGCGGCTCCGAGCGCGGGCAGGATCGAGGGTTCGATCGGGGCGACCGGTCCACGGGTACTGCTGGCGGACGAAAGTCGACTCCCCCAGAGCAGACCAACGCCGAGAATTTTTATTATCAGAAGCAGATGCAGTCACGCACCCCGATGGTGATTGTGCTGCGCGACGGCGAGGAAGTGCACGGCATCATCGAGTGGTACGACAAGAGCTGCATCAAGGTAATCCGCGAAGATGGCGGACCGAACCTGATGATCTACAAGCCCGCCATCAAATATATGTTCAAAGAAGACGAGAACCGGCAGTAGCGCCTGCCCTGTGCCGCCGCCTCAAGGCTCGACTTTAGCCTCGCGTTTTCTTTCCCTTACAACTTCGGCAGCACAATTCCCTGCTGCGACTGGTACTTTCCCTTGCGATCCGCGTAGCTGGTTTCGCAGACCTCGTCCGACTGGAAGAACAGAATCTGGCACAGTCCTTCGTTGGCGTAGATGCGCGCCGGCAGCGGCGTGGTATTCGATATCTCGAGCGTAACAAAACCCTCCCACTCGGGCTCGAAGGGAGTCACGTTCACGATGATGCCGCAGCGCGCGTAAGTGCTCTTGCCCACGCAGATGGTCAGAATGTCGCGAGGAATCTTGAAATACTCGACGGAACGAGCCAGTGCGAATGAGTTCGGCGGCACAATACAGATGTCAGTCCGCACCGTGACGAAGGATTTCTCGTCAAAATTCTTGGGATCCACGATGGTGCAATTCACATTCGTGAAAATCTTGAACTCATCCGCCACCCGCAGGTCGTATCCATACGACGACAGGCCGTAGGAGATGACGCCCTCGCGCACCTGCTTCTCGGAAAAAGGGTTGATCATGTCATGTTCGCGGGCGGTCTTGCGAATCCAGCGGTCACTCTTCAGCATGGAGCTCCTTGGGTTCAGTCAAATACGAAGTACGCAAAATATCAGCTTTGGCCAAGAGAATAGAACTCCTGCGAGGCCCATCCGCAGCTGACATGGAAGGGATCCTTGGACTGCGCATGACTAGCCTTTGGACGATCATGCTCCGCTCAGGATGGCAAAACAATGTTGCTTGAAAGTGCCTGCCAGTTTACGGTACGGATGCTCTTGTTGACAATCTCCCTTATCTCCCATAGCATCAATCACTTGAAGCATGAACCTCACATTGCACCCGGGGGCCGTTCGTGATTAAGCTCGACATCATCAACGAAGTGGTGGCCAGAACCGGCATCACCAAGACTAAGGCTGAGTTGGCTGTCGAAACCGTCTTCGACAGCATGAAGCAGTCGCTCGCCCGCGGCAATCGCATTGAACTGCGAGGATTCGGCGTATTCAACGTGCGCCCGCGCAAGACCGGCATCGGACGCAATCCGCGCACCGGCGCCGAAGTCTCCATTCCTCCGGGCAAGGCGGTGCGCTTCAAACCCGGCAAGGAGCTGCAGTCGATCGATTGAGGAATGGCTAGCTCGCTGTCTCCACCCTTAATTCCGGAGGCTCTGCGGAACTCTCTCTGAAGTTACGGTGCGTCCGCGAATCGTCTCGGCTTTTGTTCACACTACTCGTAGTAGCATCTCAAGAAGCCTCGATAAGATCGCCAGGCCGAAAATCGCATGTCTGAAACCACTCCTCCCCCAGCGTCTTCCACCCTCGAATACTTTCGGCCCATGCCGCGGTGGGTGCCCTCTCCCCCGAAGCCGCGCTACTGGCTTCACATCTTGTTGCTCCTGGCGACCTGTTTTACCACCCTGGTGATGGGTGCGCGGATGCAATACAACTTCCACCAAGGCCTGCCGGCGCTCTCGGTCAACGACGACTCCCTGCCGTTTTTCCCCGCAAACTGGGCATTCACCCATCCCGCGCGATTGTTGGGCGGTGTGCCCTTCATGGCGACCTTGATGCTGTTCTTCATGGCCCACGAGATGGGCCACTACTTGTATTGCCGCCGCTACGGCGTTTACGCGACCCTGCCCTTTTTTATTCCCGTGCCAACCCCCATCGGAACCATGGGGGCCATCATTCTCATCAAGTCGCGGATTCGCTCCCGTACGGCCTTGTTCGATATCGGAATCGCCGGTCCGATTGCCGGCTTCGTGGTCGCGTTCTTCGCGCTCATGGTTGCCCTCGCATGGTCCAAGGCGATGCACCCGATTCCTGGCGGAGCTGAATATGAACTCGGCTATCCATTGATTTTTGAAGTCTTGCACCGCATGCTGGCGTCCGCCGGTCTGCTCCGCGGCCCAGCAGCGCTTCCACTCGATCGCGTGCTGCTGCATCCCACCGCGATTGCAGCCTGGGTCGGAATGCTCGCCACTTCGCTCAATTTGCTGCCCGGCGGTCAACTCGATGGCGGACACATTATTTTCGCGATTGCCCCTCGCGTGCACAAAATCATCTCCCGCCTGACCATTCTTGTTCTTCTTCCCATGGCGTACTTTCTGTGGACGGGATGGTTGATATGGGCCATTCTTCTCCAGTTAAGCAGCTTGCGGCATCCGCAAGTGGCAGAGCGGCCGCAGGTTTCGGGAGTGCGAATGTGGCTGGCGGTATTCGCTCTAATAATGCTGGTGCTCACCATCATTCCGGCGCCCATGGCGCACTCCTCTTTGCGAGAACTTCTTCCACCCCCACAGGTAATACGCCACATGCTTCACATTCGATAGATTCTCCCGCTTACGCACTCCCTAACCGCAAACTACGTCCGGCCCGGATCTCCACTTCAAACAATTCGCCCTCGCTGCCGTTCCTCTCGTATACTCCTTTATTCAATCGTTTTAATTGCACTGGGAGCGTCTTACCTTGAAAAAGACAGCGACTTTCCTCGCTCTGTTTCTCGGAGGTTTCTTCTCGACCCTCCATGCCGCCGCACAGATCATCGAAGTCGATACTTCCCGTGCCACGAACCATTTTGTCCCCAAGGAAACACTGGGCGCGGGCGTCGATCGCATCTCAGTAGAGGCCATCGACAAAGATTTGCTGCCGCCGACGCTGGAGAAAACGCTAACTTCAGGCTGGCAGCCTGTTACCTATCGCCAGAACACGGAGCTCGCAGTCGAGGCTTGGCACTGGAATCCGCAAGGCACGTGGAGCGATTCGAGCGGCAAAGGATATTTCACCGGTTCGACGACTCCTACGGAAACCATCCGCTATTCCTACGGCTATCCCCTGCCCCGCCGCGGATTCACCCGCAATGACGGCACCGATAACGTCGGCTTCTCACGACTCACCGATGGCGATCTGAACACCTTCTGGAAAAGCAATCCGTATCTGACGCAACGCTTCACCGGAGAGAGCGATGCGCTACACCCCCAGTGGGTCGTGCTTGACCTGGCGCAGGTGCAGCAAGTCGACACGATTCGCATCGCATGGGGCGTACCGTATGCCCGGCGCTATGTGGTGCAGTACTGGACGGGTGACGATCCCATCAAGGCAGTTACACGTGGAGTCTGGCAGACATTTCCCCAAGGCACGATTACAGATTCGAAGAGCGGGACCGCGACCATTCGCTTGAGCACGAGCCCCATGCCGGTGCGGTTCGTGCGGATATGGATGACCGAATCGTCGAACACCTGTGATGCCGACGGGGCGAGTGATCTTCGAAATTGTGCGGGCTATGCGATTCGCGAACTCTACCTCGGCACGCAAACGGAAGACGGTACATTTCATGACATCCTGCGCCACACTCCGGATCAGGAGCAGACGGCGACCTATTGCTCATCGGTCGACCCATGGCACCAGCCGTCGGATTTGGGATCCACCAAGCAGGCGCAAGTCGGATTCGATCTGTTCTTCACCAGCGGCGTCACGCGCGGACTTCCAGCCATGGTGCCAATCGCGCTGCTCTATGACACTCCCGACAATGCAGCCGCTGAGATTGCGTATCTGAAAAAGCGTGGCTATCCGATTTCCTACGTCGAGATGGGCGAGGAGGCTGATGGCCAGGACATGCTTCCGGAAGATTATGCGGCGCTCTACCTGCAGTGGGCTACTGCCATTCATGGCGTGGATCCGGCGCTGAAACTCGGGGGCCCGTCGTTCCAGGGCGTGAACAAAGACATCGAAGTCTGGCCCGACGCGAATGGAAAAGTTTCGTGGACGGCGCGCTTCGTCGATTATCTGAAGCAGCACGGCCGCATGAACGATCTCGCGTTCTTTTCTTTCGAACATTATCCCTACGATCCCTGCCGCACGCCATGGGGCGTGCTCTATGACGAACCCGAGCTGGTGAGCCACATCATGCAGGTTTGGCATGAAGACGGAATTCCCACGGACATGCCCATGTTCATCACAGAAGGAAATCTTTCGTCGGGCGCGAGTGAAACCTTCCAGGACATTTTCGCTGGAGTCTGGCTGGCGGATTACATCGGATCATTCCTGAACTCCGGCGGCAATGGCGTTTACTTCTTCCACTACCTGCCGTTGCACATGGAGCCCGGTTGCAATGGCTCGCCGGGAACATTCGGGATGTTTACCATCGATGCCAGCTATCAGATTCAGCAACCGCTGGCGCAGTTTTTCGTGGCGCAGTTGATCAATCTGGAGTGGGTGCAGCCGGGCGGCAGTGATCATCAGGTGTTTGCCGCAAAGAGCGACGTGCAGGACGGCGCCGGCCATGCATTGGTTACGGCATATGCGGTGAAGCGTCCCGATGGAACCTGGGCGTTGATGGCAGTCAATCGAGACCAGCAAAATGCGCATCGGGTCCAAATCGTCTTCGATGGACCGGCACAAAAAGCGAACGCATTCTCTGGAAAAGTGGACATCTCTACCTTCGGCAGCGAACAGTATCAATGGCATCCCGCGCAGACTCGATTCATGGCCCATGCGGAATCGGCCGCGCAACACACGATCGTGGCCAGCAGCCAAGGCTGGGCCGATCCCGACGGTCCAATCCTTCATGCCACGCAAAAGGCAGCCCCTGATTCGATGTACGATTTGCCGGCGGCCTCGGTGGTCGTGATTCGAGGAAAAATAGGCGGACCGTAGGACTTGTTGCGGCTGCGAAATCCATCCAGCACTCGATTCACTTCGCTCCCGGTGGACGAGTCAGAGCCGGTATTGTCTTTTGTTGCTTTGAATTTTCAGTGAGTGCAGCCAGCCGCCTCAACCTGGTTTCTTCTTTCTTGGCGCTGATCACCCAGAAACTGCAGGTACTCTTATACCAAGGAGTCTGGGTCTGGAAGAATTTCCACGCCGCCGTATGCGCACGGAACTCTTTCTCATACGCTGCCGGAAGCTTGGCGGTCTTTCTTTGCTCATAGGAATAGATCTCGGATCGCTTCGCCTCGCGCTTCTGAAATGCTGAGAGGCCCGCGGAATGCATCAGACCCTTTGCGGAAAGCTCCTTAGCTCGTCTCACGTTTATCGCGCTCCAGATGCTGCGCGGCTTCCGCGGCGTAAATCGAATCTGATAGCTGCTGCCGTCGATGCTCTTGCGAACTCCATCGATCCAGCCAAAGCAGAGCGC
The DNA here is from genome assembly GCA_049515395.1 of Candidatus Sulfotelmatobacter sp. Lineage (GTDB taxonomy): Bacteria > Acidobacteriota > Terriglobia > Terriglobales > Acidobacteriaceae > Sulfotelmatobacter. The sequence continues at coordinate 33,450 of JBEKUD010000008.1, read as the reverse complement.
ACCGTCGACCGCTTCCGGCCAAGTGATGCTGGGTCGTCCGGATTCCCGCTTGTAGAGGCCAACCCACAATTCCTGAGTCGCTTTGTGATGTTCCTCGAGCCATACGCGCCACGCCGACGGCGTCGCGAAAAATTGTGGCTTCAACGGCATACGTCAGATTTCTCCGATCATGACTCACATTAGCCAAAGCGCGTCCACATCCACAATCACCTGGGTGCGAGGAATTTTCTGCCGAGCAGCATAGGCCAGCATAGCGCGCAGCGTGGCATTCAATTTTTCGCGACTGGGCGACTTCAGTACAAAGTGGTAACGATAATCGCGCTTCAGCCGCACAATGGGCGCGGTGGCTGGACCCAGCACGCGAACGCCTTCGTGGCGTGTCTGTTCAAACCATTTTCCCAGCGTTCCTGACCACCGAAGAGCGTCGTCAAGTTTGTCGCTGCGAATTAGCACGTTCGCCAGCGCCGAGTAAGGCGGATAATGCATCCAACTGCGGAAGCGCAATTCTTTTTCATAAAATCCCGTGAAGTCGTGGCGGGCCGCATATTGCACCGCATAGTGGTCCTGAAAATAAGTTTGCAGAACAACTTTGCCGGGAGTCTTTCCGCGCCCCGCTCTTCCGGCAACTTGGGTAAGCAATTGGAACGTGCGCTCGGCGGCGCGAAAGTCCGGCAGTCCCAGCGCACTGTCCGCCCCGACCACCCCTACCAGAGTGACGCCGTGAATGTCGTGGCCCTTGGCGATCATCTGCGTGCCGACGAGTAAATCGAGTTCGCCTTCGTTAAGGGCGTTCAGAGTGCGCTCGAAATCTTCGTGTCCCCGGACCGTGTCGCGATCAAGCCGCGCGATGCGCGCCTGCGGAAACATACCGTGCAGCAACTCTTCCAGCTTCTCTGAGCCGGTACCGAGGAAATAAACATACTCGCTGCCGCAGTGTACACACGCTTTGGGCACGGGCGCGCTGTAGCCGCAGTAGTGGCAGACCATCTTGTGCTCACGCTTGTGATGGGTTAGGGCGATGGCACAGTTCTGGCATTCGAGCGTCTTGCCGCAAGTACGGCACAATACCAGAGGAGAGTATCCCCGCCGATTGAGCAGCACCATGACCTGCTCTGTGCGATCGAACCGTTCCTTGATCTCAGCCGCGAGCTTCCGTGAAATGACCTGCTCCTGGCCGGTTTCCTGAAATTCCTGACGCATGTCGATAATCTCGACCTCCGGCAACGCCCGCTGCTCCACGCGATCGGGCAGTTCGAGCAGCGCATACTTATTTTTCTTCGCGTTGAAATAGGACTCGAGTGATGGCGTGGCCGAACCAAGCACAACCGTGGCATCCGCCATCTTGGCGCGCACCACGGCAATGTCGCGGGCGTGATAACGCGGCGTCTCCTCCTGCTTGTAGGAGGAGTCATGTTCTTCGTCGACGATGATCAGCGCGAGGTCAGCCACCGGTGCGAACACCGCCGAGCGCGTTCCGACCACCATGCGTGCTTCTCCACTCTTGATCCGATGCCACTGCTGGGCACGCTCTTTATCAGAGAGTGCGGAGTGTAGAATAGCAACCTCGTCGCCGAAAATCTGGTGCAGATCGGCCGCAACCGCAGGCGTGAGGCCGATCTCCGGCACCAGCAGAATGGCGGAACGTCCCGCCTCGAGGACCGCGCGCATGCCCGCGAGATAGACGGCGGTCTTGCCGGACCCGGTGACGCCATGCAGAAGAATGCCGGAAAACTTTCGCGCTTCAACCGCTTCCCGAAGGCGATTCAAGGCGGATTGCTGGGCTGAGTTGAAATCGAACTCCGGGCGCGACGGCCTCGGCTTGCTCCGGGAAACCGCAAACCCGGCAGCCTCTTCCACAATCTCAATCAGACCTCTTCTGACCAGCGCACTCAGCGTCGATCGTGGCACTTCGAGCGCTTGCAGTGCATCCAGGGGGACCCGGCCGCCCGATGCGGCAAGCGTCTCGATCAGCTTCCGCTGATTGGCGTTTAATTTTCCGTCGGCGGATTTCAGCAGCGCGATTTGAATGGTGCGTGTAGCGTCGCGGACTGCGGAAACATCTTGGCGCACCAACCACTTTTTTCGCACCATCCCGCTCAGAGCCGTTTTGGAGATACACGCGGCCGACCGCAGCGTTTCTTCCCGGACTTGGACCATCCCTCCGGGCGCCGATTCCTGCGCTGCGAGATAATCCAGCACCCGGAACTCGGCGGCTTGCTCCTCCGGCGTTCGGCGCGAGCGCGCCGACGATCCCGACATCCCCGCCCGATGCAGCGCCATCCGGCCTTCCGCCGTGATGTGGTAAGCGACGCCGCGTTTGAACTCCGCGTTCAGCGGCAACATGGTTCGGAAAACTTCGCCGAGCGGAGCAAGGTAGTAATCGGCAATCCAGCGGCCCAAGCGCAGAAGCTGATCATCGAGAACCGGAGCGACATCGAGCACGCTATCAATCGATTTGATTGTGACCGAAGGTTCGCGATCATGAAGCTCAACCACGATTCCCGTCATGCGCAGTTGGCGAAATGGCACAAGCGCGCGTCCGCCGACCACCGGAGCGGCGTCGGCAGGAACACGGTACGTAAAGACCATGTCGAGCGGCACCGGTAACGCAACGTCGCAGAACTCAGGCATTGAAATCAGCGCAGGACAGCTTAGGATGAATCGTCTCATGGATAGCAGTGGGGCTGGAAGAAGCGGAAGAGCTGATCTACTCGGCTGCTTTTCTTGGAGGCGCGATTCCCAGATACTTCATCACCATCTGCAGATCCTTCCACGCCTCGCCCTTTTGCCGCGGATCGCGCAACAGGAATGCTGGGTGATACGTGACCGCAAGACGCGCGCCCGGCCACGCAGGATCACTGCCGGCCGGTTTGAAGTCATACCAGCGGCCGCGCAGCTCCGACATCGGCGCATTCATCGCAAGAAGATTTTTCGCCGCCGTCGCGCCCAGCGCAACCATTGCTTTAGGCTTCACTGTTGCAATTTGCCGCATGAGAAACGGCGAGCAAGTTTCGCATTCATCGCGTTCCGGCTGGCGATTGCCCGGCGGACGGCACTTCACGATATTCGCGATATAAACATCTTCGCGCCGCAGGCCCATCGCCTTGATCATATTGTTAAGCAATTGTCCGGCGCGTCCCACGAAAGGCACGCCCTGTGCATCCTCGTCGGCTCCCGGCCCTTCGCCCACGAACATCAACTCCGCCCCGGGATTGCCCACTCCAAAAACGATCTGCTTGCGCCCCAGTCTGTGCAGTTTGCAGCGGGTGCAATCGCCGAGGTCTTCACGAATCCGTTGGAGCGCAGCCACCGGATCGGCCACTCCGTACTCCGGCTGAGGGGAAACCGCTTCAAAAATGTTTTCCTCGATGATGGGTACGACGGCGGATCTTCTTGCGGCCATTTCCTCTCGCAGTTCTAACTCGGATCGAGACAAAGACAAAGATGCTGCAAACATTTCGCCAGTAGGGGATTTAGCTTCTGTGGATCCGGAGAACCGTCCGCCCTCATTAAAATCGCGACGGTAGAAATCGTAAATCCCCATCTCGTGGCAATACCGGACGCGATCCGCGAGAGCACGCCGCAATTGCGGATCAAGTATGCGCACCATTGAACTCCAGAGATCGGAGAAAGACCGGCTCAGTTCTCCACATCAAAGAATATTTTCGTCGTCGCCCGGTACAGCAGCACTTTCGCTCCATCCAGTTGCATGTCGAGTGAGTCTACATGCGCCCACTTGATGCCACGCACTGTCTTCGCGGCCTCAGCCACTGCAGCTTCCGCCGCTTTCGCAAAGCTTACCTCGGACGTTCCAATCACTTCGATAATCTTTTGCGTCATCTCACGCTCCTTAAGATGTTTGACGGAATTGTACGCCAGTTCCTCGGGGACGCGGGATCAGGCTCGCACCGGCAACTTACGGCGCTGGCGAATGCGCACGACTTGGTCAAGCACGCGCTGGGCAACTTCCCACTTCGTAGTCTCCGGAACCTCAACTACATCGTCGTGGGTAATGATGGTCACTTCGTTGCGATCGGAGTCAAAGCCGACCCCTTCGCGGGAAACGTCATTGACCACGATGGCATCGAGTTTCTTCGCCGCGAGCTTTTGACGGGCATTCTCGAGGACGTTCTCGGTTTCTGCCGCAAAGCCCACAACAATCTGCGTCTGCTTGCGCAGCGAAATCTCCTTGAGAATGTCCGCAGTCGGTTCGAGTTCCAGAGTAATCGGCCCTTTGCGTTTTAATTTCTGGCCGGAAGCTGACTTTGCGCGATAGTCCGACACGGCCGCGGTCTTGATCACGATTGTGGACTGCGGCAAGAGTCTCAGCACAGCGTCCTTCATCTCTTCCGCCGATTCCAAGCGCGTCGTCTCGGCTGCGCCCGGCGGCGTCAGCGCCGTAGGTCCCGTGACCAGAAGCACGCGCGCACCGCGGCGCAGAGCGGCCTCCGCCATGGCGTACCCCATGCGTCCGCTGGAACGGTTCGTGAGGTAGCGTGCCGGATCAATTCTTTCGCGCGTGGGCCCCGCCGTCACCAGCACAGTCTCGCCAGCAAGATCTTGCGAAGCGCCCAACGCCTCCAGAAGCGCTGCCACAATGGCTTCATTCTCCGCCAGTCGCCCAGGGCCCGTCATGCCACAGGCCAGATATCCAGAGCCCGGTTCTACGATTCTTACCCCGCGCCGGCGCAGAATTTCCAGATTCGCCTGCGTCGCTGCATGGTTCCACATGTTGACGTTCATCGCCGGAGCAACCACAACAGGAGCCGTGGTCGCAAGGTAAAGCGTGGTGAGGAAGTCGCTGGCAATGCCTTGCCCGAAGTGCGCCAGAACATCGGCGGTCGCGGGCGCAACCAGCAGAGCGTCAATCGACTGCGCGACGGCGATGTGCTCGATGGCGGAATCGAGGTTGGCGGAATCGAGATTAGGAGCGTCCTCTCCGCCGGACGGGAACATTCCGGTGATCACCTTTTCACCGGAGAGCGCAGCGAAGGTGAGCGGGCGAACAAACTCCTGAGCCGCGCGCGTCATAATGACTTGCACGCGAATCCCGCGGTCCTGCAGCAGTCGCACAATCTCAGCCGCCTTGTAAGCCGCGACCCCGCCCGTCACTCCGAGAGCAATCTTCATCATTGGCGAACCATCGCTCTCCCCGGCCGCGCGTTAAGCATCATGCCCAAAGGCCTGATCCAGCACTTCGGCCGCCTGCTCCGCGGCGCTGCGGGTTTCAGGAATTTCCCACTTCACTTTTCCCGCGCGAATCTCGTCCTGCGCGATGCGGCACGGTTTGCGGGAATTAGTCTGGACCACCGGCGGTGCTCCCGACTGCAGTTGGCGGGCGCGCCGCGCCGCCACCAGAATGTAGCGATAGTTGCTGTCGAAGCCCTCGATTAATTTCATGGATTCTCTCCCTTTGTGCCGGGACTCAAGGTTTTGATTGTCGAAAGTTTGTGCGCTATGTTCTTCGCCGGCGAAGCCAAGAACTCCGCTCCTATTTTCCCACGAATTTCAATGTTGTGGGGCCGCCGGCCGTCCAACTTCGTTACGGAAGACTAACGTGGCCCGGAATCGGCCGGCGGCTGGAACGAATCTAGAATCCGCTGCAGGCGGTCGCCAACATTGGCCAACCGGCAGCAATCGCCCAGCGCCACAATCTTTGCTTCATCCTCGGATAGCGGCCGCCCCGAACGCAGCAAGCGTTCGCCGCGTACGACCGCCCGCAATAACTTGATGGAATCCTCCAGTTGATCGTTTACGAGAATATAGTTGTACCGCGGGTAATTCTCAATCTCGCGAGTGGCTGTATCCAGCCGCCGGTCGATCACTTCGTCGCTGTCTTCGCTGCGCTTGCGCAGCCGCTCCTCCAGCGTCGTGCGATCCGGAGGCAGAATGAAGATGCTAACTGCGTCCGGCAGTTTGTCCTGGATCTGTTTGGCCCCTTGCACATCGATGTCCAGCAAAAGGTCGCGGCCATGTTGTTCGGCGTCGTGCAGAAAACGCCGTGCCGTCCCGTAATAATTTCCAAACACCTCCGCGTGCTCGAGGAACGCTCCTTGCTGAATCATCTTCTCGAAATCCACACGAGACACAAAATAGTATTGTCTCCCATTGATCTCACTGCCCCGCGGAGCCCGCGTGGTATAGGAAATTGAAAATTCCAAGTCGGTGACTTTCTTCAGCAGTTCATTGACCAGCGTCGACTTGCCGGAGCCAGAAGGGGCCGAGATGATATAGACAAGTGGCTTGTGAGGAGAACTCATTCCAGGTTCTGCACCTGCTCGCGCGATTTCTCGATCTCCGCTTTCATGCTAAGTCCGGCCTCGGTGATCTTCAGCGCTTCGCCCGCCAGGCCAGAAGTTTTCGAAAGCAAGGTGTTGGCTTCACGATTCATTTCCTGCAGCAGGAAGTCCAGCTTCTTCCCTACCTCCCCATGTTGGTCCAGAAAACCGAGGAAATGCTGGATGTGATTTTCCAGGCGTACCACTTCTTCCTGCACATCGCTTCGGTCCACCAGAAGAGCTGCTTCCTGCAGCACTCTTTCGCGGTCGGGACTGGCGCCGAGCAACTCCTGAAGCCGCCCTTGTAGCCGCTCCAGATAGCTGTGCAGCATGGTGCGACGGTGCTCCTGCACCACGTTGACCGCTTCGCGAAGATGCGCCATGCGCTCCCGGAGTTCGCGCTCGATGCTGCGGCCCTCCTGTTCGCGCATCTGATTCAATCGATCCAGCACCTCTCCAACCGTTGCCAGGACCGCGGTCTCCAACACTCCGTCGACTCCGTCGCCGACAGAATCGAGCGCGCCGGGAATGCGCAGGATGGCATTGAGATCAGGTTCAGCTGGCACGGAGAACTCCGTGGCCGCCGCGCGAAACGCCGCGATGTAAGCGCTCACCAGCGGACGATTTAGCGCCAGAGGTTCGCCGCCGCCGCGCTCCAGGCTCAGCGCCACCTCCACGTGCCCGCGGGCGATTTTTTCCTTGAGCAGCCGGCGAAGGTGCATCTCGATCGAATCGGAGCCTGAGGGCAAGCGAAAATGCAGATCGAGAAAACGATGATTCACCGATTTTAGAGAAAGTGAGAAGGCCAGCCGGCCATTGCCTTCCGCCTGGCTTACCAGTTCACCTTTGACCTGCGCAAAACCTGTCATCGAACGGAGAGGCATAAGATTTACCAAATCCTGATCGGCACCATTAATTCGGTCGCGCCGGCTCCAGTTTCTGTTCGGCGTCGGCAAACTGCAATTCGTACAAGCGCCGGTAAGTACCCAGCTTCGTCATCAAGTCTTCATGTGTGCCAATGTCCGCAATGGCGCCATTTTCGATCACCACGATGCGATCGGCCCGCCGCACCGTCGAAAGCCGGTGGGCAATCACGAACACGGTCCGGCCGCTCATAAGATTATGCAACGCCGACTGCACTAACGCCTCCGATTCGCTGTCGAGCGCCGAAGTGGCCTCGTCCAGAATGAGAATCGGCGCATTCTTCAGGATGGCACGCGCAATTGCGATGCGCTGCCGCTCCCCGCCGGAAAGACGCACACCGCGCTCGCCGATCACTTCATCGTACCCTGCAGGAAGTGAATGGATAAAATCGTGCGCCAATGCAGCCCTTCCCGCCGCCTCAACTTCTTTCAACGCCACGTGCGGCTGGCCATAAGCGATATTGTTGCGAACCGTGTCGTTGAACAACACCGTCTCCTGCGTCACGATTCCGACCTGCTCCCGCAGCGACGCAAGCGTGACGTCGCATACATCGTTGCCGTCAATGAGCAAGCGCCCTTGCGTGGCATCGAAGAAGCGCGGAATCAGGTGAACCAGAGTGCTCTTCCCTGAGCCACTGGACCCCACAATCGCCACGACCTCCCCGTGGCGAACTTCGAGATTGATATCGTGCAGCACGCCAGCATCGCCTTGTTCACTGCCATACGAGAAGCTGACGTGATCGAATTGCACCGTCTTCGAGAATGCCGGCAAGCGTTTGGCATGCGGCTTTTCGCGGACATCATCTTCGATGTCCATAAACTTGAAGATCTCGCTGGAGGCGCCCAAAGCCTGCTGGAAATTGTTGTTGAACTGGGCAAATTTACGGACTGGATTGTAGAGACTAAATACTGCCGTGATGAAAGCGACGAAAACGCCGGGGGTCATTTCGCCATGTTTGACCTGTTGACGCCCCAGGTTCAGCAGCAACGCAATTCCGATCACGCCAAAAATGTCCATCAGCGGAGAACTGATCGCCGTCGCTGCCACGGAACGAAGGTTCGCCCGGAAGAGCCGGCGGGCCGCTCCGCGAAATCGGGAAATCTCCCATTTTTCGCTGTTGAACGCCTTCACGATTCGATTGCCGGTGATGGTTTCGTGCAGAATGTTCTGGATCTCCGCCAGCTTGTCCTGACCTTGGCGCGTCGTAAAGCGCACGCGAGACCCGATCTTGCGCGAAGAATAAACGATGACGGGGACGAACAGCAACAGTACCCAGGCAAGCTTCCCTCCTAACACCACTACCACCGCGGCCACCGAAATAAAAGTGAAGAACTGCTGCAGAAATTCCGCCAGCACCGTGGACATGGCATATTGCACGCGCTCGATGTCGTTGATGATCGCGGAAAGCAGGGTTCCGGTGGCGTGCTTGGAAAAAAATGCTGCCGAGCGGCGCATGATTGCGTTGTAAAGGTCGTCGCGCAAATCGGTGATCATGCCGAAACCGGCATGGTTCACCAGGTACGTGCCGCTGTAGTCGAAAATTCCCTTCAGCACCGTCGACCCGACCAGGGCGACCGCAACCATGGTCCACGCATTGGTGAAGCGGGGCGGCACCAACTGCTGCAGGAAAACGGGGTGGTGCGTAATCGGAATGACAAATAACTGAATGTCTTTCGACCCGGTAGACGGATTCAACACTCGGTCAAAGATAGGACGAATCAGCAAAAACTTGAACGCGTCCAGCGCTCCCACCAAGGCCATCAGAACTACGGAACATAGAATCTGCCACCCATAGGGGACCGCGTAGCGGACAAGGCGGATCAGTTGCCGCATACGGCTCCGAGCAGGCCGCGGTGGCTTACTGGCGGTGGCGTAGGCATGGTATGCAAGGGGCTATTTTACTGCGGCCGTTGGCCTTTTGTCGTTGGGCGTTTGGTCCAAAGGCGATCAGGAGCTGGATTTTCAGCGGCCAACGACGAATGACGAACGACTGGTTCCCTGCTACTTCGGCATATCTCGGTGCACAATTCTCATGCGGTATCCCGCTTTGCGCAGGCGCTTGCCCACTTCTTCGGCGATCATCACGGACCGGTGCTGCCCGCCTGTGCAGCCAAAGGTGATGGTCAAATAGCTCTTGCCTTCACGAATGTAGTGCGGCAAAAGATAAATAAGGAGATCGGAGATGCGCAGAATAAATTCCTGGGTCTGCGGAAAAGACCGAATATACTCCGCCACGCGTTTATCGCGACCCGTAAGCGCTCGAAATTCCGGCACAAAATGCGGGTTGGGTAGAAATCGAACATCGAATACCAGATCGGCCTCTTCGGGCACACCGTGGCGGAAGCCGAAACTCACGCTGGAAACCAGGATGCTTCTCTCCGTGGCTTGCTCGCGGAAACGCTCCGTAACGTTCGCGCGCAATTCGTGCACGTTGAACTTCGAGGTATCGATGACAATGTCCGCCAGGGCTCGGATGCTTGCCAAATGACGCCGTTCGGCCTTGAGCGAAGTATTCACCGGCGTGTTGGTACCCAAGGGATGCGGTCGGCGCGTCTCGCTGAAACGCCGCAGCAGCACCGCGTCGGACGCTTCCAAGAACGCGACCCTGGTGGGAATCACGCGCCGCACAGCTTTGAGAATGCCCGGAAATTGATCGAGTTTCGAGCCCTCGCGGACATCCACCACCAGCGCGGTGCGGCGAATCTCGGTCGACTGCATCGCCATCTCCGCGAACCGCGGAATCAGTTCCACGGGAAGATTATCGACACAGTAATAACCCAAATCCTCAAACGCCTTCAGCACGGAGGCTTTGCCCGAACCGCTCATCCCTGTAATGATGACCAGTTCCGGCGAGTGCGCGGCATCGTGCACAATGGACTTCTTGGTTTTCTTACCGGGGTGTGCTCGATGGTCGCGCTTGGCGGACGCGTGAGTTTTCCGGGGCGCCATGCACTGGATAGTAGCACCGAAGGCAGCATTCATGGGATATACTCCCGTTTCCCCATTTGTCTAACCTGAGCTTCGAAAGGTAAGCTAGGTCGCGATGAAAAAATTTCACGAACTCAGTGAACGCGAAGTGCTGGCATTGGCTATCGCCCTGGAAGAAGAGGATGAGCGCGTCTATGCCGACTTCGCCGAGGGTCTGCGGCAGGATTATCCCGCGTCGGCAGCGATGTTTGAAGGCATGCGCGAAGAGGAATCGGGTCATCGCAGAAGGTTGATCGAGCTCTTCCGGCAAAAGTTTGGCGAACACATTCCGTTGATCCGCCGCCAGGACGTTCGCGGATTTGTCGAGCGGCCGGCTCTTTGGCTGATTCGCCCGCTGCGCATCGAGGCGGTTCGCAAGGAAGCCAGCACCATGGAAGTGGAGACCCGCCGTTTTTACGAAAAAGCCGCGGCCCGCACCCAGGACGCCAGCGTCCGGCAACTGCTCGACGACCTCATCAATGAAGAGCGCGAACACGAAGAGCGTGCGCAAGAACTCGACAAAGAAAAACTTCCCGCCAATGTGAAGGCCGACGAAGAGCGTGCGCAACGCCGGCTGTTCGTACTGCAAATCGTCCAGCCCGGGCTCGCCGGATTGATGGATGGCTCCGTCTCTACCCTGGCGCCGGTCTTCGCGGCCGCATTCGCTACGCACAACTCCAATGACGCATTCCTGGTCGGCCTCGCCGCGTCGGCGGGCGCCGGCATTAGCATGGGATTTGCCGAAGCGCTTTCCGACGATGGCAGCCTTACCGGTCGCGGACATCCCTGGGTGCGCGGGGTAATTTGCGGCGCCATGACCGCTCTCGGCGGCATTGGACATACGCTCCCGTTTTTGCTGAAGGACTTTCGTGTGGCGCTGTGGGCTGCAGGCGCGGTGGTGCTCGCCGAACTCGCAATCATCACCTGGATCCGTCACCGTTATATGGATAGTCCCTGGATCTCTGCCGCGCTCCAGGTCGGCCTGGGCGGAGTGTTGGTGTTCATCACCGGTGCGCTGATTGGAAATTCGTAGTACGGGCAGATGCTAGGGTGAAGGGTAGCGGCGTGGGGTCTTAGCTCATCGGTCTTAGCCTAAGACCTAAGACCTCGCGACCTAACACCCATGACGAAGCCCTCAACACCTAGCATTTCCCATTGCATCATGGCTGCGTATCGAGCGGATGCTTGCTCTTCTCGTAGAATTCGTTCTGCAGCTTCCGGCTAACGTCATCGGCTTTCACGGCGCGGATTGTCCTGACGACTGCCCCAATCCACCAATCCATTTGAAATTTGCCCAGTTCCTGCGTCGCCGCAGCCCCTTCTCCCGAGTAGTGGTTCGGAAATCGCGCGTACCACCAAATGCCGGTATAAGCGTCCTGAGGAAGATTTTGACGGTGCTGGTCGGCACCGGATTCGCTTGTGGCTCGATCCATGTGCACTGTGTCGGGACGCGAGATCATCATCTTGGACGTTTCACTTTCGCCCGCATGCATGTCGATGGAAGTCTTCTTCGGCGGCCCTCCCGTCGATGGCGTGCGCTGATCGAAAACATACACCACATAGTCGTGCGGTTTGTCGAGTTGCGTCTGCGCGAAATATGGCAGCAGGCTCTCGTTACCGCCGTGGCCGTTGACGATAATCACTTTCTTGCAACCGTTGCGGGCCATCTCGTCCGTAGTTTCCTGCAAGAGCGCGAGTTGCATTTCGCGGCTGTACGCCATGGTTCCCGGCTCGTGACGGGCCTCGGCAATCTGTCCAAAATAATATTCCGGAAAAACCACGGCGTACTCCTGCTCAGCCGCGCGCAGCGCGGCATAACGGACGTCCAGCAGATCGGTACCCAGCGGCAGATGCGGGCCATGCTTCTCCAGGATGCCGAAGGGTAGAAGGCACGTTCCCTGCGAGCGCTGAATGCCCTCACCGAAATCTCTCGCCGTGAGTTCTTCCCAGTGCACCGAGAGCTTCGCTGGCGGCGTGACGGCCTGAGCGGGCGCGAGCCGTGAAGCGGGCGGAATCATCAGCAGAAGGAGAAGGATCATGGAGATTGTACGAGTGGTCGGCATATCTTCCTCGGCGGCGAATTCTAGCACGCAGAATGCCTCTATTGAAACGTATCAATAGCGAAGACGAATGGGCCGTACGGGATTGTCCGGCCCCGACGATTCGACGCTCGGCTTCTATTTCAGGAAGATTTCCTGCAACAACTCCGAGCTGATGACTTCCCTGATTTCCGCTCGCTTCTCATTCAGTTGCTGCGCCGGGGCCTTGCCCCCCAGGATCTTGTCGCGGATGGCTTCTCCCTTCGCGGCCAGACCGTCCAAGGCAGCATGGTTCTTGTATTCGACGGCAATGCAGATGTCCCAATCTTCAGGGTTGTTCTTGGTCTCCTTGAGGAAGACCTTGTAGTCCATGACGGAACCCTGTTTCTTACTTTCCTCGTAGACCGACTTGGTACTCTGGCGCAGCATGGTGAGGTAGTCATCCATGTGCGTTGGTTTTACCCGAATCAATGTTACCCGCCAAATGGGGCCTTCAGTGTAGTGCTCCTGCGCGAACAACGCAGGCGCCACCAACAACGCAAGCACGACGAGCCCGTAGAGCTTCTTCATAGGCATCTCCTGTTTTGAGTGAGTGAACGGCGGAGGAATCATACGCTCAGGCGGGGAAATGAGAAAGCGCTCTACCTTTCCGAGCTTTCCGAGCCGTACCCAAAGTCTGCGCCAAGGCTGAACTATGTTGAGGCGGCGTTCTTACATTTGCGATACTGCTTTACCGCTTCCTCAAAAGGAATTTTGCTAGTCTCGACAAACTCGCGTTCCCACTCAGTTCTTTTTCTCTCTATTTTCTGCTTAGCCTTGAGGATAAGTCTTCGACGAACTTTATCATTCGTGAGGTCGAGCCCAGCTCCTTCCCCCCGGATGGGTCGTAGTTGCCTTTCACGGCGTTGCAGCAAACACAGGCCCTGTTCTCGGTCTTGTATATTTTAGGCAGCAAATGGGCGCCCTGGCCTTTCCCAGGGGGTAATACGGGACAACCGCAATCAACACGAACTCCGCCATCTGGGATAAATGCTTCGAGCGCATCGAGGTTCCATCCTTTAAAGGAGAGCGTGTTCTTAAGTAAGGCCCTCGCAAGGACTTCCAATTCCTTCTCACAAGACGATAGTCGTCTCCTTGCCGCAGTTTTGCAGCAGTCAGATTTGAGGTCGGGCGCTATTACCGGGGCTCGCTACAAGGAGCTTGCATGTGTTTTTTCAATGACATAGCTGGAGCACAAATGCGATCTTGGCCCCCGGTATGAGCTGCAATTCGCGATTCTTCGCCGGCAATTCCGCTTCAGGGCTATTCAAGACCTAGTGGACAACGCTGTAGGTTCAACGGCCGGCGGCCGATGCACAGGCCGTCCAATGCACCGTGGACGCCAGTTTTCAACGCAAGCTCTGACTTAACTTCGCCCGCCTCGGTGGTTTACAATTCTTGGTTATCTCGTCCGCGCGGCGGGAAGTCGTATATGAAGATGCGAGCCTTTCTGGTCAGACGTAGTTTGGAAATCCTCAGCCTTGGAGCAACGGCAGCGTTGCTTGGCTGCGTGGGGGTGTCTTCTTCAGCGCCCGAGCCGGCGGCCAGCACTGGCGCATCGACACACACGGTCAATCTTTCGTGGAACGCGAGCACCTCGGCGGATATAACTGGCTATAACATCTATCGCGCGGTATACAGCGACTCCTGTGGAGCCTTCTTCAGAATCAACTCGGTATTGAATACCAGCACACAGTATGCGGATTCGGGCGTCACGGGCGGCACGTCCTACTGCTATGCCACGACCGCCGTGAATGCGAGCAACCAGGAAAGTGGCTACTCGAACATCGTATCGGACCTTCAGATCCCCTCACCATAGTGCGGCGCTCAGACCGTAAGCTGCCGAAATCAATGCCATTTCAATGGAACGACGCAATCAACCGGTGAGATGACGATGGTTCGCCAGGAAGTTTCGTCAAGAATCCTTTTCTGCCACAGCCAGCCGTCACAAGTGCCATGCACGTCTGTCACTACAGCCGCCCATGCGCCATTCGCTAAGATCGCAAAATGGGCTTAGAGTGCTTAGTCGTGACTAGCGATCCTACCCTGTTAGGTCATGTCCAAGCGAGTTTGGGGACGCACGGAGCCTCGCTCCATCTCCGCCAGGATTCTGCGAGTGCGATCGAGTTCGTCTCCCGCCGGCATTTGGATGGACTCGTGATCGACTGTGATGACGTGCCCGGAGGCACAAAGGCACTCAGCAAGCTACGGAAGGCCCCCGCGAACAAGCAAACTCTTATTTTGGCTGTTGTAAAAGATTGGACAAGCACCGAGGAAGCTCTCGATCTGGGAGCCGACTTCGTACTCTGCAAACCGATTCAGCAGACTCGATTGCGGAGCGTCGTCGACATCGCCATGGCCAAGATGGAACGCGAACATCGCCGGTATTTCCGCTACGAAGTTGATTTGCCGGTGCAGTTTCGGAATCCTCTTGGGCATTCCTTCACCGGCCGGATGCAGAACGTAAGTGAGGGCGGATTGTCCATCAAGCTAATGGCTCCAGTAAGCCTGACCGGAGTCGTTAACGTGGAGTTCGAGCTGCCAAGCGTCGAGCCCCAGGCTTTTTATGGCAAAGCGGATATAGTTTGGAGCGACTCCTTTATGATGGGTCTGCGCTTCTTGTACATAGAAAAGCACTCCGGAATTGCTCTCCAGACGTGGCTTAGTTCGCTAGAGGCCCGATCCCGTTTCCATGAAACGGACAACCGAACCTGCTGACAGTAATCCTTTCGAGCCACAACCGACCCCATCGCCTTCATTGACTTGCCCTCTTCATGGACGTAGGACTCGGCTCCAGTGATCGGCCAAAGCAATCGACAAAGCGTTTCTCAGTCTGCAAGCGGGTGTTTTCAACGTTTTATGTGTGCCTCAGTCTGCCAACGGTGCCTCATTCTGCCAAAATTTCGCCTCCGCAGGATACAGTTTAGGATACAGTCCAGCGGCTTGTCTCGAAGCCGAAATCGCACGTCACTATCGAACCCCGTACGAAGATACCGAGAACGCGCGAAACTCGGAGGCCGGTGCGATGCAACCCGCGAGTGACCGACGATTCCGAAAACCAGCCGTATCATTTGGCTCGATATCCCGACAAAACATCCTTGCTCTTCTTGAGGGGGGAGATCGCCGTTCGGTCGGTCGCTCCAACGAGGTGGCGGCGATTGTGTCCCGGGATGAGGCACTGTTTCCAGAACTGATAAAGGGCTGTTGGTCTGAGGATCGCTTGCTGCGAATGCGAGCTGCTGATGCGACTGAGAAGGTTGTGCGGAAGATTCCTGACTTGCTTCAGCCCTACAAAAAGGAATTGCTAAGTTTGATGGCCGAAACCAATGAACCAGAATTGCGTTGGCATCTGGCGGTCATGGTTCCAAAGCTTCCTCTGAACTCCAAGGAACGGCAACTCGCGATTTCTTTGCTGAGCAGATACTTGGAGGACCGTAGTTCCATTGTCAAAACCTTCGCTCTTCAGGGACTGGCCGACTTGACGGCAGGTGACATCACTATTCGACCCGCAGTGATCGAAATTCTGCGTCAAGCGACTCGGAGCGGTACACCTGCAATGAAGGCTCGCAGCCGCAAGTTGCTCAATCGACTAGAACGGGTTTGAACCACAACCGAAGAGGAAAATTCTCGCCAACAACCGGGGAACACGCTTGTGAGCGCTCGCAACCCGTATTCCGGCCCAGTCTTGAAAGTCTCCGCTGGATTGAGTTTGCCGAACTAGGGAAAGTCAAGATGTCGCCTAAATCCATTCAGGGGAAATAGATTGCGTTCCTCGGTCAAGGGGAGCAAAATTGGCAGCCTCAAGGAGGACGCGTATGAACAACTGCAAAATCCTCGGCGCTCTGGCGGCGGCTCTGCTCATCGCCGCAATGTCCAGTGTCTTTGCGGGGTAGGACAAGGCAACACCCCAGGAGGTCGTCGCCAAGTTAATGGAAGCCGCCAGCACGCTGTCGAAGACGGGTGACCTGGCGCAGTTTAACCAAAAGCCGAGTCCGTGGGTCTGGAAAGACACCTATATTTTCGTTCTGGACTGCGACACGATGACCAATGCGGCTCACCCCCTGAGGCCAGATATCAGAGACTCGGAAATGTCGTCGATCAAGGACCCCAAGGGAATAGCATCTTCCCGAACCCGAAGGGTCTTTGCGAAGCAGCCAGGAAACTTGCCGGGACCTGGGCGGAGTATTGGTGGGCGTAGCCCGGCGAGAAGGAAGGCTCCCGCAAAGTCAGTTATCTGCTGGGTGCCAAAGGAACCGCGTACGCGGCTCGGAGCGGATCATGTCAAATACGCTGCACCTCGTAGTCGTTCTGGCTTTAAGCTGCATCGCATCTGCACAATCTTCGAGCGCGATTGTACCCTCCTCGCTGCAGCCGAGCCCCCAGATTAGGAGATTGGTCGAAGCGTTGTCCGGCACGTGGTCTATAACGCTGAAAATCGAGCCCAATGAGGGCTTGCCCAAGGGTGGCGGGGGAAGGGGCGAGGAAGTGTGGAGGCCGGGTCCGGGAGGGCTTTCCTTGATCGAGGATTACCATTCTACGGGCGATGAAGGAGAGATTTCTGGCTTGGGTGTCGCATGGTGGGACAACAATGCGCAGAGGTATCAAGTGACGTGGTGCGACAGCGGTAATCCCGACGGCTGCGTGGTCCTAAAGCAAGGGGCCAAATGGGAAGGCAGCCAAGTGGTGGCAACGGACGAATGGCAAAAGAACGGAAAGAGGGTTACGTTGAAGGAAATCTTCTCTGACATCACGCCGACCTCCTTCAAACAGACCCTTTATCAGGGTGAATCCGGCGGCGAATTCAAGAAGTTCATGTCGATTCTGGCGACGAAGGTGCGATAGCTGTTGTGATCGCATTATAAAAGGGGGTTAGCACTCTTCCCATGAGAATCGGGCCGATCAGGTCAATGCATTATGAGAGAGCGCCCCACTTCAGAAGGTCCTATTAAAGGGGATGTCAAGTGAAAAACACTTCTCCCTGCCGGACCGCCAGAAATATTTTCCGGCATCCAGCCCCCCCGCCACACTGCCGACACTTCTTCTTTAGCTGCTTGACCGTTGAGCCCTGCCGTGGAGCGGCCCTGTATGCCGCGGAGCGACGGGGTCCCCGTGTTTCTTCCTTCCTGTGGGGATTTCATGTTCGTCATGACGGCGTTCGGTTCTTCTGAAACTCACAAGCTAACCTGGTTGCAGAGTTGCCAACCATGGTCCTATCTGAGACTCGTGGCCTACAGCTTTCTTGGGTCGTGCGAGGGGGCATAGGGTTGAAGTGGAGACTGGGTGCCGAAGCACACAAATCGCCTACCTTCTGAATAGATACTCTCCCTCGACCCGAGCGTCTCAAGAAGAAACCCGATTGCCATCACCAAGGATGATCCCCAAGGAATGGAACGGACTCTTGGTCCGAGACGCTCAAGCTGCTTGCGGTTTCAGTTGTTCCGCGTCGAAATGTGCTCCTTTCTTCCAGACGACGAGAGTGATCGCCGCTATCTTTCGCGCCAAAGTGAGGCGAGCCATCGCAGGCTTCATGCCTTTCGTGAGCAAGCCCTGGTAGAAATCGTGGAACGCTCCCTCCCGGCTGCTGGCCGCGCTCGCCGCACTCTTGAAGATGGCTTTCATGTCATGATTGTGATTTTGATTGAGCCCGCGGATCTGCTGGGGTTTTTTGGAACGCTGCAGTTGTCCGCCAACATATCGGTATTGCGCACTGTCGCGCGTATCGATCGCGAGACCACTATAAGTCCACAGTTGCCGCTTGGTGCGGAAACGATGCGGAGTCTGGATCAGCGCGATCAGCAGAGCAGATCGGATCGGGCCGATCGAAGGAATCTGACGCAGTAGTTTCGCCGCCTTATGTTTCCGGCTCTCGGCCAACAGATCCTGCCGCACGGCTTGGCGCAAAGCTCGCAGAGCATCGAGCTGTTGGTAGAAGAACTCGGCCCGCCGGCGCACGCCGACTTCTCCGATCTTGTTCAACCACTCGGCGCGATGCCGCGGAGCATAGACTTGCTGACCTTCGCAGGGAATTGCCCAGCTTCGGTATAGCGCCTTGACCCGATTCATCACCCGGGTGAGATCTTTGCTGATCGTCAGATAACTCCGGGCCAGTTCCTTCAAGGTTCGGAGGCCGTTCTCTCCATGGTAGACCGGCCGCAGATATCCGCCGCGCAGCAGGTCGGCGAGCTTGCGCGCGTCAATCTTGTCGCTCTTGTTGCCTTCCTTCAGCAGAGCGTTTTTCCGTGGATCGCACACGACTAACTTCGTGACGTGTGGCTTCAGTAGGTCATACAACCAAGCCGCCCAGGTCCCCTCTTCCAACGTCACATGCAAGTCCCCGTGTACCCCCTGGATACACTGCAAGATCGTGCTCGCCTTGGTTTCGATGACCGACTCCATTACCACTCTTCCCTCGCCGTTCATCACCGCAATCGAAATCGTTTCCTTGTGAATGTCCATGCCGATATACTTAATGTCCATACGGGTGCTCCTTTCGGTAGAGTTTTGGTTCACACTCAAAACCTACCTCAAAGGGGCGCCCTTTTATAATGCGTTGAAGCTGGGTATGGCGCCGCCTCCGCTCCGCTACGCTTGTGCAGAGGCTTCGCTACGCTGCGGCGGCGCTAGGGGAGCGGTGTGTGCGGCGAAAGAACTGCAGCCGGGTCTAGGCAAAATGGCTGGAGAATGGCACTTACCCTGGGGGGAAAGTAAGCGTTGGCACGAATGACCTTTCCCCCAAGGAGGATGAGCGAACCGGCGATTTGTGGGCAATGACCTTTGCAGCAGCTATGGAACACACTAAGCGGTCCGGTCTCCTTCCTTCATCGAATTCATTTTGCAGGACTTAGCGCCGCGGCGTAAGATGAAGAGCCGCATTTTCTAGGCGCATGAAACCCCACTATCCCAGACTTGCTCGTCGCGGGCTCGGCCTCACCCTTGGTTTTTGTTTAGTCCTATCGTCTCCAGCGAATTGCGGCCAAAATGCCGCAGCGCAGTCCGATGCCAAAAAAAGAGAAGGATTAAAGCCAATTCTGGAATACATCTCCTCGGCGTGGGATACCCTGACGCGCTCGATGAGCGAATGTGAGAGCTTGGTCGACCCCAAGATCAAAGCCGCGCCGGTACTGTATTTGCCTGCGGGCTTTAGCGAGCCACCGGCTTTGCAGAAGCTTACCAGCAAGTGCGATGTGCGAGTCGCGCATCTGCCCGTCGAGATTCACCATCTCGGCGAAATCGACACCGCCAAAATACAGCCTCCCGGACTGCTCTATCTCGAGAACAAGTATGTCGTCCCCGGAGGACGTTTCAACGAAATGTACGGGTGGGATAGCTACTTCATCATTCGCGGGCTGCTTCGTGCCGGCCGTGCGGAGTTGGCTCGTGGCATGGTCGACAACTTCTTTTTCGAAGTTGAGAACTACGGGGCCATGCTCAATGCCAACCGGACCTATTATCTGACTCGTTCACAGCCACCTTTTTTGAGTTCGATGTTTGTCGATGTGTACGATGCGCTGCAGAAATCCGGTCACCCCGATCCCGTCTGGCTAACGAAGGCCTATGCTGACCTGGAAAAAGATTATGAAATGTGGAACCGTGACCCTCACCTTGCCGGTGACACCGGTTTGTCCCGTTACTACGATTTCGGGGAGGGTCCTCCCCAAGAGGCGGTACAGGATGAGAGCGGATTCTACCGCAAGGTCGCGACCTATTTTTTCTTTCATCCCGCGCAAGCGGATCGCTACATTCACGAGAGCTTGCCTGCGGTCCAGCCGTCAGTGGTCGAGCAGCCAGTTGTCGAGCAGTCAGTTGCGGGATCTCCTTACGCCCTGCAGATCTGCGATGTTTCGCATACCACGGCTCACGCCGGGTGCGACGAGCCGCACCAATACAAGCTGAGTTCGGATTATTACAAGGGTGACCGCTCGATGCGGGAATCCGGATTCGATGTAAGTTTTCGCTTTGCCCCATTCGGCGCTGCCACCCAGCACTACGCACCCGTATGCCTCAACAGTCTTCTCTACAAAACCGAGAAAGATATGGAGCAGATCAGCCGGTGGCTGGGCCGCGACGCCGACGCCGATAAGTGGAGCAAGCGCGCCGAGAAACGCAAGCAACTCATCACTCGCTACCTGTGGGATGACAAAGCGGGATTCTTCTTCGATTACAACCTGACAACCGGTCAAAGATCCTCTTACCGCTATGCGACAGCCCTCTATCCTCTGTGGGCGGGCTTGGCCACGCCAGAACAGGCTCGAGCCATCGAAAAGAACTTGACGATCCTCGAGAGGCCGGGCGGATTGTCGATGAGCACCGAAGATTCGGGAGCGCAATGGGATTTGCCCTACGGCTGGGGAAACATCGAGATGCTGTCTGTCGAGGGCCTTCGCCGCTACGGCTTCAACACCGATGCCGACCGGATCTCCTATGAATTCCTGTCGATGGTGGCGGAGAACTTTCGCCGTGACGGCTATATCGTCGAAAAATACAACGTGGTCAGTCGCTCCTCCGATGTGCACGCGGAACTTGGCTACAAGATGAATGTTGTGGGTTTCGGATGGACCAATGCGGCATTTCTCGAACTCCTGCACGATTTGCCCAAGGAACTGGCAGAGCGATTGGCGGCAGAGCAGAATCGTCCGTTACCCGCGCCCCCGCAGTGACAAGATCATTAAGGATGAGAACCTTGCTGGGTCTGCAATTGCTCGGCCAGCTTCAATTCATTTTCGGCCTCTTCTTTTTTCCCCATGTCGCGGTAAGCTTGTCCCAGCAAATGGTGAGTTGTGGGGTTGTTCGGGTCGAGGGTCGCGGCCCGCTGTAAAGCGCGCACAGCCAATGCAAACTCGCCCTTCTTTTCCAACACTTTTCCCATCAGGATGTAAGGGCCGGTGGACGTGGCGTCGAGCCAGATGGAGCGCTGCAAAAGGCGTTCGGCATCTTCAAACTTTTGCAGCCGGGAATAGGCGTCGGCCAGCTTGTAATAGGTTTGCGCGTGGCCGGGATTGACCGCCAGTTCTTTCTGAAATTCCGCAATGGCTTCGGGAACCCTAGATTTGTACAAATACAATTCGCCGAGCAGGAAGTGAACCAGCGGAAGCTTGGGATCCAAGGTCGCAGCCTTCTGCGCGTACTCTTCGGCGACCGGATCGAACTCCTGGCGCAACAACATCCGCGCGGTGAACATGTAGCTGGCGGGGGAATCGGGCGGAACGTCGAACATTCTTGCAAATGCCGCGCGCGCGCGCGGATACTCTTTGCTCTGGATGTAGCAGATGCCCAGAATGTACGCGGCATCCACATTCGCTCGCGGATACCAGCCTTGCACTTTTTCGAGCAGCGGAATCGCATCCGCCGGACGTCCGCCCAGGTAATAAGAGAGACCCAGCAACTGCATGGCCTCACCATTGCGCGGATCCGCAGCCCAAGCTTTCTTCAAATACTCGATCGCTTTGGGAAAGTCACTCTTCTTGTAATAGGCCGTACCTAGTTCCAAATCGAGGCCGTTCGCCTGCGGATTACCGGCTTGCAGTGATTGCAAATTAGCGATAGCCTCGTCAAATTTTCCCTCCTGCAGCAACTTGCGCGCCGGTGTCAGGTCAGCCGCGGGTACCGACGCCGAAGGTTGAGAAGATGGTGCGTCTGGCATTGTTTGCTGGGCAAGGCCGCGCGCAAAGCACGCGCACACGCAGCCTGCAAGCACTATCGATCGAGCCATCGAAAAATGCCGCATGGTTCGCATCCTAAGAGATTTGCATTTCTGAAGAAAGATTAAAAGAAATTTTCCGCCCAGCTGCCACACGGAAACTATCTTTGATTCATCACGCGTTGCAGTTCAGCCAGATTTTCTTTCGCCAGTGCGTTGCCGGGATCAATCTGCAAGGCGCGCTCGAAGTGCGACTTTGCTTCGGAGAACTTTCCCATCTCCCCCAAGGCGCTGCCCAGGTTTGCTTCTGCATTGGCGTCTGCCGGCCGCGCCTGCAGAGCCAGCAGAAACTGCTTCGACGCACCCTCGAAATCGTTCCGCGATGCTAGCGCGTTGCCCAGATTATAGTGCGCCTCGAAATAATCGGGACGCGCTTTCAACGCCGCTTCCAGGTAAAGCGCTGCCTGATCCACACGACCCTCTCCGAGCAGCGCGGATCCCATCGCATTATTGGCAACCGCATCGTCGGGACGAAGGCGCAGCGCAGCTTCGTATTCGTCCGTTGCGCGGTCCAACTTCCCCTTGGCCTGCAGCATGGCTGCCAGATTGTAATGCGCTTCAAAATCCGCGGGATTCTTTGCCACGTTGTGCAAGGCGAGAGCTTCCTGCAGAAGCATGCGTGGATCCCCTTGAGCGGGATCAAAATTAACCGGAAGCACCTGCAGCCATAGATGGCACATCTCGTCGCTGGACCTGTTACCGCTTTTTACTCGTGCAGGCGGACGGTTTGGGTTCAGCGGATTCTCCTCCGAATTGTCATACACGTACCGCAGACTCACCGTGGTACCCTTTGGCAGCAACACCGGTTCGGTGTAGCGATACACCGCCTGCCAATTCAGGTTCCAATGCGGGATATGAATCAGCGTTTTTCCCCTACCATCGGGCAGCGTGGCCCAGGCCTGAATGTCTTTTCCGAGGTAATGCGCGTGCGGATAGAGGGCCAAAAGATCAACGTCGACGGGAAATGTGAAATCGTCGGTGACGAGGAAATCATTCTGCCCGGCGGGAATGTCGAGCTTGGCATCATTCTCCAGCTGCAGCAGCATCGGCAACTTGGTCGCGGGATGGGAGGCGAAATAAAGTCCGATGCTTGGCTGTATTGTCTCGGGTTTGCCTGAGGGTTGCAGGTGCGTATTGAGAACCAGGTCTGTGCCTTTATCCAGCCGAAGTTCCATGCCTTCCGGCTCGACGTAGGGAACCGTGCCCGGTTTCCAGAAAAGCAAGTGACTGTCCGGGTCGAACACCTGCGATTCCAGCCGGATTTCCATCCCGCCAAATCCCGCACCGGCGACGGCTTCTCGACGTCGCGACTGTTCCTCGCGATCGACGAGAATATTGGCATGATGCACGTAGCGTTTATCGCCCGGTCGAATTTCGACGGCCTTGACCCAGCGCGTTTCGTCGATCGGCACTCTGAATATAAAGTTCCAGTAAGTATCTACGCCCTCCGGAGGAAGTATTAACCGCTTCTCTGCTTTCAAAATCAGATCGGGCGTTCCCAGCCGCCAGCCCTCGGTAAACTTCGGCTGCGCCGGACGATCTGCGGGTTTGCCCTCGATTGCGCCCTGATCCAACCACCTCTGTAGGAGATCGATCTGCGCCTCGGGCAGCCGCATCTCGTCGGCAAATTTCAACTCCTGCGGGTCTGGCAGCCATGGAGGCATATTTCGCGTGCGCGTAACCTCAGCGATCTGGCGGGCATGTTTTTTTGCATCTTCATAAGTCAGAAGCGAGAACGGCGCCGCCTCCCCGGGACGATGGCACGATGCACAAGAACCAAAAATGATGGGGGCAATATCGCGATTGAAAGTGACTTGTGATTGGCCCGCGTTCGGTTCGCCCGCGCTCGCTTGCTCCGCCGGCTGCGACGGCCTTCCGGCGAACGCGGTTTCCAAAGCGCACGCCACCAGAGCCACCGTTGCGATCCAGGCCGCCCTTCCGATGCGCGCAGCATTCACTGCAGGTCCGAGATGTAGCATCCCACTCCCTTGACGGCGTTTTCCGCCACCGGCTTCCCCGTCATCGCCGCCTGGATCGCGTCGCTTAACTCATGCGTAGTAGCCGCAGGACGCGATCGGCCGAACTCCACATACCAGTTATCGATCCGCCCGTGATAAACCAGCTTGTGTTCACGGTTGAATACCGCCGCCTCCGGAGTAATCTCCGCCTGCGCCTCTTTCACCAATACATGCTCGGGATCGCGGAGCGCGGGCAACCGGTATCCATAATCCATGAGGTATTTGCGGATCGTCGCTGAAGACTCGCCCTGGTCTGGATAAACCAGAAAAAAGCTGGCGCCAGGTTGGTAGCGCGCGCTGATTTGCTGGATCACCGGAGCGTAGCGGCTGGAAACCGGGCAATCGCGGCGCAGGAACACCAGCACAACCACCTTGCTCGACGCATGGGCAAGGGGGTCCACGGCCTTACCGTCGAGATCGAAGGCACTTTGCTGCGCTTGGGCTACGACCGCGGAAAACATGCCAGCGAGGAATATGCCTGCCAACCATCCGCTTAACCGCAAGCTGCTTAACCGCAAGACTGATCGACCCTTCCCCATGTTTTCCTTGAGCCCTGCCAAAATTGTAGGGCTACCCCTCTCCGCTGTCCATTTGCCCCTGAAAATTTGCCCGGTCCCCCAAGGCACGCTTTCGTGAGCTACCCCCCCCGCATTCATAAGCCACATTTCGATGGCATTTGATGGAGGTACCTTAGCATTTGCTTTGCCGCAGCCAGATCGGGATTGAACTCAAGCACGCGTAGCGTGTACGTCCGAGCTTCATCCATTCTTCCCTGACTGCAGTAAGCCTGAACCAGGTTCAGGCCAATGCTGCTGCGACCCGGGGCCAAGGCGAACGCCTTCTGCCAAAGGGCGATTGCATCCCCCAATTTGCCGGATCGAGCCTCGATCACCGCCAGATTGACGCTCGCATCCACCAACTGCGGATCGACGGCCAATGCTTTTTGATAGAGCACGCGCGCCTTCTCAGTATCGCCATGCCTCTGTTCGATGTAACCCAGGGCCGAAAGCAACGCCGGGTCCTCCGGAGATTGTTTCAAAGCCTTCGAAAGCAAGCTCTGCGCTTGAGGTCCCGCTACCGTCATTCCGCTTTCAACCAGCGATTCCCAAGCGAGCGCCAGATCGCGTAAGTCGGATTCCCCCTTGCTGCCAGGGGGAAACGGCACTAGTCTCGACGGGGAAGATTCCGTCGCTCGATCCTGCAGCAACTGGGGCTCGATCTGCGGCCGCCGCAGAATGCGATGATCGGTCACCTCCGTATGCGCAACGTCGCTGCTGGCGGAGGCAGGCATGTGACAAGTAAGGCAATCCGGCTGATCCACGTGATGCTTCGCCGCGAACGCTGCGCCGTGACACGCCAAACATTTGCCCCGGTAATAAGCGACCCGTTCCGGGGAAGCGGGCGAAAGATGCGCCGTATGGCAGCTTGTGCACGACATCGCATCGCCCGATTTTTTCTTGCACTGGCTCTGCGCCAACGCCTCCACCTGACTGACGGCGCCCAGACTGGATGCTTGAGAATCGGTCAGCACGAAATACCGGACGTAATCGGAAAGCTCGTCCCCGGGCCGGAATTCGTAGGCGTGACGGCCAGATCGCTCTATCGCCACCTTTCCTTCGAGGTGGCACTGCATACAAACTTCGTCGCGCCGAGCAGGGGCCAGCTTTGCCGGATTCACAATCTCTCCTCCGGTGGCATGCTGCGCTCCCGGTCCATGGCATCTTTCACACGACACTCCGTTGTGGAGGAAAGGCGGCTTCGGATAACGGTTGTCCGTATCTTTCGCGGGAGGTTGGATTCCGCTCGCATGACAGTGCAGGCAGCTCGTATATGCAGGAAGACTTAACGGGATCTCGCGCGCAGTCTGATAGGCCGGAGCCATATCCCACATCTGCTTGTTCGCATACCAGTTCACCGGGGACTCGAACAGAAACCCGTCGGTCTCAAACAGGTAGCTTCGGCCACGACGTCCGGAGCCGATATAGTAAAGAAGTTCGCGTTTTCCCCGAACCTCAGAATCGCCCGGCCGATCAAAACTTAACCAGGCTCGTCCACCCTCGGCGTAGATGCGGTAGTGAACCCCTGATTCCTGGTGGGTGAATTCCGCTGGCGTGAGGGCATCAATGGCGGGGCCGCTAGCGCGAGCCATGGCGGTCCGCTGGTAAGACTCGAAGATTTTCGAATGGCAGCGGCCGCAAGCTTCGTTGCCAGCATAACCGTTTCGGTCCCCCGCTTTTGCAGGCGTCGCCAAATCTTGAGTCGCCGCCGGATTCTGCCCCCTCGAAACCCACACGGACAGCACGACCAGGAATAAGAATCCGACTGCTGTCGCTCGCCTGCCCAACCCTGCGGAAGAAATCACCTGTTGCCTGCCTGCCAATTCCGGTACCTATTGTATGCGAGAAAAAAGGGAGTCCCGAGGGACTCCCTTTCGCAGAAGCTCAGGCTGCTCTAGAAAATGAGCTTCAGAGCAAATTCGAGCTGGCGCATGCCGGTAGCAGAACCTGGAGACGAGTCGTGCTCAATGTCGGTGATCGTTCCGTTCCCTGGGCAATCGATGCAGGTTCCTCCGTTTTGATTATTGTTGAACCCAAGCACTGGATGATTGAAAACGTTGAAGGCATCCATGCGGAACTGAAGCCTCAAACGTTCCATCAGTGGGAAGTTTTTCAAAATCGAGGCGTCGGCATAAAGTGCCCGTGGCCCGCGGTAACTGAAGACGCCGACATTGCCTAAATGGCCGTTCCCCGGATCTGTAAATGGTCCAGTAAGCGATGTCAGCGGCGTGAAGAACTGTATGAAGGGGGACCCGCCAGCTGGATGCTGAAGTGACCCCGCGCCCAGGGGGAACGACCCTGAGCCCTTATCGGGGCGGCATACCCCCACGTCTTCCTCGGCGCCGCACTCGTTCGTACTCGGCGTCCAGGGCAGGCCGCTGCCCCATGTTGTGGTGCCGCTGATTTGCCAGCCTCCGATGATCAAGTCCTCCGCTCGATGCGAATTGCCGCCATACATCTTTCCTTTGCCGAACGGCAACTCGTAAACCACGTTGTTTACCCAGACTTGATTTCGGACCTGATCGTCCGGTCCGTAAGCCACGGCTGGGTCGTCCGGATAATAACTGCTGTCGTATTTGTACGCGTGGGCAAATGTGTAGTGCGAGAGCACCTGCAGGCCGCGGGAGAAGCGCTTCTCCACCTTCACCTGCAGCGCGTCGTATTTGCTGCTTGCATCATTGCCCAGGTAGTTGCCTTCGTCAGTAGAGCAGCATTGCAGGACGCCGGGAACCAGGCGAGGCGCACCGGGGAAATTTGCCAGAGTGTTCGTCGGGTCCGCGAAACCTGGGTAAGTAAAGTTGTTGTAGTAGGGCCGACGGTACACCTGAGGTGTTTTCGTGTCGCACGCCGAGTCACCGCAATAGCCAACCATGGAAGGATTATTCACGTTGTAGGTCGGCCCGTCGCCGGCGAACACATGAGTGCCCTTATTGCCGACGTAGGATACCTCGAGCGTGGTCGTACTAGTAAGCTGGTGTTGAACCGTAGCATTCCAGGCATCGAGAGTTGGCAGGCGCTGGGTGGTTGGACGGATATGCGGCTGCACGCAAAGCTGGGTGTTTTGCCCGGTGACCGGATCGAAGACCGCACTCTGATAGCAGTTCGGGCCCGATACGGGGAGCAATCCATTGGCAGGGATTGCTGGGAAAGTGAAGATAGGAGGTCCCTGCGCCAAGGTAAATGCCGGCACTTCCTGACTCGAGCCTTGGGCCAGTTGGGCGGCAAGCACGGGTAGAGTCTGGGTAACCGTATGCCCGAAGTTCGAGCCGAAAACTCCCATATCGAAGCTTCGCCCATAACCCATTCGAACCACAGTCTTCGGGGTGAATTGATAAGCGACTCCAAAGCGAGGGGCAAAAGCATGCCAGGTGTTGTTGATATTGCCGTTCAGTCCGATATTGCCTTCCCCTGCCACGCGGTCCAGACCTTGAACAAGATTGGCGAACCCGCCCTTGTCCTTTCCATTCACATATTCAGGGAAGTAAACCTCCCATCGCAACCCGTAATTGAGGGTGAGTTTCGGACTAACGCGCCATGTATCCTGGCCGTAGTAAAACATCCGATGCTGACGTTCCGCCGCATCGAGGCTCGTGCTGACATACCGGCTGACTTGCGTAACATCGCCGAGCAGAAAGGTCGCCCAATCAAGACCCCCGACGCCGCCGTTCGGTCCGCCGGAGGTGGTTCGAAAATCAAAGGTATAGTCTCCAGTACGTCCCGCATCGCTCGGCACACGCAGGTTCATCGCGTAGCGGAAATCACCACCAAACTTGAACTGGTGGTTGCCGTGTATCTTTGTGATATTGGCGACCCACTGAAATTGCTGTTCACTTTCCGTCAGCGGGCAGTTGCAACGAGCCACACCCAGACCATCCCCCCAGTCCACGGTGGCACCACCAAAATTCCCTCCGTTTCCAGAGGAACTCGAGGGTGTCTGATTCAGAATAAAGCCACCCCAACCGGAGGTTTCAGCTGCCTGGCTTCCGGTTAAGTTTGCGTTGGGGATTCCCACCGAAGTCATCGGAGTCGCTCCGACGTCTGGCTTTGAAGCGACCGGGTTGTATTTGAAGTAGCCGAAGCGGAAGTCGGCCAGCAACGTTGAGCTGAACGTCTTGGTGACTCCAGAGGCCAAACTATAATTATGGGTGATCGAACTACCCGACAATCCACCTGGTCCGAATCCCACACCCTCAAGCGCGCCGTAGGAACCTTTGCCTGCGACGTTGAAATAATCGAGGCTGAATCGTCCGAAAACCTGAACCGTCGGAGCGGCACTGAAGTCGATTCTCGTGTCGAAGCTGTCTTGCTTGAAGGTGCCGGATCCCGCTGCAACGTAATTATTGAACACCTCTGAATTGGTGGGATCAGGAAATTGGGCGAGGATGGCGGCGGCTTGCGGAGAGATTTCTGCAATCGGGATCTGGTTGTTGGCGTAGGCAACGCGACCCAACCCCCCATCCCCTGCCACCGGTTTGAAGACTTGCCCGCCCAGAATGCCTAAACTCGTGCTGCCGCCTTGTTCTACCGTGAGATATTGGCTTAGATCGCAAACGCCGGTGGAAGTCGCGGGATTGCACGTCTGCTTGACCGTGGCGGTAGGAACGGTCAGCAGGTTGGTTGTTCCATTCGTTTCCCGAGTGGCCTGATAATCGCCAAAGAAGAACAGTTTGTTCTTGATGATGGGGCCACCAATGGTGCCCCCGAACTGCTGCCACTTGTCGGATGGTATGAATTTACCGGTAACCGGATTCGCAGCGTACTGCGTGAATGGATCGCGAGCCGCGGTCGCGTCCGTGCGCCGGAACCAGAAGCCCTCTCCGTGAAACTCATTGCTCCCCGATTTCGTCTGTACTGTGACTACGCCACCCAGTGCTTTGCCAAATTCTGCGTCAAAATTCTGCAGGTCGATTTTTGTTTCCTGAATTGCATCCAAGTTCGGGTTCACCACAATGATGCCTAGGATCGGGTCCTGATTGTCGGTGCCGTCAAGTTCAAAAGCCGTGCCGCTGAAATGCTGGCCATTCACAAAGATCTGCTGGCTGCCTTGCGGGTTCTCGGTCGCGGCGTGGCTCCAGCCCACCATCTTCTGGGTGCCCGGCGACAGCAGTTCGAACGAAGTGAAGTTGCGGTTCATGATCGGCAAGTCTTCCACATACTTCTGATTGAACTCGATCGAGACGTCGGCGCGGTCGGTCTTCAGTTGCTCCGCCTCCGCGGTTACCTCGACTTGTTCACTCGTCGAGCCCACCTGAAATTGCCCGTCGATGCGGGCGGTGGCGTCGGCCGACACGGCGACGTCTTTAAACTCGATGACTTTGAAGCCTTGTGCCTCGATGCGCACGGTATAAGGGTCGGGAATTAAGTGGGTGACACTGTAATTGCCACTATCGTTGGTTGTGGCTTGGTCAGTTGTCCCTTTCGCTTGGTCAGCTACTGTCACCTTTGCGTTAGCGACAGCCGCGCCCGAAGAGTCGGTGACCGTACCAGCGATGCCTCCGAAAACTGCCTGACCGGATGCTTTCGGCACCCACAGAGCGCAGAGAAGCACGGATGCCGCCACAGCGGCAAAAGATGACCTCTTCATGAACTGCCTCCTCGGACCTTTCAAGTGATGCCCCAGAGAACGTGGAACTGACTTGTCCCTTTAGCGTGCAGTCCTAGTACAAAAGCACTATCGAGTTAAGTTACATTAGGTTTCATGCCGTTACCGGGAGTAAACTGTTGCGGCTCGTCGAAATACGGAGGACCGTTACTCCCATTGTCACATGGCTTTGACCCACAGTTACGACGCGGGACGAGAGCAATGCTTCCAACAAGTAGATAGGCTTATTAATAGTCATAGCCTCCGAGGCTCGGAGGCGCTTTGCAAGTTGCTCCGCTATCTCGCCGACCGCGCTCTCGATCACCCCGGCGTGGCGCTCAAGGAATACCAGATCGCCATCGAGGTCCTGGGCCGATCCAGTGATTTTGATCCCCAAAGCGACTCGTCGGTGCGAGTGCAGGCGGGACGCCTGCGCGTGAAGTTGGAGGAATATTATGCCGGCGAGGGGCAGCACGATTCCGTTGTCGTTGAGCTGCCTAAAGGATCCTATACGCTCACGTTCCGCGTTCCCATGACACCTCTTCCGATGGCTGAACGCGCCCGGAGGATGGAGAACGCTGATTGGAAGGCACTAGCACAACCATCGAACCATGGCTGGGTAATCGCAGTGGTGGTGCTCTCGGTCTTGCTGCTGTTCTCCTGGGTGCTGATCGCTGGCAGGCGGATTCAAACGAATCCAAAAGAGTCTATTCCCGCCGCCTACCAGGTGTTTTGGAATCGCTTTGTCACTGGCTCCCAGCCGCCGTGGGTGATCTTCAGCAATGGTAACTTCGTGGGCCGGCCGGAGACCGGCATGCGGTACTTCAATCCCTCGTCCGACTCTGGGTCCCTCATCTTGGATCATTACACCGGAGTGGGCGAGGTGCTGGCGGTTCACCAACTCGATCACATTTTCGTCCTCTTCAACCGGCAGCTTCGCGTAAAACGCGGCAGCCTCTTCTCTTTGGACGATGCCAAGAACAACGATCTCATTCTCGTCGGTTCCCCGGCCGAGAATCTCACCCTCTTGGATATCCCCGGAACTCAGGAATTCGTTTTTCAGCGGATTTCCGACGGCCCCCGCAAGGGCGACCTGGGAGTGCTCAACGCCCACCCTCAAGCCGGTGAGCCAAAGCTGTTTCTCGCCAGTCTCCCCAGCCAGCCGACCACAGAGGATTACGCCGTGATCGGGCTGGTGTCGGGCATCGACCCCGCCCGCTCCGTCGTGATCCTGGCTGGAACCACTACTTTCGGCACGCAAGCGGCAGCGGAATACGTTTGCCGCCAGGATTCGCTCGAGCAGCTATTGCATGTCCTGGGAGTCTCCAGGGCGGCGGACCTGAAACCTTTCGAGGCCCTGTTGCGAGTGAAGGTGGCCCATGGAGTTCCCGTGATGACGGATCTCGTGGCCGTGCGCAAGCGCGGCGGCTAGTCACAAAGTTGCGGGCGGGGAGTATCTATAAGACTGCAAGACTGCAATGCTCAACTAAGGAGCAGACGTTCCCGGCGGGATGAGATGAGGGTCCAGTTGGGCGGCTTTCCGATATTCCCCATCTGCCTCTTCCTTTGCACCTTTCTGACTAAGGGCCAGGCCAAGTTCGTAGTGCGCCACCGCATAGGAAGGCTCAACGCGAATCGCGGTGCGGAACTGGGAAATCGCGCCATCAAGGTCGCCGGCGCTGAGCAATCGGCGGCCGGAGTTGGTGGCGAAAGTGGCAGCCTGCAGATCGGTTTTCGCCTTGGTCATTTCGGCCCCGGCTTTACCTTCGGCCGCTGCCCCGGCGCCGTCGCCCAGCTGACGCAGCACACTCGCCAACGTCGTGTGAGCGCCCGCAAAATCCGGATCGAGGCGAATCGCCTGCCGAAGCGCCTCGGCCGCCTCAGGTAGCTGATTCATTTGCTTGAGGACTGTACCAAGCGTGTAGTAGGCCTCTGCGTAGTTCGGCTGAACCTGAATCGCTTGCCGCAATTCTTCCGCCGCATCGGCAAAATCTCCTGACTGCCACAGAGTCACTCCCAGACTGTAATGCGCGTCCGCCAATTGGGGATCCAGGCGAATCGCCTCCCTCCATTCGGCGATCGCCCCCGGGAGGTCGTCTTTGAGCTTGAGCGCTAGAGCCAAGTCATGGTGCAGGCTGGCTCTCGCCGGCTCCAGCTTAAGAGCAACGCGAAACTGCGCAACCGCGGCCTCAAAGTCCGTCTTCTGCAAGTACGCTGTTCCCAGGTTGCCTTGAAATCCAGCATCGTCGGGCCGAAGCCGGATGGCTTCTTGAAATTCTTTTGTGGCAGCGTCGGCTTCACCCCGTTGCAGCAGGGCCAGAGCTAAATTGTTGTGAGCTTCCGGATCCGATGGTGTGAGTCCGGCAACTTTGGTAAACGCCGCCACGGCGCCATTCGGATCTCCCCGCCGCTGCAGCAAAAGACCCAGGCTGGTTTGCAGCGGTGCGAAGTCAGGCTTAAGCTTGACCGCCTCTTCGAACGATCGCAGCGCTTCGTCGGGATTGCCTCCGGCCTCGAGTATTGTGCCCCGGTAATACCAGGCCATCGCGTCCCTGGGATCAAGCTTGACTGCACGGTCCAGTTCTATCTGAGCTTTTTGTTTCTCGCCTTCGCTGGAAAGAGTAACGCCGAGATGAAAATAGGCCGGCTCATACTCCGAGTTTGACTTTATCGCGTCTCGGAACTCTTCCTCGGCTTCTTCAAATCGCGATTGCTGAGCTAGCACCGACCCCAGTTCGTCATGTAACTCGGCCTCCCGCGGCGCTAGCCGCGTTGCCTCCTTGAACTCGGCGATTGCTTCGTCCGTCTTATACTGCAAAACAAGAGCGCCTCCGAGCGCCTGGTGCGCCTGCCATTGCTGTGGCGCTAAATCCACCGCAGTGCGGAGTTCACTGATCGCCCCGTCCAACAGACCCTTGGCCTGCAGAGCCTGCGCCAGATAGGCGTGAGCGATGGCCAGCTTCGGGCGAAGCCGCACCAGCGTCCGAAAATGGGTGATCGCGTCGTCGAGATTCCCTTGCGCTAACAAAACCTGGCCCAGCATATTTTGAGCGTCAGGATTTCGCGGATTAAGCCGGACCGCTTTCGCGAAAGCCGCATGCGCTGCCGGCAAGTCTCCACGTTGCATCGCGATGCGGCCGCTTTCGTAAGCCGCGGAACTGCCGTTGTTCGCAGGCGCCTGCGCCGCCGCTCCCGCGCCGCCGCCCGTGATGACGAGAACCAGCAGTGTGAAATGGAATTTTGCCCTGCCGCGCATGATTTCTGGCACCGGCCTTCAGGATAGCGCAACTCCCTCTTTCCGGCCCCCCCCCGAGAATCCATCCACGCCGCATTGACCAATCCTACTTGCC
>JBEKUD010000007.1:0-90897 GCA_049515395.1 Candidatus Sulfotelmatobacter sp. | reverse complement strand
CGACGGCGATATGAAATACCGCCATCGGTATCCCCGTTGCACGCGCCAACACCACCGGCCCCGGCTTGGCCACGTATCGCGGGCCACGCGGGCCATCGATGGTGAAAGCGACCGTCCAGCCTTGCTCGAGTTCCCGGCGCATGCCCAGTAATGCGCGTACGGCTCCTCGGCTCTTCGATCCCCGTACCTTCACAAAACCGAATTTCCGCATGATGCGCCCCATCCATTCCCCGTCAAAACTATCACTGCTCATGACTCTGATTTGCAGGTTTCGCCAGAGATACATCGCCGGGAGGATGCAGCTATGCCAAAACGCATAAACGATCGGCCGTGTGTCTAGTGTGGGTGGCGCGTCATCTTCATACGACGCCGAAAATCGCAATGTCGGACCGATCAGCCGTACCACCAGGACTCCCGTCCACGTGATCAGCCAGAGCAGAAATCTTTGCCACAAGGTATACGGCCGAGGCTGGGTCGACGTCTCGCTCGACACCGGCGATGTGGTGGTCGCGCTCACTCCCGTATTGTACCCGCCGGGGTTGCAGAGCGGCTGAAGTCTCCCTTGCGCGAAAAGAGATTGGAATACGACTGCTAGTGTTTTCGCTTGCGGCTCGGTTTCGGTCGGGTGCGATCATTCTTGAAGACACGCGCAAAAATCTTGTCGATGTTGCGCAGTTGCCTCTTCAAGTCGAAGGCATGCTCGATTTGCTGGCGCGGTACGCGGCGCGTGATCTCTTTGTCTTTGAGCACCAGGTCGTGGAAATTGAGATCCTCTTTCCAGGCACGCATGGCGTGCTGTTGGACCATTCGGTAAGCGTCTTCGCGTGAGACTCCGTGCTCCACCAGATCCAGCAGGAGCTGTCCGCTGAACACCAGACCACCGGTGCTCTCGAGGTTGCGCGTCATGCGCTCGGGGTAGACAAACATCGTGTCGATCAGGTTGGAAGTCTTTTGCAGCATGTAATCAAGGAGGGTGGTCGAGTCGGGAATAATGACACGCTCGACTGAAGAGTGGGAAATGTCGCGCTCGTGCCAGAGCGCGACGTTTTCGAATCCGGCCTGCGCGTTCGAGCGCACGACGCGCGCCAGGCCGCTGATCTGCTCGAAGGTAACGGGATTGCGTTTGTGCGGCATCGCCGACGAGCCTTTTTGTTTCTCGCTGAAAAACTCTTCTGCCTCTCGAACCTCGGTACGCTGCAAGTGGCGGATTTCCGTCGCGATCTTGTCCAACGTCGAGGCGATCACGGCTAGCGTCGCAAGATAATGCGCATGACGATCGCGCTGGATTACCTGCGAAGAGACCGCAGCCGCCTTCAGCCCGAGGCGCGCGCAAATCTTCTCTTCGATCTCTGGCGTGAGATGAGCGAAGATCCCCACCGCTCCTGAGAACTTTCCGACTCGCAGATCCTCGGCGGCCGCTTTGAAGCGGACGAGGTTGCGTTGCGTCTCGGAATACCAGTTCGCCAGCTTGAACCCAAACGTGATGGGCTCCGCGTGTATGCCGTGCGTGCGCCCCACCATCGGCGTGTCTTTAAATTCCCAGGCCCGGCGTTCGAGCACTTCGGCCAAACGCGCAAGATCCTGCGCAATGAGCGCCGAGGCCTGCTTGATCAGCAACGCCTGAGCCGTATCGACCACGTCGTTCGAAGTCAAGCCATAGTGGAACCAGCGGGCATCCGGGCCTACGATCTCGGCCACAGCCGTGGTGAAGGCGATCACGTCATGGCGCACTTCCGCTTCAATCTCGTGGATGCGTTCCACGCTGAAATTGGCGCGCTCGCGGATAGCCTTGGCCGCCGTCTGGGGAACCGTTCCCGCGTCCGCCAAAGTCTCGGTCGCAGCCACTTCCACGGCCAGCCAGGTGCGGAAGCGGTTTTCGTCGCTCCAGATTCGACCCATTTCTGGGCGGGTATAGCGCGGGATCAAGGCGAATCGGCTCCTGTCGAATCCCCGCAAGCGGGACCTAGAATTCTAAATGGAGTAGGTAAAAGAGACCAGAGCATGGAACCGGTCCAAGGGTTTGTATTTTGTCATTATATCGTGTTACGATACATTACAGAAGCAAGTGGATCGCGTCACGATACAATCGGCGGCATGAAAAAACTCATCTTGTCGGACTATCAGGCTCTGGCGGAGTTTCGTTATCAGATCCGCCGCTTCTTGCGCTTCAGCGAAGCGGCGGTGAAGAAGGCAGGGGTGGAGCGGGTTCAGTACCAACTTATGCTGGCGATCAAAGGCATGCCAAACGGGGTGCGACCTCGGATCCGGGAGTTAGCCAGTCGTATGGAAATCCGCCACCATAGCGCCGTCGAACTGGTGAACCGCCTGGAAGCACGCGGATTTGTTCACCGCACGCGGGCGAATGATGATCGCCGCGAAGTCCTTCTGGCGCTCACTCCCAAAGGCCAGAAGGTGCTGGCCGAACTCGCCCTCCATCATCACCAGGAACTCCGCAGTTCCGGGCCTGAACTGGCGGCCGCGCTTCGACGAATCACGCGGGAGGGCAATGATCCGCCTCCGCAGCATTCGGAGATCTCGCCCGACCAGGGAAAAAACAGCACGCATCCATGAGTAGCCTCGAGGACCAAACTCCTACACCAGCAGCATCAGCGGATTCGATCCTTGCCCCGAGTGCCGGCCTCAGGATGGCGGCAGCCGATTCGCCTCCGCCCGCCGAGTTTCGCATGCTTCTGATCTCGCTCTTGTCGGCTGCAATCGGTTTCGTGGCAGGCATCATAGCGTTCGCCCTCTACCAGGTGATCGGCCTTTTTACCAATCTTTTCTTCTTCCATCGCTGGTCAACTGTTTTCGTCAGCGCGCAACATAACCATCTCGGCTGGATGGTGATCGTCACTCCGGTGATTGGCGGTCTGATCGTGGGTGTCATGGCCAAGTACGGAACGTCCAAGATCAAGGGCCATGGCATTCCGGAGGCCATGGAAGCGGTGCTGTTCAATCGCAGCCGGATTGCTCCGCGGGTAGCGCTCTTGAAACCCATCTCGGCCGCGATTGCGATTGGCACCGGAGGCCCATTCGGCGCGGAGGGCCCCATCATTCAAACGGGCGGAGCGGTCGGGTCGCTGGTTGGCCAGGCCTTCCACACCACGGCGGTGGAGCGCAAAGTCTTGCTGGCGTGCGGGGCGGCGGCTGGCATGTCGGCCACTTTCAATACTCCGATTGCCGGAGTGATTCTCGCCATCGAGTTGCTGCTTTTTGAATTCAAGTCGCGCTCCTTCATTCCGCTGGTGATTGCGAGCACACTGGCGACCACCGTCCACATGCAGCTTTTGGGGTTGGGGCCGATGTTCCAGGTCAGCCCCATGGACTTCGAAATTCCCCGAGCGCTGCCGTTTTATCTCGGCTTGGGTTTGATTTGCGGCCTGGCCGCAGTGGGCTTCAGCAAGATCCTTTATTGGGTAGAAGATCAATTCGAAAAACTTGCTTTTGACCAAGTCTGGTGGCCGGCGATCGGCGCACTCGGACTGGGCATCATCGGCTTCTTCGTGCCTCGCGTGCTCGGGGTGGGCTATGACACAATCGGCGATATTCTCAACGGCTCGCTGGCCTGGAAACTTCTGCTGGTCGTGATGCTGGCAAAAGCGGCTGCCCTGGCTGTCTCGCTCGGCTCCGGCACTTCCGGCGGATTGCTGGCGCCGTGTTTCATGTGGAGCGCCGCCATGGGCGGCATCTTCGCCATGGTGTCAAACCACTTCATTCCGGGCGCACATCTTTCCCCTGGAGCCTTCGCGCTGGTGGCTATGGGCGCGGTATTCGGCGCAGCGTCGCGCGCCACGTTTACCTTTATCATCTTCGCTTTTGAAATCACTCGCGACTATAACTCGGTGTTGCCGCTCATGCTGGTCAGCGTTATCGCGGATGGTATCGCCATGCTTCTGATGCCACATACTTCGATCATGACGGAAAAACTGGCGCGCCGGGGATTCCACGTCCACCAGGACTACGAAGCCGACGTTCTTGCGCAGACGAGAGTTGCCGATAC
The DNA here is from genome assembly GCA_049515395.1 of Candidatus Sulfotelmatobacter sp. Taxonomy (GTDB): domain Bacteria; phylum Acidobacteriota; class Terriglobia; order Terriglobales; family Acidobacteriaceae; genus Sulfotelmatobacter. The sequence goes on along the minus strand of JBEKUD010000007.1, from coordinate 86,897 downwards.
CATGGAAAAAGATCTGCCCGCGGTGAACGCTGGCACGAAGGTTGGAGCGTTAGCGGAGCGCATTGCGAGGCACGAGCCGGCCGTCGCTCGCCACGAGGCTCTTCTGATCCTCGACGATGCGGGAAAACTTTCCGGCATCATTACTCGCGGAGACTTGTTGCGCGCTCTCGACAAAGATCCGTCCGGCGCCATGGACGTACTGGAGGCGGGCAGCAGCCGACTGATCGTGACCCACCCCGACGAACTCGTCTCCGAAGCTGCCTCTAAAATGTTGCGCTACGACATCGGACGCCTGCCGGTGGTCGATCGCGCCGATCATCGCAAAGCCATTGGATACTTAAGCCGAAGCGGAGTGATGGCCGCCCGGCTACGGGGATTTCGCGATGAACACCTCCGCGAGGCGGGATGGTTCCCCAGGAACCGTCCGGTCCGTTCTTAGAATTGGATCCGCATGAGGTCACTCGAAGCCAAGCCCTGAGCCTGCAACCTCTTTTCCAGACACAAGAATTAATACAAGAATTAATATTGCCAACCACCACGGTCTTTGAGTATTCTTTCGCAATCCCCGGAGCTCAGGGCAACTCTGCGGAAAACGTGTATTCGATGGCGATAGCAGGACCCAAGCGATCACCGTTGCACCCCGGCAGCCCACTTCTGCGCGTGAACGCACACCATTGGCTGCGCAGGTTCTTGTGTAGCCGATCCGCTTGTCTACTTGCCACTCGCTTGATTCAGCAATAAATCAAATTCAATTTCCGAACCCAGGGAGAGGCAATGCCAAAGCTACCAGCTAGGTTGATATGGATTAGTTTTCTTACCGCTTCATTTGTCGCCCAGGCCTTCGCACAAGGTGGCGCAACCGGGGCGATCACAGGTACGATTCAAGACCCCAGCGGCGCTGTCGTAGCCAATGCCGATGTGCGCATCACCAACCAGGAAACGGGTGTGCTCGAACGCAGCGTGACTTCTGGTCCTGATGGTTCATTTACCGCTCCGCTTCTGCCCGCGGGCGAATACACGGTGAGCGTCCACGGCGCCGGATTTGCTGAATCCACTTTCCACGATATCGTCGTGCGTGTGACGGAGACCACACGTCTCATCGCTAAACTCAAGACTCAAGCGGTGCAGCAGCAAGTCGAGGTGCAGGCTGAGGTGCAGCAAGTAAACACTACCGACGCCACCACCGGACAGGCGATCGAATCGAGCACCATCAAGAACTTGCCGCTCGCCACGCAAAACTTTCAGCAACTGCTTACGCTGTCCAGCGGCGCACAAGGCGAATTGAATGCCGCTTCGCAGTTAGGACGCGGCAACGTGCGCATCGAAGTAAACGGCCAACGCGAAGACAACAATAACTATCAGATCGAAGGCATCAGCGCGACGGACTACAACGTCGCCGAGCTGACGACTACGCCGTTGCCGAATCCTGCCGTGATTCAGGAATTCAAAGTGCAAACGTCGCTGTATGACGCAACCCAGGGCCGCAACGGAGGCGGCAACATCAACGCCATCCTGAAGACGGGTACCAACGCCTTCCACGGCGAGGCTTACGAATTCTTCCGCAATACTGTACTCGACGCGAACGACTATTTTCTGAACCAAGCGGGCGAGTCGAGGCCGGTGGTCCAGCAGAACATTTTCGGCGGAGATCTGGGGGGACCGATCGGGGCCCGGGGAAAACTCGGTTTCTTCTTCTTCAATTATTCGGGAACCCGCCAGCGCAGCGGCGATTCCCCGGGAACGATCATAAGCACGCTCATTCCGTATATACCGGCGGCGGATCGTGGACCATCCGGTCAGGCCGCTCTGGAGTCGGCTTTTGGCATTACCAGCATTGATCCGGTTGCCGCATCTTTAATCGGCTTTCAAAGCAACCAGTTTGGACCGGCTGCCAACGGTTATCTTTACCCCTTACCGAACGTTCCCACTGGCACCCCAGCCGGCACGGTCGTCCCGTTTACCACCAGCAAGCCCGGCACCTACACTGACAACCAGTTCACCGCCACCTGGGACCACGAATTCCGCAACTCGAAAGACAAGCTCACAGTCGATTTCTTCTTCCAGAATTTCCAGTCGGACGTGCCCTTCGGCGCCGGCGGCCTGCAAGCCTCTCTGGGCGGCAGCATCAGCAGCGGAGATCTGAACTTCCCCTACCAGCTTCCGGTTAAAGATCGCGTCTTCTCTCTTACTGAGACGCATGTTTTCTCGCCCACGCTGGTCAATGATTTCCGCTTGGGCTTCGTTCGAATCAATAACAGCGACATTAACGTTCCGCCCGTCACCGCAAGCCAGGCCGGTATTACGCGCCCCACCAACAATCTGACCGACAGCATTTACAAATTTACTTTCGTCAGTTCGAACATAAATTTCGGTCCTACGCCGCAAGCGAACCAGTATCAGGCGCAGAACAACTTCAATTTTGTGGAGACGCTGGGATGGGTCCAGGGGAAGCACAACTGGCGCTTTGGCGGAGAGTTCACGCCGGTCAGCCTGAATAAACAGTTCCCGCAAGTCTTCAATGGCCAGCTCTACTTTGGCGACTCCACGGTCAGCGATTTTGCGAATTTCCTGCAAGGCGCCCCGGAGTTCAGCTTCGGAGGCGGCGGCGTTTACAACCACAACTACCGGCAGAAGAACTCCGCCGTGTTCGCACAGGACGACTGGAAAGCCACCCCGAATTTAACTTTGAATGTCGGCCTGCGCACCGAGTTCTTGGGCGCCTGGAGCGACAATGCCTGCCACATCGGCAACATGGAATCGGATCTCACCAAGTCCGGCCAATATCCTTTCATCTATCCGAAGTGCGTTGACAAGCTGGGCGTTCCAGGCCTCAGCGGAAATGCTGCCGGATCAACCTTCAACAATAGCGTCTCTACCGGCATCGGCCCGCGCGTAGGCTTTGCCTGGGATGTTCTGGGCCGTCACAATACCACCGTCCGCGGCGGTTACGGTATCTTCTACGTGCGCGAAGATGTAGGTGCGGTCGATCAGCTCAGCTTCCAGTCACCCTTCATCCCAATCGTGTTCTTCCCTTCGACGCCCGGCTTCACCATGTCTGATTTCTTCACCGGTACCCCGGCCACAAATTCCAACGCAGTCCCTGCCGCCGGTCAGCTGTCAGGCGCGTGGCTACCGTGCCTGGCGCATCTCACCAGCTTCACCCCCAACAGTCCCACTGGACAGGACGGCACATACGCCTGCACCGGAGGACCGGGCGTGAATTCCACGCAGAACCTTTTTGTGCTGGAGGTTCCGCGACACTTTGTCGTTCCTAACACACAGCAGTGGAACTTGACCATACAGCGTGATCTGGGCCGCAAGTGGGTGTTGGAAGTTGGCTATGTCGGTACCAAGGGCACCCATCTGCGAGAAACCCGCGACGCTATCCAGTCGGTAAACGCCAGCCCCTCGAATCCATTCACCGTCACGGACACCAGCGGCAACACTTATCAAATCACGGACAACACATTCTCCAATGCGATCGCGCGCACCCCCACTCCCGGCTTGAATGGCTATTCGGGTTATCAAATCTTCGCGAATGACGCCTACTCCATCTACCACTCTTTTCAGGCTACAGCCTCGCGGCGCTGGGAGCGCGGATACATCCAGGCCGCTTACACATTTTCCAAGAATATCGACGCGACTTCGACCGGAAACACGGCCAACAACACCGCCTTTAACGATGAGAGTACGATCAACGCGTCGCGCGGAATTTCTGACTTCAATCGTCCCCACGTGTTAAAAGTCAGCTACGTCTACGACCTTCCATTCTTCGCTCGCGCCACCGGGATGAAGCACGCCGTACTCGGAGAGTGGGCGGTGAGCGGCGTCACCAGCCTGCAATCGTCGCTGCCGTTTTCAATATTGGATTCCAACGGCGGCAACGCCTTCCTTGGAGCCGGCACTTCGCCGGTAAGCGCGAGCCTGGCCCCCAGCGCCAGCATTGGCAGCGGCATGACTTCTGGCAGCATCTCGCAGCGCCTCAACGGATATCTGAACCCGGCTACCTTCACCACTGCACCCTTGCTTTATGGAACGCAATGCGCGACCGATCCCAACTACTGCACCACCGGATTCGGCGATCTTGGCCGCAACATCTATCGGGGACCATTCCAGCAAAACTGGGATTTCTCGCTGATCAAGCACATTCCGCTTACGGAGAGGCAGGATCTCCGCTTCGCCGCTGATTTCTTTAACCTGTGGAACCATCCAAATTTCAGTAACCCGCTGGTGACCGACTATGAGCAATACCTGGCTTGGTCGGCTAGCTCTGAGACCAGCCCAGACCCATTCGGCAGGATCGTGCAGACTACGGGAACCCCGCGCTTAATCCAGTTCTCTCTGCGTTGGACTTTCTGATCAGCACAAAACAATCAGCCGGGAAGCGTTGCTTCCCGGCTGTCGTCTTAATATTTTCATTGAATCGCTACGGCCGCTTCTCCGCTTCCGCGATGACTGGCCGCAAAGCATCCACCGAGAATCCCAGCGTGCCTCCGGAAAATCCGTCGATGTAGGCGGAGTTCACTCCAATCACTTCGGCATTCGAATTGAAGACCGGACCACCACTGCCGCCATGTGCCGTCGGCGCATCGTAAATCAGCTTTTCGCCAACCACATCCCCGAGATGCCCGCAGGTGGTTGAAGGACGGATGAGCGAAAGCGCCGCCAGTTCGCTCGCCGCATTAAGGTCGTTGTGCCGGTACGCCATTCGTTGATAAACCCCGTTGGGGGACTTGGCCACCATCCCCGCAATCCCCATCGGATATCCGATCACCGTCACCAGTTCCCCAGGCAAAGCATTTCCTTTGGCCAGCGGCAGCACGGCGAGTGCGCGGACCGAATCCTTCTCCGCAATCCTCAGCACGGCCAGATCACCCGTGGAAGAAACTGCGCCGGGCGTCAATTTCACAGGCGTTGCCGAACCTGGGAAGAACACGACAAGACTTTCCAGCACGGCCGTGGCACCGCGATTCATCAGCGCTTCCGCCTCGCTATCGCCATACCAGGGCTCGGCTACGTGCCGGTTGGTGGCAAGCAATCCATTCCCCACTAGAAATCCAGTGCCTGACACACGTGCCCGTATCGCCGCCGGTTGGTTGGCAAATCCAACCTGGTAGATCCCGTTGATGTAGCCGATGGAATTCCTGTAGCGGTTCAGCACCAGCGCAGGCATTGCCTGCTCTTTCTCGAGTTCCTCCACTTGTTTTGTAAGGGCGTGCACCTGCTTCTGCAGGTCGTCCGGCTGAGGACCCTGCGCCGTGGCGGGCGCGTAGTAATGAAACATGGCGAGTGCGCCGGCCAGCAGCACAACTCCCAGCACGGCTTGCACCGTCTGCTGCCAGCTTTCAGTAACTTCGTTCGAGTCCTGTGGACTTTCCGCTTCGGACATGGATGTGGATTTCGCCCGGCAAATCTCAGCCCCTGCGCAGGGGGGAGCGCAAAACTCGGTGCTGAAAGCCAGCGAATCGTTATTTTGCCCCGTCCGGCAAGGCTTTTCCACGGTACGGAGGGATTATGTACGAGAGGGGTATGAGTACAATCTAAGGCTTTCGAAGACCCAAGCGTTTGGCCATTTCGTCGTAGAGAAACCCTTCCCCTGGCAGATAGGGCTGCACCCATTCGCCGTCGATTACAAATTGTGGGATGGCGCGCTTGCCGGTTCGCTTTACGATTTCATCCACCGCACCAGGCGTGGTTTCGACGTCCACTTCTTTGTACGGGATGTGGTACTTGGCCAGAAAGCGCTTGGCTTCGCGGCAATCGGGGCACCAGACTGAGGAGTACACCGTGAGTTCCATAGACCTTCCAGATGACCGGAGCAAGCATTTCAGCGCAGCTGATTTCAGGCAACTCTTACACGTGCTCCAACTGGGCGACGGTGCGCTCATTCACGACGTTCCCGGTGTTCAGCGTGGAAGCGGGCTCAAATAGCAGGAGCCAGCACTCTTCGTCCGCCACCGGGCGATGCTCCACGCCGCGCGGCACCACAATGAACTCGCCTTCTTCGATCCACTCCTGACGATCGCGAAACTCCATGCGAAAGCGCCCCTTCACCACCAGGAACATTTCATCCTCATTCTCGTGGTGATGAAATACGAACTCGCCTTTCAATTTATCGAGCTTCACATGCTGGCCGTTCAGCTCCGCGGCGATGTAAGGCTTCCAATATTCGGAAATCTTGGCGAACTTGTCAGCGATGTTGACCTTCTGCATGGGATGCCTCCCTGTGCGATCCATGTCTAGATTCGCGTGGAACCGAATCGGTCGCAAATAAGTACTCTGCGGCCTCCGCGAGCTCCTCTCCGCGATCCTCCGCGTTAAAGCTTGAACCTGCCAGCGATAAAAAAAAACCGCCAGCTTTTCAAGCCGACGGCTGATCACTGCGGGCGGTTTTACTTAGCTGTTCTCGTATAACAACACGCCCTCGGTCTTTTCCGCGTCCACCGGACGATAGAACAGCTTGTTGCCTTCGAGGAAGACCTCGATGAATGCCGGACGCGTCGTAATCGTTCCCTGAATCAGCGCTTCCGACAGCGGGTCTTCAATGTATTTCTGCAAAGCTCGCCGTAGCGGTCGAGCGCCATAGGAGCGGTCCGACAGAGTCTGGTTGAGGATCCACTTCTTCGCTTCATCCGCGACCGTAACCGTGATCGCCTTCTGCGCCAGATTCTGGTTGAGCTGCGTGACCATGAGTTCAAGAATCTGAATCAAGTCAGCCTCGCTCAAAGCCAGGAACAGTATGATCTCGTCCAACCGGTTCAGGAATTCCGGATTGAAGGTGCGCTTGACCTCACCTTTTACAAGCTCCTCAACTTTGCCCGAAACCTGATCTTCCGCAGTCGACTGGAAGCCAAAACCTTCACGCTTCTGCAGGTGGCGAGCCCCGATGTTCGAAGTCATGATGAGGATCGTGTTCTTGAAGTCAACCGTGTTGCCCAGACCATCGGTCAACTGGCCGTCTTCAAAAACCTGCAGCAGGATGTTGAAGACATCCGGATGCGCCTTCTCGATTTCGTCCAGCAGCACGACTGAATAGGGCGCGCGCTTCACACGCTCGGTAAGCTGGCCGCCTTCTTCATAGCCCACATATCCCGGAGGCGAACCGATCAGCTTCGAGACGGAATGCTTCTCCATGAACTCCGACATGTCAAAGCGAACCAACGCCTTTTCGGTTCCGAACATGAACTGCGCCAGCGTGCGCGCAACTTCTGTCTTTCCAACGCCGGTCGGCCCGAGGAACAGGAACGAGCCAATCGGCCGGTTCGGACTCTTCAACCCCGCGCGGGAACGCCGGATCGCCCGGGCCAGCGCGCTGATCGACTTATCCTGCGAAATGATCCGCTTGTGCAGCTCTTCTTCGATACGCAGCAGTTTCTGCGTCTCTTCTTCCTTGATCGAAGTGATGGGAACCCCAGTCCAGCGCGAAACCACATCTTCGATATCCTCGCGGCCCACCACGCCGGTCGAGGACTCATCCAAATGATATTTCTCGCGAAGAGCGCGCAGGTTCTCGCGCTCCTTGCGTTCTTCGTCGGAATAGAAGCGCGCCTTCTCGAACTCGTGGTTCGCGATTGCGTTCTCCATGCGGTGAACGATGAATTTGATCCGCTTCTGGACTTCGGTGATCTCTTCCGGTTGCGAAGTCTGACGCAGCTTCACGCGCGCTCCAGCTTCATCGACCAAATCGATGGCCTTATCCGGCAGGAAGCGGTCCGGAATATAACGGTTCGAGTGCGACACCGCGAAGTTGATGGCATCGTCGGTATAAGTTACGGCGTGGAACTTCTCATACCGGTCCTTGATGCCGAACAGCACTTTCACCGCATCAGCCTCGTTGGGAGGCGGAACTTTCACCGCCTGGAAGCGGCGCTCGAGCGAGCGGTCTTTCTCGATCGACTTGCGATATTCTCCGGGAGTGGTTGCGCCGATGCACTGAATCTCGCCGCGGGACAACGCCGGTTTCAGGATATTGGCGGCATCGAGCGATCCTTCCGCCGATCCCGCGCCCACCAGCGTGTGCAGTTCATCAATGAAGATGATGGAATTCTGCGACTCCATCAGCTCTTTCATGATGGTCTTCAGACGCTCTTCGAACTGTCCGCGATATTTAGTGCCGGCAACGATCAAGGAGAGGTCGAGCGCCAGAATTCTCTTATCCGCGAGGAACGAAGGCACTTCACCGTCGGCAATCCGCTGCGCCAAGCCTTCGACGATCGCCGTCTTGCCCACGCCCGGTTCGCCGATCAGCACTGGATTGTTCTTGGTGCGGCGGCAGAGAATCTGCACCACGCGTTCCAGTTCCCCGTCGCGGCCAACCAAAGGATCCAGTTGGCTATCCATCGCCGCCTGGGTAAGATCGCGCGAAAACTCGCTGAGCAGCGATGACTCACGCTGCCGTTGAGGCTGCGCCTTTTCCTGACTAGTTCTCGCCAATTCCTCGCGAATGGTCGAGAGTCGCAAACCACGCTCGTGCAGGATCTCCGCGGCGAAGCACTTCTCTTCCCGCAGCAGTCCCAGCAGAAGATGCTCGGTCCCAATGTGCCGGTGCGATAGCCGCTCAGCTTCTTCCGCAGCATAGGCCAGCACGCGCTTGCACTCATTGCTCAATGGCAAATCCACCGAGGTCGAAACTTTTTCCCGAATGGTGGTGTGGCCCTCAATCTGCTTGCGGATCGACTCCACGGATGCGTGCGAACGCAGAAACCGATTGGTCAGGGCCTTATCTTCGCGCAGGAGCCCGAGCAGCAGATGCTCTGTCTCTATATAAGGAGACCCGAACTGGCTTGCCTCGTAGCGGGCGAAAAAGATCACGCGCCTGGCTTTTTCCGTATAACGTTCAAACATAATGCCCTTCCCCCCTGAACCCTTCCGGTCGATAAAATATCAACCGCCCTCGGCCTGCCTAACCCCGGTTCGGCTCGGTTGCATCCTGTTTACCGTCACCCTTCATTATGCAATCAAATTGCCACCGAACCCAAGTACTGAAACGTTTCCAAGTTACCGAAGGAATCTGTTGAAGTCTCCCCGGCTATAACCCGTCGTCGTCCCCATTTGTTTCGTGCTCTGCCAATCCCTACACCGCCAACATTTCCGGTTTAATCTCTTCCACGCGCCCCCGCTGCAGCCGTAAAACCCGGTGACAGCGCCGAGCAAATGACAAGTTATGCGTTGCAATCAGGGAGGTGAGTTGGTGCTCGCGATGTAATCGCGCAATCAATTCGAAAACTGCTTCCGCCGTCTGTCCGTCAAGGTCCCCGGTGGGTTCGTCCGCCAAGAGCAACTTCGGAGCGGTAATCAGCGCCCGCGCCAGCGCCACCCGCTGCTGCTCTCCGCCAGAAAGCTCTCCCGAACGGTGATGCCCGCGTTGCTCCAAGCCCACCTCACGCAGCCAGCGTGATGCTTCCGGCGCTGCTTCCACCCAGCTACGCCCTCGCACCAACAAAGGCATAGCCACATTCTCTGCCGCCGTAAACTCCGGCAGCAGATAATGAAACTGCCAGACGAAACCTGCTTCGCGATTGCGAAACTCGGCTGCTTCGTCCGCCGACAAAGAGCCCAGCTTCAATTGCGCGCAGTATACGTCACCTGCGGAAGCATGATCAAGAGCGCCGAGGATGTGCAACAAGGTACTCTTCCCCGCGCCTGACTCGCCGACGATCGCGAGCATCTCGCCTCGCTTCACCTCAAACGACAAATTCTCAAAGAGCACCAGGTCCGATTCACCGGACCGGAAAACCTTCTTCAATCCTCGAACCCGAAGCAGCGATTCTGAACTGGACAGCTGGTGTCTCGCCGCTTCTTCCCTTAGATGCAATCCGCCCTCGCTTGGGTCCATCCTGTCCCGCCCCTAGTTGGGCCTTGGCGAAGACAGTACAAGGTCATCTTCTCACACCGCGTGGCCACTCCACATGGCCCATTCAGCCTATAGCCACGTGAAATGCAGCCCGGCGGCTTCCTCGCGATCACGAAGATCAACTAACTAAGAACTGTACGCAAGGCTTCGCCCCTGTGATGTGATGAGCGTCACGGACCTGTATGCCATGGAAAGAAGGGGCCAGCGACTCGTGATCCTAGCCCGCCTTCCCCGATCCGCAGGCAGTTGCCTCTCTCGTTTCTCTTTCTGACCCCCGATGACCGCGCACTGGCCACTTTCCTCCTAGACGTCGACCTTGGTCTCGGCCCCAGCCAGCCTCAGCAGTGACTCCCGGTAAGGCTCGCGAGCAATGCCTCGCTCCGTGATGATGGCACTGATATACTTGGCCGGAGTCACATCGAACGCCGGGTTTTCAATGGATACTCCGTCGGGAACCATCTGTTTGCCATTGATATGAGTGACTTCCCTGGGGTTGCGATGCTCGATCGGGATCTCGTTCCCGGTAGGGCACGCGAGGTCCACGGTCGAAATCGGCGCCGCTACGTAAAAAGGGATGCCATTCTCTTTCGCCAGTACGGCGACCGTGTAGGTTCCGATCTTGTTGGCGACATCGCCATTCGCCGCCACCCGGTCCGCGCCCACGACAATGGCTCCGACCTTCCCCTGCTGCATCATGGCGCCCGCCATGCTGTCGGAGATCACGGTGGTCGGAATGCCATCTTTCATCAGTTCCCAGGCGGTAAGCCGCGAGCCCTGCAGAAACGGCCGAGTCTCGTCCGCATAGACGTGGATCTTTTTCCCCTGCTCGACTGCCGCGCGAATCACCCCCAGCGCGGTGCCGTAACCGGCCGTGGCCAGCGCGCCAGCGTTGCAATGCGTAAGCACTCCGCCTTCGCTCGGCATCAGGGTGGCGCCGTGGCGTCCCATGGCCTGGTTGGCTCTAATGTCTTCCGCGTGCATGCGCTTGGATTCTTCCACCAGTGCGTCTTTGATCTGGGCGATGGGACGAATGCGCACGCGCTCGAACTTCTCTTGCATGCGCCGGATCGCCCAGAAAAGATTGACGGCCGTGGGACGGGTCTTGCCTATCAAGTCACAGATATGGTCGAGCTCTCGTTTGAGATCGGCCACCGTTTCCGCCTTGGAATTCTTCACGCCGAGAGCAATCCCCATCGCCGCTGCCACGCCAATGGCAGGCGCTCCGCGCACCACCATCGTCCGGATTACATCGGCCACCTGCTCGTAAGTCCTGCAGGTCACATAGGTTTCTTCTGTAGGCAGCTTCGTTTGATCGATGAAGCGTACCCCCTGATCAGTCCATTCCAGAGTTTGAATCATAAGTCGGTCATGGGTCGTTGGTGGTTTGCCAGTGGACGCACGGGAGTCTTCTTAACTGATCAAACTGGCCTTGAAGGGACACGGCTTCTGGCCGCGCCGCCACGAATGCGGTCTATCGTTCTATGCTCCTCACAGAGATTGCGCGGGGTATCGGTCACTGCAGGCCGGCCGCAGACCTCGCATCCGGCAGCGACCGCAAAGATAGTGGGCTGCGTATCATCCGTGGGTGCGATATGTTCTGCCCGCACCTCAGTCGCGGTAAAAATCGAGACGAATGGTGCGGGCGCGGCAGCCTTCTCCACATTCGGTCTTCCCTTCGCTTCCTCGCGCTCCACCAGACACATTGCACCGATCACTTGGAATCCAAATTCTCGCGCGGCCTCGATCGCTTGCACGGTCGAAGCACCCGTAGTGCAAACATCGTCCACGATCACCACGCGCGCACCCTTCTCGCGGAAGCCCTCAATACGCTGTCCGGTTCCGTGCTGCTTTTCTGCCTTACGCACCAGAAAACCTTGCAGTTCCCCACTCACCACAGAGGCGGCCACCACAATCGGATCGGCTCCCATCGTAAGACCGCCGATAGCTTGCGCCTTCCAGCCGCGCTCTCGTATTTCCTCGAAGAAAACCTGGCCAGTCAAGCGCCCCCCCTTGGCGTCCAAAGTTGTCGTCCGGCAGTCGATGTAATAGTCGCTGGTGCCGCCCGAAGACAATTTGAACTCGCCCAGCCGAAAAGACTTGGAAGCAAGCAATTGCAGCAATTCCTGACGCGCAGGGTTCATCCAATCAACGATACCACGTAAAATTGGCCTGTTGCGCCTGCGGACGGCGCTCCTGCCTGTTCGAGCGATCGGCGCGAGGCACAGCCATCGGGCGCTTCGCTTTGAGTTTCTGCGAGTCTGCGCATCCGGCGAGCCGTGATAACCTCAAGTATTCCCTACTAGGATTCTCCGAGGTCTGAAATTGCCCAGTGCACGAAAGCGGTTCTTCTTTCTTATTGCTATTTCCCTTCTTACAAGCTTGAGCGGCTCCGGTCTGCTTTCGACAGCGTTCGCCGAGGGCACTCGTACCTGGGAACAATCGAAATTTGACGAACTGACGAAGGGCACTTCGAAGGGCGTGGCCATCCGCAGCGCGGGCGGCCTGGAACTGGCCCCCACGTTCAAGAGTCTGTACGCCACGCCTTCCACTTATATATGGGCAATCGCGGCCGACGACGCGGGAAACATCTACGTCGCCGCCGGCGCGCCCGCCCGCGTATACCGCATCACCAAGGACGGCAAAGCGACCGTTATTTTTGAGCCCAAAGAACTTCAGGTGCAAGCGCTGCAAATAGCTCCCGGAGGCGCAATTTATGCGGCCACCGCTCCTGATGGCAAGGTGTTCAAAGTCGAACACAAGCCCGGCAGCGAGGCGGATTCGGGCGCCACGGCTTCGGCTAAAGATAAAGATAAAGATAAAGATGTCACCGAACCCGCCGCCGACCCCGCCTGGAGTTCGTCCGTTTATTTCGAGCCAGGTACGAAATATATTTGGGACCTCGCTCTCGACAAGTCCGGCAACTTGTACGTTGCAACCGGCGACCCCGGTGAGATTTTCCGGGTCACGCCCAAGGACGAGCATTCGGTCTTTTTCAAGAGCGACGAAACTCACATTCGCGTGCTGGCCTTCGATGCGCGCGATAATCTCATCGCCGGCTCGGATGGCAGCGGCCTCATTTACCGCATCTCTCCGGCGGGGGACGGTTTCGTGCTCTACAGTGCTCCCAAGAAAGAGATCACGGCCCTGGCGATCGACCGTGCGGGCAACATCTACGCGGCAGCGGTAGGGGAAAAAAAGGGTGGGGGCACGAGTTCCTCCGCCCTGACTGCTCTTTTGACCATGGGTTCTAACACGTCCACCGGTAGCGGCGCACCGCAGGTTCCCGGCATGACGATAACTGCTGTGCCCAGCGGTCCTGTGACCAGCGGATCGTTTCCATTTCCGGGCGGCGGGGCCAGCAGCGGTTCCGATGTCTATCGCATCGACCCTGATGGTTCGCCCACCAAGCTGTGGACATCCCGCGATGATATTGTCTATGCACTCGCCTTCGATTCTCAGGAACGCCTGCTCGCCGGCACGGGCAATCGCGGCCACATTTTTGCCATCACGGGTCTGGATGATTTTTCCGATCTGTTGAAAGCCGCGGCTTCCCAAATCACCGCCTTCGCGAAAGCCCCCGGCGGAGGCGTGTATGCGGCGACCAGTAATCTGGGAAAAGTCTTTGTACTCGGCCCCGCCCCCGAAACCGAAGGCACCTACGAGAGCGATGTTTTCGATGCCAAAATCTTCTCGCGCTGGGGACGAGCCGAATTCCGCGGTACAGGCAATGTGGATCTCTACGCCCGCAGCGGTAACGTAGACAATCCTGACCGCAACTGGAGCCCGTGGAAGAAGATCGAACCAGGCAAGGGGGACGAAACGGGAATTCCCGCAGCCCGTTATGCGCAGTGGAAGGCCGTGCTGCACACCGGTGCCACGTCTCCAGAACTATATAGCGTGGCGCTGAATTATCTACCCAAGAACGTCGCTCCCGAGATCGATGACGTCACCGTGCAGGTCGGTGTGAAGTATCAGCCAACGCCCAGAGCGATGACGGTCAGCCTGGGATCGGATTCTTCGCTATCCTCCGGTACACATTTCGAAGCTCTGCCGGCCAGTTCGCACGATCGCGATTCCATCGGCGTAAAGTGGAGCGCGCACGATGACAACGACGATCAGCTGGTTTACTCCATCTACTACGGCGGAGACGGCCAGACGCGCTGGCTGCTGCTTAAAGACAACATTTCCGACAAGGCATACTCATTCGACGCCAGCCTGCTGCCCGACGGCGGTTATACCGTCAAAGTGGTCGCATCCGACGCGCCCTCACACTCGCCGGGCGAGGCCCTGACCGCGTCCAGGGAAAGCCGCCGCTTCGAGGTCGACACCACTCCTCCTCGAATCGAAAATCTCTCCGCCACGCTTGAGGACGAGCGCATTCACGTTACGTTCCGAGCCATGGATAATTTTTCTGCCATCAAACGCGCCGAGTATTCGATCGACGCCGGCGATTGGAAATACGTAGACCCTTCCGGCCAGCTCTCGGATGCAAAGACCGAGAATTACGATTTCAAGGCCACTCCGGAAGCTACGAAGGAGGGCGGATCCTCCTCCGAGCACGTCGTAGTCGTGCGCGCTTATGACCGGTACGACAACATGGGCGCGGCCAAGATCTTGCTAACGAAAAAATAACTTCCACGGCGGATTTGGTCCCGAGATTGACCATCCGTACATGTCCGCATTCCCACGCCACGCGCGGCCCAAGGTCCTCTTTGTGGGTTGCTGTTGGTTTGTCAGAATCGTAAGGTGATGTTTCCTGGGCACACCGCCAACAAGTCCTATCTGATTTTTCTCGCCCCCCTGTTCCTCTGGTCGTTGGCAGGGTGCGGCGTTAGCACAGCCGTTTCACCAGCCGCCGGGGGTGGGAGTGGCACGGGTGGTGGCGGCGGTACTGGGGGCTCCGGCGGTACTGGGGGCTCCGGCGGTTCGGGCACTCAAAATCTGGCTTGCAACGTGATGACTCCGGGCCAGGGCGCCAGCCTCGGGGGTTTCGTCCCGTTCACGAGCGAAAGTCTCTGGAACACGGATATTTCGACTGCTGCCGTCGATCCCAATTCCGCCACCATCATGAGCAACTTCGTCGGCTCTGTAAACGTGCACCCGGATTTCGGAACCGATCCCACCTACGGCATTCCGTACGTCATAGTGAATGGCAGTCAGTCCCTCGTGAATATAAATTTCGGAGCCTACGGCGACGAAAGCGATCCGGGACCCATGCCCGTGCCTGCCAATGCGCCGATCGAAGGTGGCTCTTCGAGTACGGGAGACCGGCACGTCCTCGTACTCGACAACGGCAACTGCTTTCTGTACGAACTGTACAACTCCACTCCCAATTCTGACGGAAGCTGGACCGCCGACTCGACCGCGGTCTGGGACCTGCTCGGGAACGAGCAGCGCCCCTATACCTGGACCTCCGCTGACGCCGCCGGCCTGCCGATCTTTCCCGGGCTGGTTCGATATGACGAGGTAGCGTCGGGAAAAATTCAGCATGCCTTCCGCTTCACTCTGCCGCAAACCAGCGCGGCCTTCACCCCCCCGGCTTCGCATGATGCTGCAACTTCCAGCGATCCGACCGCCCCGCCCATGGGCATGCGCCTGCGCTTGAAATCCAGCTATAACATTTCCGGCTTCGACGCAAACATGCAGGTGATTCTCACCGCCATGCAGAAGTACGGTCTCATCCTCGCCGACAACGGCAGCGCGCTCTACATCACCGGAGCTTCCGATAGCCGCTGGGGTTCGGATCTGGATTCGCTGAAGACAGTGCCAGCCTCTGCGTTCGAAGTCGTGCTGATGAGTCCCGTGTACACCAACTCTACTGCTCCGACCGGCGCCGCTCCCACCATCACCAGCTTCACCGGTACTCCATCCAGCGTTTCTTCCGGAGGAAGTGTAACGCTCGCCTGGAGCACAACCAATGCAACGTATCAGATCGTGTCCCCCGCAGTGGGCGCCCTTCGAGGCACCAGCGTAACGGTGAACCCAACCGCCACTACCACCTACACTCTCGATTCGACCAACCCGTACGGCCGCACTACCTCCACCGTCACTGTAACCGTGCCCTAAACCGCGAAGGCAGCGGTCAGGCTGATGGAGCTACCGATGATGGAGCTCCTAGCGCATCTCTTCTGCTGCTTGCGAAACTTCCTCTTCGACCTTAGTGTTGATCGCGTTCAGCGCGCCAGTACGGCGCAGCTCAGGGAACATCCAGGCCCAGAGAGCAATCACGACCAGGGTTCCCACGCCCCCGAGGACGACCGCGGGTACCGTGCCAAACCATTGCGCCGTCAGTCCTGATTCGAATTGCCCCAGTTCATTCGATGTCCCAATAAAAACCATGTCCACGGCCATGACACGCCCGCGCATTTCATCGGGCGTTCGCAATTGCACCAGGGTCGCACGGATGATCACGCTCACCATGTCTGTCGCACCGAGAAGCACCAGTGCGACCAGCGACAGCACAATACTGTGCGACACCCCAAACAAAATCGTGAGCACTCCGAACCCTGCCACCGACCACAGCAACGTCGGCCCCGCGCGGCCGCGCAGCGGACGATGAGCCAGCGCCACAGCCATCAGTGCCGCGCCCACGCCGGGCGCGGTCCGCAGCAATCCCAGGCCCCACGGTCCAGTGTGAAGAATTTCGCGCGCGTAAACTGGAAGCAGCGCCACCGCCCCGCCCAGCAATACCGCGAACAAATCCAAGGAGATCGCGCCCAGGACCAACTTCTCACGCCCTATAAAATGCAATCCCGCGAAGACCGTCCTCATCGTCACCGGTTCGCGCCGCCGCGCCTGCTGCCGCGTCTTGATGCGGAAGGTGGAGACCAGCGCACCCACCGCGGTCAGCATCGCCGTCGCGTACACCGCCGACGGACCGCGGAAAGCGGCGTAGAGAATCCCGCCCAGAGATGGGCCCAGGATCGTGGCCGCCTGAAATGTGGTCGCGTTCCAGGCCACGGCATTTGGAAAATGCTCCTCGGGTACAAGCTGCGGCAAAATCGAGCGGCTGGCCGTCCCGTTAAATGAGCGCACCACGCCCAGCAAAATCAGCACCATATAAATGGGACGCACGGCGTGCGTGCTCCGCTCCGCCAGCAGTAACAAAAGCCCGGAGCACAGTGCGTAACCCGCATAGCAAGCGCCCAAGACTTTTCGGCGGTCGAATCGATCCGAGGTATGCCCGGAAACCAGAAACAGCAAAATGCCGGGAAGAAATTGCGCCAGCCCCACCAGGCCCAGATCGAGCGCCCGCTTGCTGATGTCATAAACTTGCCAGCCGACGGCGACCGCCTGCATCTCGACCGCGGCTACAATCAGAAAACGAGCCATCTGGAACAGCACGAAATCGGGATGAGTAAAGGCGATGCGTCCAGCTCTGGCGTCGGCGGGTGCGGACATTGATCTTCTAATGTGCCATAGAAACCGCCTGGCTGCATGCAGCGCGAAAAATGAGCAGCTAGAATCTATTGATGCACCTGCTGCGAAGCGTCGGCTGGATCGCCTGCGTGGTCTATTCCACGATCCCGGCTTTCTGGCTGCTGATTCATCCGCGCGCAGAATATTGGCGTTCACGGCGGCGTTCGCCGTACAAGATACTTTTGCCCCTCTGGATCGGAATGTGGGTGGCTGCCGCCGCGATCACGGCCCCGTGGCGCGGCTTCCTGCTCTACAAAAATAACTGGACCTGGATTCCTGCGGGCTTATTGTTCTGCGCCGGCCTCTTGCTCTACAAACTGTCCCACCACCACTTCACTCTGGCACAACTGGGAGGATTGTCTGAGATCCTCCAAGGACACCGCGAGCAACGACTCTCGACTACCGGCATTCGTGCCCGCGTGCGCCACCCGGTTTATCTCGGCCATCTCTGCGAGATGCTGGCCTGGAGCGCAGGCACAGGCCTGGCAGCCTGCTGGGGGCTGACTGCGTTTACGATTGTGACTGGGGCGGCGATGATCACATTTGAAGAGAGAGAACTCGAGAGCCGTTTCGGCGAGGAATATCGCCGTTATCGATCCATGGTGCCCGCCGTTCTGCCCAAGCCAAGATGAAGGACGGTGTGCGGATCCATCGATCCTAGCTGCAGCTTCGCGGACTCAGCGCCACCTGCGGTGAGAGAGATCTGCTTTTTGCTTAAATCCCAAACGTGTCGAAGACCCAATCGCTATAATCCGACTTGGCTGAAAGCTGAGAGTGGACGGCCGAGAGGCCCATGCGCTTCGAATTCTTCATTGCGACCCGTTACTTGCGCGCCAAGCGCAGGCAGGCCTTTATTGGCATCATCACCGGCATTTCCATTGTCGGAGTCGCAGCAGGCGTGGCCTCGCTCATCGTCGCACTCGCCATTAACAATGGATTTCGCCAGGACTTGCAGGAGCGCCTCATCGGATCCACCTCGCACATCAGCCTGCTGCGCGTAGCCGACGACGGTATCAAAGACTGGCCACCGCTGCTCGCTCGTCTCTCCAAGCAGCCTCACGTAGTGGCGGCCGCTCCCGCGATTTTTGAGCAAGTGCTTATCTCTCGCGGACCGCGCGCGCGTGGCGCAGTCCTGAAAGGCATGATTCCCGTCGACGAACGCAAGGTCGGAGATCTGCTCAGCACGATCAAAGAAGGCTCAGCAGCCGCCCTCGAAGAAACACCATCCGCCCCGAATGGAAATCATGTGGGAGCAACCACCTCGTCTGCCCAAGGAGCGCCAGCGACCAACGCTTCTCCTGACGCTCTAACTGGAGTCCACGCGCGCGTCGCTGCCATGCCGCCAGTCATTCTCGGCAAAGAGATGGCGGATAATCTCGGCGCAACGGTGGGTTCCGTCGTCCTTATAACCAGCCCGCAAGGCGAACTCACGCCCTTCGGCATGGTGCCCAAATACAGCCGCTTCCGTGTGGTGGGAATTTTCAACTCCGGATTCTACGATTACGACTCATCGTGGGCCTTCACGCGGCTATCCGATGCCGAACGTCTGTTCGGCCTTGGCGATCTCATCTCCGTGATCGAGTTCAGAATCGACGACATCTACCAGGCCGGCAAGGTGTCACGCGAACTCGAAGACGCTGCCGGCAAAGGCTTTATGGCCACCAACTGGATGGAGCAAAACCAGGCATTGTTCCACGCCCTCCGCCTCGAGCGCCTGGTCACCTTCATCACCATCGGACTCATTGTCTTCGTGGCTGCGCTGAACATCCTGATTTCTCTGATCATGATGGTCATGGAGAAAACGAAGGATATCGCCGTGCTCATGTCAATGGGCACACGCCGGTCGCAAGTGCGAAATATCTTCATCGCACAAGGAGTTTTGATAGGAGTGATCGGCACCGCCATCGGCCTGCTTCTGGGCTACGCCATCTCCTACGCCGGCGGTCACTACCACCTGATTTCGCTCTCGCCCGAGGTCTACTCGATCGACTACGTCCCCTTCGCCCCGCGACCCATGGATGGAGCCCTCGTATCGATCGTAGCCATCGGCGTCTCCTTCATCGCCACCCTCTATCCGTCATGGTCCGCCGGCCGAACTCTACCCGCAGAATCCTTGCGCTACGAGTAAGCCGCATTGCTTGGGTGGCGCGGGCGCTCCTTCGGCAAGCTCAGTGCAAGCGCTCGCCCACGAACTCGGTGGGTTGCCAGGAACTTTCTTGGTTCATCTTCCGTATCTCTAAATAGAGCGCAACCAAGGAGGTCTCCTCATGTTCACTTTCCTCTTATGGTGCATCCTCTTCATCATCTGTTGGCCTCTGGCCCTGCTGGCGCTCGTAGCCTATCCATTCATCTGGCTATTGCTGCTGCCATTTCGCATCGTCGGCATCGCGGTCCACGGAGTGATGGAAGTTATTTACCTGGCCATCACGTTGCCGTTTCGCTTATTGGCCGCACCGTTCCATATCTAAGACGCGTGGCAACTTGGATTTTGGGTGGCGCAGCATTCCGGCGCTGCGATCGAGCCACTCAATCGAAGGGGGCTGTTAGCCCCTGAGCTTCGACTGGCAGAGCCCTTATCCCTCCATCAGCTTCAACCCCTCACTCACGATCAGCCTTGCCTCCGTAGCGCGCTGCACCTCCTCCGCCGTCCAGCCCGGAGCCACCTCTTCCAGCACCAAACCTCGCTCTGTCACCCGGATGTACGCCATCTCGGTCACGATCGTATCCACCACGTTCACACCGGTGAGCGGCAGGGTGCACTTCTTCAAAATCTTCGGCGTACCTTCCTTCGTCGTATGCTCCATCGCCACCACCACGCGCCGCGCGCCCGCGACCAGGTCCATCGCTCCGCCCATCCCCTTCACCATTTTCCCGGGGATCATCCAATTCGCCAGGCTCCCGGACTCATCCACTTCCATCGCCCCCAGCACACTCAAATCAATGTGTCCGCCGCGAATCATGGCAAACGAATCCGCGCTCGAGAAATACGAGGTCCCCGCCATCTCGCTCACTGTCTCCTTGCCCGCATTGATCAGGTCCGCGTCCTCCTGACCCTCCAGTGGATACGGCCCGATCCCCAGCATCCCGTTCTCTGACTGCAACACCACTTCGATTCCCGGCGGAACATGGTTCGCGATCAGCGTCGGCATGCCAATCCCCAGGTTCACATAGAACCCATCCCGCAATTCGCGCGCAATCCGACTCACAATCCTTTCGCGCTTCTCCAAGTCTTTACCGGGTTTGGATCCTGTGCTCACTTTGTCTCCAGGTGATCGGTGGTTCGTGGCCAGTTACCGATCGAGCCCGACTGACACTCGCCCCTCACCACTGGTCACGAGCCACTGGCTATTTTTCTCACCGTTCGTCTCTCAATCCTCTTCTCGTACCGCTCCCCCTGAAAAATCCGTTTCACATAAATCGACGGCGTATGAATCGCTTCCCCATCCAACTCTCCCACTTCGACAAGATGTTCGACCTCCGCGATCGTCACCTTCGCCGCGGTCGCCATCATGGGATTGAAATTCCGCGCCGTCTTCCGGTACACCAGGTTCCCCATCCGGTCGCCCTTCCACGCTTTCACAAAGGCGAAGTCCGCTTTCAACCCATGTTCCAGGACATACGTTCGCCCATCGAACTCCCGCGTTTCTTTTCCCTCTGCAACCATCGTGCCCACGCCAGTCGGCGTAAAGAATGCTGGAATCCCTGCGCCCCCCGCTCGAATCCGCTCGGAGAATGTTCCCTGCGGCACCAGATCAAGACGAATCTTTCCCGTCAGCACCATCTCTTCCAGCAGCTTGTTCTCGCCAACATACGTGCCCATATGATGAACAATCTGGCCCGCCGCCAGCAACAGACCATTGCCTAAACCGTCCACTCCTACATTATTGCTGATCGTCGTTAGATTCTTCGATCCCTTTCGAACCAGCGCGCGAATCAGATTCTCCGGAATCCCGCACAGCCCAAACCCGCCAATCATGATGACGGCGCCATCATTCACATCGCGAATCGCCTCATCCGCACTAGCGACAACCTTATTCATAGCGCACGAATTCCAAACCAAAGTTTTCTATGTCGACCCATGGGAAAGCAAATTGTCGATTTCTGATTGCTGATACCGATTACAATCCCGTCGGCGTCCTCGGCGCAATGATTTTAATCAACCATCGGAAATCAACCATCAACAATTTGTGTTCACCATTATTTCCCCGAATTCTTCTTCAGCCCATGCGCCTGCTCAAATTCCTCCGCCAGTTGCCGCGTCGCCAGATTCTCCCGAATATGCGCCAACCGTTGCTCAACCTTCAACAGCGCATCCTCGATATTCTTCTTGTTGCTGATCGCGATATCCCGCCACATCGAGTACGGACTCGCGGCAATCCGTGTCATCTCCCGCAGCGCGCGTCCCCCGGCGGGCAGCAACGGTGCCTCTTCGCCAAACTCATCCACCAGCGCCGCCGCCAGGCCCGTCGAGATCATCTGCGGCAGGTGGCTGATCCACGCACATAGCCGGTCGTGATCCTCCGGTGGCAGCATCGCAACCCGCGCCCCAATCCGATCGATCCATCCCACAAACTCGGCGAACAATCCTTCATTCAGACGTTGTCCCGGCAGCGGCGTCAAGAACCACACTGCATTCTCGAATAAGTCGGCGTCCGCATAATCCACGCCGCTGTTCTCCTTCCCCGCCATCGGATGCCCCGCCAGAAAACGATTCCGCCCGTTTTTTCCAAACACGTTCAGAGCTTGTTTCACCACCGCCGTTTTCGTGCTCCCCACATCCGTCAGCAACGTACTCGCCGGCAGCGCCCGGCCCAACCGTCCGATCAGATCCACAATCGCGAGAACGGGCGTCGCCAGCATTACCAGTTGGCTACCTCGCACGGCGTCGCTGGGCTCGCAAAATCCGTTGTCAATCGCCCCACACAGCTTCGCGCGCTTCAGCGCCGCCTCCCGGTCGCACCCTACAATCCTCCCCGCGAACTTCCGCTTCCGGAGCGCCAGCGCAAACGACCCGCCGATCAGGCCCGTCCCGATAATCGTGATTTGCCGAATTGGCATAAGGAAATCCACCGCCCAGGCACAGAGCTACAGAGAAAGAAATTGCTGATCGTTGATTTCTGATTTCCGATGAAAGACCAGGTCGAGGATGATTGAGTCGACCATCAACAATGCCTTTCTCTGTGCCTCCGTGGCGAAAAGGAGTTACGCGATTTTTCTTCCCACCGCCGGCGCGATCATCCGCAACTCATCCATCAGTTTCGCAAACTGCTCCGGAAACAGCGACTGCGCCCCATCGGACCACGCCTTGTTCGGATCGCAATGCACTTCAATCAACAATGCGTCCGCTCCCGCCGCCACCGAGGCCCTTGCCATCGGCGCAACCTTGTCGCGCCTCCCCGTTCCATGCGACGGGTCCGCCGTCATTGGCAGATGCGATAGCTTGTGAATAATCGGGATCGCCGAAATATCCATCGTGTTCCGTGTATACGTCTCAAAGGTCCGTATCCCGCGCTCGCACAGAATCACTTCATAATTCCCGCCCGCCATAATGTATTCCGCCGAAAGCAACAATTCTTCCAGAGTCGCAGCAATCCCACGCTTCAGCAGCACCGCCTTGCGCACTTTTCCCAATTCCCGCAGCAGATTAAAATTCTGCATATTGCGCGCCCCCACCTGCAGAATGTCCACGTAAGGCAGCATCATTGGAATCTGAGAAATTTCCATCACTTCACTAATGACGAGCAGTCCGAATTTCTCGCCCGCGTCGCGCAGCAATTTCAGCGCGTCTTCGCCATGGCCCTGGAAAGAATAAGGAGAACTGCGCGGCTTGAACGCTCCGCCCCGCAGCACACGCGCCCCTGCCATCGACACGGCTTCGGCGGTGGCGAAAATTTGCTCCCGCGATTCCACCGAACAAGGCCCCGCCATCACCACCACCTCATTCCCGCCAATTCCAATTCCGTTCGCCAGCTTTACAATCGTCCCTTCCGGACGAAAACTTTTCCCCGCCAGTTTGTACGGCGAGCTGATGCGATGGACTTCCTGCACCCCCGGCAACAACTCCAGATTGCGGATGTCAAAGTCAATGCCAGCTCCCACCGCGCCCAGCACGGTCTGCCGCGCCCCCGAGGAACGGTGCACTTCAAAACCCAGCTTCACCAATTGCTCAATCACCTGTTGAATCTGTTGTTCGTCCGCCACATCCTGCATCGCTACAATCATAGGAAAGTCTCTGCTTCTAGCTTCTAGCTCGCAGCCGCTAGCTCGTAGCTTGAACCCTGTCGTTCGCCCCTACCGGTTGTCGTTCCGAGCGCAGCCAAGAACCTGCTTTCATGTCCACTCCCTCTGGCCCGTCCTATCAATCATTCACTTCCGAATCCAGCTCCGTCTCCGCTTTCACGGCTTCCGCCTTTATCCCAATCCCTTCCTTCTGAATATTCCGCATCACATCCATGATGCGCTCGTAAATCCGCACCAAATCCCGCCCGGGCAGCGGCCCGGGATTCATCTTTTGCACATTCTCAAAGACAATTCGCTCGCGCTCCGGCTCATAAATCGGCAAGGAAGTATCCCGTTTCAGCCGCCCGATTTCCACGGCGGCGCGCGCTCTCTCGCTCAGCAACTCCACCAGCCGCCGATCAAGCTCATCAATTTTGTTTCGCCAATCGGCAATGTCCATGAAACCAGCTCTCAGCCTTCAGCGATCAGCTCGCAGGAAGATCGACGGCTTGTTCGATCCACAATCCGAACGCCCGTGGAATTCCGCGTTTGCGGCACAATTGCAAGGATTACGAAGTCACCGCTGACGGCGGATCGCTGATCGCTGACAGCTTCCTCACAAATTCCCCAACCGCCTCGGCTTCTCTTCCGGAATTCCGCTCAATCGTCTGGACGATCGCGCTGCCCACGACCACTGCGTCCGCAAACTTGCCAACCTCCGCAAACTGCTCCGCATTCGAAATCCCAAACCCAACCGCAACCGGCAGCTTCGTCACCCGCCGCAACCGCCGGACCAATTTCTGCGCATCGCCCGCCAACTGCTGCCGCGCACCAGTCACACCGGTACGCGATAGCGCATACACAAATCCACGCGAGGCCTCCGCGATTCGCTTTAAGCGCTCATCGGGACTCGTCGGGGCCGCCAGAAACACCGGCGCCAGATCATGTGCCTTCATCGCCTGTATATATTCGTCTGCTTCCTCCACCGGCAAATCGGTCACCAGCACTCCGTCCACACCCGCATGCCGCGCTACCTTGCAGAACTTCTCCATCCCCATCCGCAATATCGGATTGAAATAGGAAAATACAACCAGCCCCGTCGACTGCGCGTGCTGCCGCACATCCGCCGCCAAGGTCAACACCTGCGCCAGGCAAGTCCCATGCTTCAGCGCCCGCTCGCTCGCCCGCTGAATCACCGGACCGTCCGCCACCGGATCGCTGAATGGCACACCCAACTCAATCACGTCCGCGCCCGCCGCAATCGCAGCCAGCACGACTTCGCGGGTCGTCGCCAGATCCGGATCGCCGCAGGTCACATACACTACAAGCGCCGGCCTTTTGTGAAAAGTCAGAGGCATAAAAAAATTTCTGATTCCTGATTCTTGATTTCTGATGGTTGATTGAGCGTCGTTGGCAATCGGCTGCCAGATTTCAATCGGCAATCATCCATCGAGTTTCAGGCTTTCTCTCATAATCCCAATATCCTTATCCCCGCGCCCCGAAATATTCACGATGACTACCTCCGACGTCTTCATTTTGGGCGCACGCTTCACCACCTCTGCCACTGCGTGCGCCGACTCCAACGCCGGGATAATCCCTTCCGTCCGCGCCAGCAAAGCAGTAGCCTCGAGCGCCTCCGCATCCGACGCCGGAACATACTCCGCGCGTCCCGCATCTCTCAACGCCGCATGCTCGGGCCCAATCGACGGATAATCCAACCCCGCCGAAACCGAGTGGGTATTCGCAATCTGCCCCATTGCATCCTGCAGAACATAGGAGTAAGTCCCCTGCAACACTCCGCGTGAACCTCCTCTGAACCGGGCCGCGTGTTCGCCGAGCGCTTCGCCGCGTCCGCCCGCCTCCACCCCGATCAGGTGAACTTTCTTGTCTTTGATGAACTCGTAGAAAATTCCGATCGCGTTCGATCCGCCGCCTACGCACGCAATCACCGCCGTTGGCAGTTTTCCCTCGGCCTTCGAAATCTGCGCCCGAGCCTCGCGTCCGATCACGCGATGAAAATCCCTCACCATCGTCGGATAGGGATGCGCCCCCAGCACGCTGCCCAATAAATAATGCGTGGTCCGAACATTCGTAACCCAGTCACGCATGGCTTCGTTGATGGCGTCCTTCAGGGTCCGGGAGCCCGACTCCACCCCGCGCACCTCCGCTCCCAACAACCGCATGCGGAACACATTCAACTCCTGCCGCCGCATGTCCTCGGTCCCCATGTACACCACGCATTCAAATCCCAGCAGTGCGCAGACTGTCGCCGTTGCCACCCCATGCTGCCCTGCTCCGGTCTCCGCGATCACCCGGCGCTTGCCCATCCGCTCTACCAGCAGCGCCTGTCCCAAACAGTTATTGATCTTGTGCGCCCCGGTGTGCAGCAAATCTTCCCGCTTCAAATAAATCTTCGCCCCACCCAACTTCTCGGTGAGCCGCCGAGCCAACGTCAGCGCCGTCGGGCGGCCCGCATAGTTGCGCAGCAACTCCTCCAGTTGCCGCCGAAACTTCGGATCGCGCTTCGCCTTCTCATACTCGCGTTCCAATTCCTCGAGCGCCGCCATCAAAGTTTCCGGCACATACCGCCCGCCGTAAATTCCAAAGCGGCCGGGCTCACTCGCAGGAACACGAACGCGAAGGGTCCCCCGTCCTTCTCGCGTCTTTTGCGAGAGGGCGGGGACTTTGATTTTTCTTATTCTTGCAACCGTCGCCATCTCTAACTCGCCTTCCGATCCACTGCCCGCACCGCCTTCACAAACGTTCGCACTTTTTCGGGATCCTTTTTCCCCGGCCTGGCCTCCACGCCGGAAACCACATCCACTCCCCAAGGCTTCAGGATCTCCATTGCCTCACCTACATTGTCCGGCGTGAGTCCGCCGGCAACGATCAACTTCACGCCGCCCTGCCGCATTCCTTCCGCGACCGGCACAGCCGCCTTCCAATCAAACATTTTCCCCGTTCCGCCCGGCTGCCGTAGATCGCCCGAGTCCAACACAATCGTGTTCAACAGCCCTTCCGGCAGCGGCAAACCCTCCCGCAGATTCTTCCCCCGAATCGCGAAGCTCGAAGCCAAATCCCGAAGCTGCTCCTCGCCCTCACCAAAAAGATTCAGCGGCAGTGACCGCAGGAATCGAGTCAGCTTCGGGAGGAGATCCACGTCGACTCCCATATTCCCGCCGCTTTGCGTGCCGCCTGCCGCGGACAGGTAGGTCTGCCATCCTGTCAATCCGGCCTGAAGAACAATCTTCCACGGTTCAATCCCGTCGCCCGGCACGAATACTCCAATCTTCTCCACGCTCTCCGGGAGCCTCTCCACAATCTCCCGCGCCGCCTCAACTGTAATATTCCGCGGACTCTTCTCATAAAACACGAAACCCACCGCATCGGCGCCAGCCTCAACCGCGATGCGCGCATCCTCCAAATTCGTCATCCCGCAAATCTTGATCCACGTCATAAAGCCAGTTGGCAGTGGCCAATTGCCAGCTCACATTCTGTTGTCATTCCGAACCGGCTTCAGCCGGTGAGGAACCTGCTTCCCCCCCGAGCAAACGTCAACTCACTCACTCTCCACTCGGTGCTCGAAGCTCACAACTCGCGACCAACTCCCGCAGCGCCGCCCCCGGCCGTTCCGCCCGCATCAGCGACTCCCCAATCAAAAACGCCTGATACCCCGCCGCCCTCAGTCGCGCAATATCCTCTTTCCACCGAATCCCGCTCTCCGCTACCTTCAAGACATCCTTTGGAATCCGCTCCGCGAGCCGGAACGCCGTCTCCGCATCCACCTTGAACGTTCGCAGGTCGCGTGTGTTCACGCCAATCAAATCGCAGCCTGCATCC
Source organism: Candidatus Sulfotelmatobacter sp. (assembly GCA_049515395.1). Lineage (GTDB taxonomy): Bacteria > Acidobacteriota > Terriglobia > Terriglobales > Acidobacteriaceae > Sulfotelmatobacter. Next base: position 59,566 of record JBEKUD010000007.1, on the reverse strand, counting down.
AAAGCCCTCTGCGACTCTTCCTCATCGTGCACTTCGCACAAAACGTCCAGCCGGCGCGATCGAGCGCCGCGCGCCAGCATCGTCAATTCCTCCTGCGACAAAGCCGCCACGATCAACAACACCGCATCCGCGGAATTCGCCCGCGCCTCCAGCACCTGAAATTCATCCACAATAAAATCCTTCCGCAGACAGGGCACCTTCACCGTCGCCGAAGCCTTCCGCAAATTTTCCAGCGACCCTTGGAAAAATTCCTCCTCCGTCAGCACGGAAAGCGCCACCGCTCCCGCCGCCTCCAACTCCTTGGCCAACGCCTCGACGCAAAATTCCGCGCGGATCAATCCTTTCGAAGGAGACGCCTTCTTCAATTCCGCAATCACCGCCACACCGGTCCGGTTTTTTTCCAACAGCGCCCGCCGAAACCCGCGCGGCACATGCCGTTCCGCGCGCTGCTCCAGTTCCCTTGTATCCGCCGAGCGCTTCGCCTCCATCAGTTTCCGGCGCGTAGAAGCAACAATCTGACCAAGAAACGCACTCATGTGGGTCCCGCAATTATAGAAGACGGAAGGTCGAACAGCGCTCGTTCATCCGAAAACGCGATAAAAACAAAACCTCCCCCACCCCTTCGGGCAGCGGAGGCCGAAGTTTGAGCCGCTCCCGCCTCGGCAGCAGCTGCGGGTTTGAAGGCATCCGCGAACGCTTTCCCGTTCGGCGTTCCTACCCCAGTTACGTTGTCCCAACCGACTTTTGTATGCAGCGCGGTTGGGCTGTTGCAAGTGGTTCCGTCGGGCTCGGTGCTGGGCAACGCCGAGCCGTAGGCCCCGAACGAGACCACCAGCGCGGTCGACTCGTCAGAAGGATAGTCCCAGATCGCGCTGATGAACTTCGCGGGCGTCGCCGGAGTTGTTCCGCCCAATACTTCCGCCGGAGTGTAGTGATTGGTTCCGGTCGTCTCCTTGATCGAGGCCTTTGCCTGTGCTGCTCACCGGAACGATGTCAGTGACCGCTCCCGCGGGCAACGAATATACGTACTGTGCCACCTGCCCGAGAGGCGCCCCTGCCTCCTGATTCGCAATTGCCCATAACGCGGAGAACATGGGGCAAGCCACACTCGTTCCTCCCCATACCTGCCAACACCTCTTCCGGAACCTGGCCGGGAACACCGATTGCAATCACCACTCCAGTGTAGGGATCCGCCAGCCATGCGATATCGGGAACCTGCCGACACTTTCCAGGGAGAGCCCTTTGAAATGCAGGTTTCGGGAAACCGGCCAGTTTCCGCTACTATCCTGCACCGCGCAATTGCTTGGGCCTCCACCCGCTCCCCCAATGAAGCCAAAATCCACCGGCGGATCGGGCACGCATCCCTCAAAGGCCAGTTTAGACTCATTATTTCCCCAGCCTGACTGCCAGGCAATCGAGTTATCCGCATTCAGTGCGAGGGTTACTTCCCCAACTCCCGTCGTCCACGGAGAGTCCGCCGGAGCAGAGACGGTCGCTGGAATTCCGTCAGGTGTGAAGTCGCCGTCATCTCCCGAAGAAAAGTTGGTGGAGATTCCCAAAATTGCGGCGGTTTTGGCAGTGAGGTTCTCCGTGTCCAGAACGGACTGTGGAGTTTCGGGTTCAGGAGAACCATAGCTGCCGGAAAGCACGTTGCCCAGCCCATCGTTTACGGCGTAAAAGACCGCCTGATCCACATCCTGAAAGCTTGCTGAGGGGGGAACGACCAAGTCGATTTTGGCCCCCGGAGCGATGGCGTGCGCCCATTCCACATCGATGTTGATTTCCACCGAGTCGGCAGCCTCGCACGAACTCGCCGTCGGGGTGTAAATAATGCTGAAGTTTGACGGACCTAGCGAGTGGTAATCCAAACTTCGTAGAAAAGACGTTCGCATCTTCCTGAATGGTTGGGGACCCGCACCAGTCGACGATGACGATGTCTGCCCCTTCCCGGTATATCCCTCTGCATAGAGTCCCGCGAGATTGTAAGCTTGAATCGGCTTCGGGGTGTAGCCGCAGCCTGCGCTGGTCAAGCTTTGCAGATTTAAGTGATTACCCGTGTAAGTCCCGATGGGAAGCCGGACATCGTTATTCCTGGAATACGTTTGGGTCACCACGCCGTCGAAGCAGTCCGAGGAATAAAAGCTTGAACTCGAAGCCGCGGCCGTCGTCATATTCCCCGACTTACCCGCCGGAAATTTTGCTCCCCGTTGCATCGCTGGATGCTCATACTCCCCAGAGTCCAGTCCGGAGACCGCCCTCACCAGCGCACCTGCGGCTCCTTCTACATAAGGGTCAGTCGCATTGGCGCGGATGACCTTCGCCCGCACCTGGTAATCGTTGAGTTGAACGTGGAAGGCATTTTGCACGTCGCCCACCGTGCCCCGTGCCCTCACAAAGAAATTGTCACGACCCACTTTCACCACTCTTAGATTGTGCGATTCAAAAAACTCCTGGACCGTTTTCGCTTCTTCCGCCGTCGGCGCGAAGCTCCACAATCTGCGACCGGGTTAGCCAGCGACGGTAGTTGGGCGAATTACGATCGTACAAATCACGCGCCACCGAATCCATCTGCTCCCGGCTATTCGGCTTCAGCCAGATGGTCACATCGTCTTCGATGGATCTTCGGTACCAAGGTTCTTCGCAGCCGCCACGTAGCTGGGTGTGTTATGCGCAATATACTGCCCGACGGCCGCATTGGCCGGCAGTGCCGCACATAAGGGTTAGGGTCAGCATCGCAAGACTCAGCCTTTTCGTCCTCCTCTGGTCGATCCGGGCTGGGGACTACAGCGTTGCTTTCTGCTGGGACATGACCCCTCCTGAAAGTTTCTACGAAAGTGGCCAGGTAGTAATCGTCAGCCTGGCCTGCAAGCGCACGAACTCTCTGGAAGTAACCCATTCTTAAATGAAACTCGGGCGTCTGAATCAGGATTGCTGCCGCACTTCATTTTGCAGCGATTCTGTCCCTATCCCCAAAGGTCACGACATGCTAACGGCTTCGCTCAGGAATGGCAATGAGTTAAAAGGCTCCTGCGAGTTTTTTTGGGCGCGGGTTACCGCGTCCCGCGCTGGTTCTCCGGCCATCTTCTACTGGCAAACGCTTTCAACCTCTTTATAAGGCTTCTCCGCGTGCGGCGGATCCTTCAATCCCTTTACCTGCATCATCTGGTCCAGCAGCGTGCCCGCGTCCTGCAGCCCCACATCCGGATCGCTCTCGTAGGCCGCATCGCTCTCGGCTTCCTCCAGCGGCACCAGCTTGAATCCCTTCTTCTTCAGCAAGTCCAGCGCATCCGGCAGAATCGTGCTGCTGAACGCTCCCAAATGCATCAGCAGCACGTAGCTGATCTCGTGCCCGAAAATGAGCTTCGCCTGCTCTCGCCCCAGGTCAAGAAACGCCGAAGCGGTACTCAAATAGCTCGATTTTAACCACTCCATCGACTTCGCATCGTTCTTCGCGACGCACCGCGCATACGCAGTGTTCCACAAGTAATCCTCCCAATCCAGAGTGACCTGCGCGATTCTGTATCCACGCGACTTCAAATAGGCCCGCACCGCGCGCCGCTTCTCCACGGTGTCGCCTTCATGCAGATACGGATATCGCAACCAATGCCGGTCGCCATTCATCTGCAACAACTCCAGCACCGGCTCATCTTCCTCGACGTCGCGCTCGAACGCCTCCGCCGTGTTCTGCTCCAGATCCAAATGCGAATACGTATGATTCCCCACCGGCTCCGCCGCCGCCCACAACTTCAGGGCCTCCGCGCCATCTGGATTTCCCTCCAGCTTCTTTGCATTGATGAAGCCGTACACCGGAGGAACCTGCCGCTCCTTCAATATGGCCAGCACGTTTGCCGTGGTCTCCGTCTGCCTGACCCCCGGCGGCAATTGTCCATTCCGCGGCAAATCGTCGAACGTGATGGCAAGCTTCTGCGCACCGCACGGGGCGCATAGCGACAGGAAAATGCAGAAGCTGAAGATTCGGAGCGAATATCTCATCCCGAGAGTTTACTTCATCAACGTGGAGCGGCCAGAAAGGGACAGAGATTCTCAGTCCCACCGCCAACTTACTGCAGCTCCTCGTACTCCGCTTTCGCTTTTTTCGGGATGGCGATGTCCGGACGGCGGCGCAGCGAGAGAGCGTAGGCTACGAAACGCCACTTCTTCTTTGGTGCCATCGAAGGGACTCGAACCCCCACACCGTTGCCGGTACATGGACCTGAACCATGCGCGTCTGCCAATTCCGCCACGATGGCAATCTGATTTGCAATGCAGCGGCGGCCGCAAGGCCGCCGAGTCAGGAAGATCAACGTTTCTATTTTACAGGCATGTCAGAGACTGTCAAACCACCATGTCCTATAGCGGAAGCCCGCAAGGCGACGCCAGGAGCCACCCTAACCCAGCTTCGCGGTCATCGAGATCTTCGCGTTCAGCACCTTCGACACCGGACAACCCTTCTCCGCCGCTTCCGCATACTTCTGAAACGTCGCCGCGTCGGCGCCCGGAACCTTGCCCACTACATCGATGTGGCTCGATGTAATCGCCCATCCTGATTCCAGTTTGTCCATCGTCAGCGTCACACTCGTGTTGATGCTCTCCGGCTTCAGGTTCGCCCCACCCAGCTGCGCCGAAAGTGCCATCGAAAAGCATGCCGCATGTGCCGCCGCAATGAGCTCCTCGGGATTCGTCCCCGGCCCGTTCTCAAATCGCGAAGTGAACGAATATTGCGTGTCTTTCAGCACTCCGCCCGGCGCCGAAATTGTTCCCTTGCCATCCTTTAACCCACCCTTCCACACCGCACTCGCCTTGCGTTCCATTGCATTCTCCTCATCCTGAATAAGAAATTAAAATCCGTTCCATTGTAGACGCAGATCGCCCAGTATGTCAGAACGAAGCAGTCTTCATGCTTTCCTCTGTGAACCCTCGAGTCCCCTGGGTTGAAGGATTGCACCTCATGCCGCTCAGACGAAGACCTCCGGCGCGAGAAAATCCGATTCCCGCGCAGAAGGTCGTCCCGCAATTCACTTCTCAAGCTACCCTATGACTACAATCACCGGAATCTCGACTCCCGGATGTCGCAGGTCAATCAGCCCATACTCTCCGTCCATGTAATCGATGTAGCAATCGTCGGAATAAGCCCAGTCTCCCGGCCGCGGATTCGACAATGCAAACCAATATCCGCCGTAGTGAAACCGCGGCTGCCCTTGCACTACGGTCGTCTGCACTCCGAACGTGTGCTCACGTCCAAAATTGGAACGGAATTTGTCATCCGGAATTCTCTGCCCCGGTTGCCCGGACGCCCGCGTGGCATGATCTCCGCCGTTATTCTGCATGGGATGATCCTGCCCGTTCCGCATTTCCCCATTCTGCTTCTGATCCTGTGTCTCGTGCTTGGAAGGCTTCGCTTCCTCCTGCTTCGGCTGCTCCTGACGCGTATCGTCCCGCGCCGGCTCTTGCGCCTTCACCGTTCCACAAGTTCCCAACATCACTCCCAGTAGCCTTGCACCCATCAAACCCGCACCGAAATACTTAAACCTCGCGTCTTGAAGTCTCATACCTCTCCTTCACGTAGGTATCTGCTTTGCCCCTCTTTTCGGGCTCCCATCAGATGCCATCGCGGAGGCCCCTCGATGCCCTCGTCTTCCCCGGCTTCTTTTCCAGTATTCGCTCGATTGTTCCGCCGCCCTTCTCTTTCCACAGGTTCTTGCGCTACAATGCGTCAACCCGAAGAGCCGTCCCCTAGGCCGGGGACAGCTCTTGCTCTCTCCCAGGAGGTCGTAGATGTATCGGCCCTATTCCAGTTCCATTGCAGACCCTCGTCCTTTCCTCGATGTCCAATCCTTGATTCGCAACCTCTCACAGGACTTCGTCACCGCCTTCAACACCGGCAACTACGATCACGCTGCCGCGCTCTTCGCACCCGATGGCGGTTTGATGGCGCCTCACTACGAGCCCGCCTACGGCCCCAAGGCCGTCGAGCATCTCCTTCGCCAATTCGGCGACCAAGGATATGAAGACCTTCGCCTCGAAACCCTCCGGATCGAGGTCTCCGGCGAGATGGCCATGGAAATCGGTCGCTACTCAGTCGCGATCCGCCAGCCGAACGCCACCGTGCGCCCCGACCGCGGCAAATACGTGAAAGTCTGGCGGCGCTTGGGAGCGTGGCTCATCGTCGCGGATTGCTGGAGCTCCAATGTCCCGCTTCATGACTAGAACTGGGGACGAAAGGCAACGAAAGAAAACCAGCGCACTGTATCGAGCGGAATCCGATTGGGAGGTGAAGAAATTTGGTTCTGATGAGACTGGAGCGGTTCTAGCGCTTCTGAGAACTGACTTTTTATCGGGATTGCGTACGTTTAGGGCGTCGTTACGCTCAACTACTTTTGCGCCTCCCATTTGTTCTCAATTGTCGGTGGATGCTGTAAGGTTTGCATGACCACGCAATACTGTTCCGTTTTCGCCTGCAGCGCGCTGAACTGCTCCTCGGTTGCCTGGGGTGCGCGGACATCGAAAATGACTCTGATGCTCTGAAATCCAACCGGCGCCTCTTTTGATATTCCCAGCGTTCCTTGCAGATCCAGATCGCCCTCTACCGTGACATCGATGCTCTCAGTAGGTACTCCCATGGCAGCGGCTACCATTTGGCAGGTGATCTGGGCGCAGGCGGCTAAGGCACCTAATAGCAGGTCACCGGAGCAGGCACCTGTACCCGCGCCCCCCACGCCCTGGTGCGCTTGTGCCTGGTAGATCGCCCGCCCTAAGTCCACGGAGCAGGAAATTGGCGCGTCGGCCTGCGTACCGTGAGCGGTCAGGGTGATTCGGGAACTCGACGGGTCTTGCCGATACTGGTCTTTCAGTGGCCGCTGCAATGATCGAATATCCATGAGACCCCTCCGAAATCTCGGGTATTATAAACACATCTTGGGGTGCTGCCGCGGAATCTGTCGTGGCAGCGACTTTCAATTCAACTGTAGTTGCGCACCGCGAGCAGTCCGTTTTGGCATGCCGCGAGATGCGCCCGCGAGATCCATGAACCCTCCTTCGACATCAGGTTCAGTGCCATCCTCCCTGTCGCCGGGCACGCGATTTGGGAATTACGAAATTCTTCAGTGTTTGGGCGCGGGTGGCATGGGCGAGGTCTATCGCGCGAAAGATACTCGCCTCGACCGGGAGGTGGCAATCAAGACCGTTTCTCTGCACCGGTGCTCGGAACCGGAAGCTTTGTCCCGCTTTGAGCGGGAAGCCCGTTCCGCGTGTGCCCTGAATCACCCAAACATCGTGACGATCTATGAACTCGGTCACGTGAACGGTACGCACTACATCGCGATGGAGCTGGTTGATGGCGAGACGGTGCGTGGGCTCCTGGCTTCAGGCCCTATCCCGTTTCGCAAAGCGGTCGCGATCTCGGCGCAGATTGCCGACGGTCTCGCCAAAGCGCACGAAAGTGGCATCGTTCACCGCGATTTGAAGCCGGAGAACCTGATGGTTTCCGGCGACGGTACGGCCAAGGTGCTGGATTTCGGTCTGGCGAAACTTCTTAAGGGCGGCCATGCCGGCGGTTCCAATGCGACGACCACCATCACCGAGCATGGAATGGTGATGGGCACCGTTGGCTATATGTCGCCGGAGCAAGCGACGGGCGCCGATGTCGATTTTCGTTCAGACCAGTTTTCCTTCGGATCAGTGCTCTACGAAATGGTCACCGGGACTCCCGCGTTCCAGAAAAAGACCCATGCGGAAACCACCGCCGCCATCCTTCGCGATGAGCCGGAGCGGCTTGGCGCCAGACTGCTGCAGGCTCCTGCTCCTTTCCTTTGGATCGTGGAACGCTGTCTTGCCAAGGATCCAAAGCAGCGCTACGGCTCCACGCGGGACTTGGCCCGGGACCTTGCCGCCGTGCGCGACCGCCTCGCCGATGTGCCGGCTCGCCATTCGGAGCCTCGTCCCAACAATCTCCCGGTCCAGCGCACGGCGTTCATTGGACGCGAACACGAAGCTGCTAGCCTCCGTCAGCTTTTGAGCCGCGTGGACGTGCGGCTGGTGACTCTGACTGGTCCAGGTGGCATCGGGAAGACACGACTTGCCCTGCAGGTAGCAAGCGGAATCGCCGGGCAGTTTCCAGGTGGTGTTTGCTTTGTCCCTCTTTCGGCGGTCGGCGACCCTGGGTTGATCGTTTCAACCATTGCGCAAGCAGTGGGAGTGCGCGAAACCGGCAATCACTCGCCGCAGGAAAGCTTGGAAGAATATTTGGGCGGGCTGGACCAGTCGACGCTTCTCGTGCTTGACAACTTCGAGCACCTCGTCTCCGCCGCGCCGTTTGTAGCGCAACTGCTTACTGCGGGCCCGAATCTCAAGATCGTTGTCACCAGCCAGGCGCCGCTGCACGTCTATGGAGAGCATGAATTTCCCGTGCCCCCGCTTTTGCTGCCCGACCCCAAATCCATTCCGCCTCTGGAGGTGCTTTCACGACTTCCGGCGGTCGCGCTCTTTGTGGAGCGGGCGCAGGCGGTGAAACACGAATTCGCGCTGACGAAGGAAAACGCATCCCCGGTGGCGGCGATCTGCGCTCGCCTGGATGGACTGCCTCTCGCCATCGAACTTGCGGCCGCGCGCATCAAGTTGCTTTCTCCGTCCGCCATGCTGGCAAGGCTAGAAAGTCGCCTTCACCTGTTGACCGGCGGTGCCCGTGATCTGCCGGCCCGGCAGCAAACGCTTCGTAGTACCGTGGACTGGAGTTACGGCCTCCTCAATGCCGCCGAACAAACGCTGTTCCGGAGGCTCTCCGTGTTTACTGGCGGGTGCACGCTGGAAGGAGTGGAGGCTGTGTGCGACACCCAGAGCGATCTGGGGCTCGACGTACTCGACGGCATGGCTTCCATGGTGGACAAGAGTTTGGCGCAGCACGTGGAGGTCGAGCCGGAAACGCGCTTCTATATGCTCTCGACCATACGAGAGTATGCTCTCGAACGCCTCGCTGAGAGTAATGATGAAGCTGCGACCCGCCGCGCCCATGCCGCTTATTACCTCGTCCTCGCCGAAGAGGGAGCCGAGGATGCGGTCGCCCATGCCGAATGGCTTGACCGTTTTGAGGTCGAGCACGACAACTTCCGCATGGCGTTCGATTACCTGATCAAGACTGGGGACGCCGAGTGGGGTCTTCGCCTGGGAGCTGCCCTGTTTCGCTTCTGGGAAACGCGAGAACATTTTACGGAGGGCCGCGACGTAATTACCAAGCTCCTCGCGTTGGAGGGAGCCGCAACGCGTCCTAGGCTGCGCGCACGGCTGCTGTTCGCGGCCGCAGTTCTATCCGGCGAGCAGGGTGATTACGGCGCCGCGCAGCGACTGTTCGAAGAGAGTCTTGAAACTTGTCTGCAACTGAACGATAACCGTGGCGTTGCGGTCGCACTGAACGCTTTGGCCGTCAATGCTCGCGATCGCGGCGACCACGTCCTTGCATCCTCACTGTTCGAGCGATGTATCGCAATCTGGAAGGACCTGGGCGATTCCGCCGACATCGCACGCGCTATCAGCAATCTCGCCAGCGTGATGAAGTTACAGGGCGAATATGCACGTGCATCCTCCCTGTACGACGAATGTCTGGCGCTCTTCCGTACGGTGGGAGATGCCGCCGGTGTCGCCTGGACGCTGAATTACCTGGGCGACGTCGCTCGGGAGAAAGCGGACTTCGTTGCCGCGCGATCATTTTGCGAACAGAGCCTGGCAGCGTTTCGCAAGCTGCAGGATGGCTGGGGAATCGCCAGCGCCCTCTCTGACTTGGCAAACCTGATGTGCGATCAAGGCAATAACGCCGAGGCACGTCGGCTCTTTGGCGAAAGCCTCTGGATGTTCCAGGGGCTGGGTCACAAACGCGGAATTGCGAGGGTGCTGGAATGTCTGGCCGCAAGTGCCGCAGCGCAATCGAATGCGGAGCAATCGCTGCATCTAGCCGGAGCCGCCGCCGCCCTTCGCCAACAATTGGGCGCGCCGCTCATGCCCAGCGAGAAAAACCGGCTTGAAAAGGCCTTGGAATTTGCGCGTCGGACGCTGGGCAATGCTGCAGGTCTGAGGGCATGGATGGAGGGCTGGGAAATGCCGGTTGAACAGGCGGTTCAGGAGGCGCTTCACTGCGACGCCGATCCAGGTCTTCGAGCTCCAGACCCGGTTTAAGTCAACCGGCTGTGCTGGGATCGATCAGCCGTCGCACGGCCGAGATGCGATTCGCCGGAAGACCGCCGCGACGTGCGTGTTCGCGAACGGTGTCCTCGTCCGGCGCCAGGTAAACGCAATAGACTTTGTCACCGGTGACGTAGCTGTGGAGCCACTTGATTTCCGGTCCCATCTCCTTCAGCACGCCTACCGACTTTCTGGCGACTTCCTGAAGTTCGGCATCCGACAACTCACCCGCACCCGGGATTTCACGTTCGATCACGTATTGGGGCATGTCCACCTTACCCGACGGTCATGGTAGCAGATTTTTCCCTGAAGGTGCATGCCACGGCGCCAGGCGTGCCACGCATAATGCCATAGGGTCCGGAGATGCAACGTGGGCGCACGCGGGGGATCGACCTGTGCGTCCTTATTTGTGCACGTCGGCCCCAGATTGATGACAATTGCGGATCAGCCTTCAATGCCGATATTTTCTTAAAAATCGAATGGTGATGACCAGAGTTATTGCAACCACAACTAAGTTTGCAATCATCATCGTCGCGGGTCCTCAATGCGAGTGGCCTACAGCCCACGATAACGCGGTTGGTTGCCGACCGAGAGTTACTCGCTCGGTCGAATGTTCTGATTCACTCGAAAAAAGTTCTTGGGGTCGTACTTCCTCTTGATTTCGGTCAGACGCCGATAGTTGTCCCGATAGGTGGCTTGAACGCGGTCCGGGCCTTCTTCCATCATAAAGTTTATATACGCGCCTCCCGCCGAGAACGGATGCAAGGCGTCCCAATAGTCTTTACACCAGGCGGTGATTTTTTCGGTATGGGCTGGGTCCGGGTCCACGCCCACAATCACCTCGGCGAACAGAGCCTCACGGAAACTGTACGCCGTATCATTCTTGCCCACGCGCTGGGGCGCACCGTTCACCGGATAGAGATGCATCGTAGAGTGGAGGGTGGGTATCTTCGACCCGTGTTCAACGTGCCGGGCGATCGCCTCATCGCTCAACTCCGTAAAGTTGTCGGCTCGCCAATACCATTGAAGGCCGGGAACGAATAGTGGGTCAAAGGTGCTTTGCGCCGCTGGAAATGGCGCAGCCCCGACGTGGTCGAAAAGCGGATTCCCCAGCGATCGCATCGGCTTCAAGGCTGGTTCGGTCTGTTCGGCAGAGCCGGTGCAACACCAAACCACTCCGCACACCTTCTTGTGGTGAAGGTGCTCAGGGAACTTCGGGGCGGGCGGGACGACCAGAAAAGCAAACCAGCCGTTAACGTACTCGGGGGCCTCCTTGATGAAGTCTCGATAGGCGCGAAGGACGGTCGCGGCCTCCTGGAGCGGCCAGAACGTCGGGCCAAACTGGACGGTCTTGACCGGATGGAGCCGGAATTCGAAGGAAGTGACCACGCCGAAATTTCCGCCACCGCCGCGCACCGCCCAAAACAAATCTGGATTTTCCTCGCTGCTCGCTGTGACAAAGCTGCCATCGGCCAAAACCATGTCCACCGCGAGCAAATTGTCGATCGTCAGGCCGAATCTGCGGGTGAGATAACCGATACCTCCGCCCAAGGTGAGCCCGGCCACTCCGGTAGTGGAGATGAAGCCACTGGGTGTAGCCATGCCGAAGGCATGGGTTGCATGATCCACATCGCCCCAAACGCATCCTGCTTCAACGCGGACTGTTTTGTCAGCGGGGTTCACCCGAATGCCCTTCATTGGTGAAAGGTCGATCACCAGACCGTCGTTACAAGTTCCTAATCCCGCACCGTTATGTCCCCCACCACGAATTGCGGTCAGCATCTCATTGCCCGCACCAAACCCTACCGCCGCCATGACGTCCGCAACATCCACGCACCGGGCAATGAGACGCGGGCGTTTGTCGATCATGCCGTTGTAGACCTTGCGCGCGGACTCATAGGCTGCGTCCGTCGGCTGAATGAGCTCCCCCCGGAAAGAGCTCTTCAACTGATCGATGGATTGTGCAGGCATTCGCATCCCTTTCGTAGCAAAATGTAGCTCCAGTTAGTCCGGACCATCGGGCATTGGCTGCCTTTCGAGACTGAGCCTGGATGCATTCGCTGTTGTCCTTTCTGCCGGGTATTTTATCCCCAACAATGTGCGGTCCCAATCCTGAAAGAAGCCCAGGTGCAGTACGACAGGCTGCAGTAACTTTGCCGCGGGACGAATGTTTCCGACCATTGCGCCAGGTTGCACTTCGGCGGGACCAGCGACCTCGGAGTGAATCCTCAATTAATACTTCCACATCCTGATCTCGTTTCCACGATGCTCGAAATGAACCTCGTCCATCAGTTGGCGGATCAGGTAAACTCCGCGTCCGTGGTCGGCGTACAAGTTCTCTCGCCCGTTAGGATCGGGCACAAGTTCTGCCTTGAATCCTGGGCCAGGATCGGTCACGATAATTACGATGCGGCCGTGTGGATCAGACTTGAGTCGGCACCGAACCTGTTTTGACGGGTCATTCCCACATCCGTGTACCACCGCATTGGCCAAGGCCTCTTGAACTGCCAAGGCAACTTCAAATCGTTTCTGCTCCGGGACCTCCAGTCGCACCAAAGTCTCAGATATGGCATCGACGACAGTGGCGATCGCCTCGGAATCCGCGGGCAGGTTGACGTCGAGCAACTCAGAGAGTGCTCGATTTTCTGGGTCGCCGCTAAACTCAACTGGCATAGAGGCTCATTTTTGTTCTCGAATTCAACTGTGGAGATCCGCGATTAAGCGAAAGACTCCACAGCTGCGTCGTCGTTCTCGAAAATCTCGAACAGCTTGAGAACACCCACCAGGCGCAACGTCTGTACGGCGAATTTGGAAGGTTGTGCGAGCTTGATGTTTCCACCCTGTTGCTTGATCAGAGCCAGAAAGCGTACCAGCAAACCAATCCCGCTGGAATCAACCATGGGAACTTCCGACAGGTTCATGACAATGCGAGTGTCTCCGTTGTTGAGTGCCTCCTCCAAAGTTTGGCGCAGGCCGTCCACGGCGGGGCCCATGCGGAGAGCCCCCCGAAGCTGAATAATCTGCACTTGCGAACGCTTGCGAACGTTTATGTCCAAACTGTCCTCACAAAGACGGCTCGCCCGACATCAGGGCCAAAAGTGCCGATTCGGAATGCGTCCCAAGTTACGAGAAGCAGCTGGGTTTTGCAAGTGCGCCGCATTTGGTGCGCCGGCATTTGGGAATTGGGGTAGTGTCCTCATTTCACCCCAAAGGACACCCAGGTACACGAAGGAACGCCGTAGCGGTGCGGCTTCGTGCACCTTTGTGACCTTCGTGGTTGATTAACTTGGTCAGGACACTACCGGCATTTGGAACAGCAAGGGGAGCGATGCCTCCCGCGAAGCCGGATGCATCGAGGCAAGGATAAATATTTCATCCTTAATCGTCCAAGAATTTGACATAATCGGTGGCCAAGGAAGGCTCATGCGCTCGCCGAGTTCCCGCACTGAAGCAGACCGTTTCACCGTAATCATCGTCACCACCGACGAAAGGGTGCGTCCCGAAGCCGAGACCTACCTGGCCGGCGAGCACGACCTGAGCGTGCTCCAGACATGGGATGAATTGACCGCATCGATCGGCAAGCACCCGCCGGACTCCGTTCTGCTTGACCTCGACACGGTAGGAGAACGCAGCGAGGACGGCATTACGGCATTGGGCGAACTTCGGACCCTGGGAACTGACCTGGTACTTGTAGGCTTGACGCGTTCGAACAGCCACACCCTGCGTTTGAAGGCGTTCGCCGCCGGCGTGGATGAATATTTTGTGGCCCCCATCAACTTCGAGGAAGTACGAGATGTGCTAAACCGGGCGCTGGCGAAGCGGGCGCTAAAGATTGAGTGCCGCCAAAGACAGGGCGAGCAGACCGAACGGGAGTCATTTTGCGACTTGATCGGCGGCAGCGAACCCATGAGGCACGTGTACGACGCTATCGGGAGGGTAGCCGCCAGCAACAGCACAGTGTTGATTCGGGGGGAAAGCGGAACTGGCAAAGAACTGGTGGCGCGGGCGATTGTCGCTCTGGGGCCGCGGGCGAAAAAACCGTTCGTCAGTCTCAACTGCGCGGCTTTACCGGAGAATCTGATCGAGACCGAGCTGTTCGGACACGAAAAGGGCGCCTTCACAGACGCCCGGACGGCACGCGCGGGTCACATCGAACTGGCACACACCGGCACGCTGCTGCTGGATGAGATTGCGACTCTGGGTCTGGCGCTGCAGTCCAAGTTCCTACGCGTGCTGGAAGACCGGGCCGTAACCCGGATCGGAGGCCAGACTGCGAAGAAGATTGACTTCCGTCTCATCGCCGCGACCAACGAGGACCTGGAGGAACTGGTGCGGGCAGGCCGTTTCCGCGAAGATCTCTATTACCGCATTAACGTTGTACCCATTGTGCTGCCAGCCCTGCGGGATCGGCCGGGAGACGTCCCCCTGCTGCTGGACCATTTTCTCCGCTCTTATTGTGCCTCTAACAACGTTCCCTTGAAGCGCTTGGAGCCGGAAGTGATACAGATTCTGGAGGAGGACACCTGGCCGGGAAACGTGCGGGAACTGCAAAATCTGGTGCAGCGGCTGGTGCTTATGGTAGACGGACCGGTGGTCAAGGTCCAACATCTGCCGCAGCGGCTTCTGTACAACAGCGCAGCTAGCCAGGAGTCCATTCTGATTCCCGAAGGCGGGGTCAACTTCGATGAGGAAATCGCGAAGATAGAGGTTGCCTATTTGACGGCGGCGCTTCGTCGCTCCGGCGGCAGCAAAATCGGGGCGGCGCGGCTACTGCAGGTGGATAAGCAGAAAATGCACTATCTTTGCCGCAAGTACCAGGTCGGAAAAGATTGAAAAAAATATCCTCCGCCCCCCGCTTTGTATTAAAAAATAATCCATCATGGATCAATTTTTTATACTTTGGAAGTGCGGAACCAAGGCCGGGTTCCGTTCTTCTCGGCTGAACCATACCTAAGTGCTTAGTGTAAATACGTTTCGGCGATGCAAGCAGAGCTTGCATCGATTTGGCATAGAAGTTGCTACCGATAGAACCGAGCACGACGGACGAAATCAAAATAGGAGAAACGAAAATGTCGATTCAAAAGAAATCTCTGATCGGTAATCTGACGGCCGCCAAAAAGGCCATCATTGCGACCAACTCCACCATGGATGCCCCGAAGACTTCTGGCAGCCAAACTTTAGGCGCGAAGCATCTGGGTGGGAAGAACCTGGGTGGCAAGAACTTAGGCGGGAAGAACCTGGGCGGTAAGAACCTGGGTGGGAAGAACCTGGGTGGCAAGAACCTGGGCGGCAAGAACCTGGGCGGCAAGAAGATCTAGTTGGTCGTCGTGTGAACTTTGCGCGAAGATCGCGCTGAAGAGATCGCGTTTGGGGGAAACGCGATCTCTTTTCATTTCCTGACCTCACCAAACCTTTCGTTGTACGAATTCCAGGGCGGTTTGCCAGACGAATCCCGCGATGCTTCGCCTTCCCACTCGAATCTTCGCGTCTCCGGACATACCCGGCCTCAGATCGCCCGGATTTTCGACCAGCACGGCGGCGTCGTAATAAGTTGGGGGAGCGCTACCTTTATATTTCTCTTGAGAAATCAGGCCGAGCGGAATCTTGGACGAAGCCGGCGCGATTGAGCTCACTTTGCCTGGGACTGGCCAGAATACCGACTCCAACTTAAGCGAACAATCGGCACCCGGAAGCACTTTGTGAATCTGGAACTCAGGCACGAGGATACGTGCCTTGAGGACGCTAAAATCATCCACCTCGGCAAGTTCGCTGCCTTCCCTGACAAAAGATCCCGCCAAGTTCTTGAGCTCGGGTGTAACCAGCGTACCGGCAATTGGACTGAGAATCTGGAGCGCTGCCACCTGCGAAGCAACCGAACGGGACCGTTCAAGGTCGGCTGTGCGCTCGGCACGCGCCGTGCCCAAGCCCGCATAACGGGCCTGCGCCTGGCGGAGATCTGCCTCCGCGCTGCGCAGGTCGGCTTGCGCCTTATTCGCCTCCTGCTGGAGAGGAAGATTTTCCAACCGGAGGATGGTTGCTCCGGCGGCAACCGGCATGCCCTCGCCACTCAAGACCTGGGTTACTTGGCCGGCTACGGGCGCACGAATCACGGCGCGCCGCTGTGATTCCAGAAAAAAACGTCCGTTCACATTTTCGGGCCACAGCGGAGCGAAAATGGCCAGTAGGACCAGAATTGCTGCTGCAAATCCGCGCGGGCCAGCAAGCCATCGCCCAATCATTCCTGCTTTATCCAGATAAAAATCCTTCATAAATCTTCCCAACGAGCGCAATCGTGCCCGAAAGATCGTAAGCGCCAGCAATCCCGCGGGGAGGAAAGCCCACTGCGGACTGAGGCGCATGAACACGTTGTACGAAAAACGTACAATCGCAAACAAAAGCACGTAACTGTACAACCCGGAAAGGAAGGCATAAGTAGCAAAGAACGCCCGGCGGCGAGCCGATAGGTAGGGAACCTCCACCGGCAAATGGAACACTTTGCGCTTCACCCAGCTTGTCAGATATTCCGTCGAATTCTCTTTGATGGATGGAATGCTTATCAACTCCCCAAGCAGGTAATAACCATCAAGCTTGATCAGGGGATTCAGGTTCATGAGAACCACAGCGATGCCCGTAATGAGCATGATCTTGTAGGCAAAGTCATGCGCTGGGCTGCCAGCCGGCGTACCCCACCAGACGATCGTCGCTACTGAACAGAACATCAGTTCAACCCAAATTCCCGCGAAAATAGCGGCCACTCGCGGCCACTTGGTGCCGTACACGTACACTTCCGACATGTCGACAAAAAATGCGGGCGAAAAATAGATGAGCATGAAGCCCGTGTTGTGGACGTGTCCGCCAAAATGTTTGCAGGTCAACGCATGACCGGATTCATGAAAAAATCCCAAGCCACAGAAGAGAAGCCAGAATTCCGCCAAGTCAGCAACGCCTTTGTCGGTGAACGTGTAATACTGCACCGTGTCCTGCCAGATTTCGCTCCATCCGCCGATGAAAATGGCAGTCATGATCGCGAACATCCCGAGAACACCGCAGACGAACCAGCGGCTGTAAACAAATTTCACGGCATCATGAAGTTTGGTGACGTGGACATCCGGATCCCAGCTCGCAATTACCATTTGCCCCAGATCCAGAGTCTTCTTCTTGGTCCGCCGGTGACGCTGCTCAGCCAGTTTCTGAGTCGCGGTCACGTTGGCTTCAAGTGGCGCTTTGTACCAGAAATCGATGTCTTCCAGCGCATCCGCGATTTCGATGACTTGCGCTTCGTCAACGGCCATCCCCGTTTGCTGCTCGAACAACTCGGCAACCTCCCGATAGGAACGCTGCCCATCAAACAGTTGCACCAGGGCCCATTGCTCGGGATTGAAACGGTATAGATAGATCCCACCAGAGACCACTCCGAACATGGTTGGAATCCCGTCTTCGATGTGCTCCCGTAGCACCAACTTAGGATGAATCTGTGGGTATCCCCTGTTTCTGCGTACAGGCAGTTCGGGAAGCGCGACGTTAAGGACTTCGGCAAGATTCATTGCGGATTCTTCAGGCGGATGTTGGCCGGCATTCCTGGGCGCAGGTTCGCAACCGGTCCTTGCAATTCCGCAGTGATGTCAATCGTGTCGCTGGAGGGATCGATGACCGGGCCTACCAGCACGACTTTGGCTTCATGGAGATCATCGGGAGCCGAAGACGTCACCACGATGAGTTCGGTTCCCTTCCGTACGTGGCCCAGATAGGCTTCAGGAAGGGCAAATTTCACGCGTAAGGGCGCAACTGCCGAAATCCAAAACAGGCGATCATTCTTTGCCACCTCCTGCCCGGCGCGAACATAGCGTCGCGCTACGACGCCATCAAATGGAGCTGTAATTCTAGTTTTCTCCAGTTCAAGTTCCAAAGACCGCTGCGTCTCTTGCGCGACTCTCAAGTCCTCTCGTTGGCGCTCTACTTCGAACTCGGTGGCGTCGTACTGGTACTTCGCCTTCTCTTCTTCGGATTTGGCGATGATGTTGGCGGCCCACAATTGCTCGGCGCGGTCGCGCTGCGCTTTTGCCACCTTGGCGCTCGCCCCCCAATTCTTAAGATCTGCTTCCGTGCTTCGCGCCTTGGCGGCGGCGGCTTCCTTGTCAGCGGTAAGCTGGCGGTCGTCAAGCTGAGCTAGAATCTGTCCTTTTTTTACGGTAGTCCCGGTCTCGACAAAAACCTGCACCACCACTCCGTCGCGCTGAGCAGCCAGATCAACTTGATTCTCCACCACGATGGGTCCAGAAGCGATGTAGTCCGCGGGCTGCGCCTGGGTCTGGCTGGTTGTCTCAGCCGCAGGCTTTGAAGCAGGGGGCGCAGCCGCTCCCGCGGGGACAGGACTGGAACTACATCCGCACAGCAAAACGGTTAACCCTGACATTGCGACTTGCGCCCAACCGCAGAGTGAAGACTTCTGCATGACCGACTCCCCGGAACAGGATTTCCTCGTTACCAACCGAACCACGACCATAACTTGCCCCAAAACCACATCGCTGAACCTCGCAACAATACATAGCCAGCCGGATGCCAGCCCACGAACACCTTGCCACGCCCCTGCATACCCGGACGGATCGCGCCGTCCGGATTGGCTACGCTCACGCGTGCGATAAACGTCCGGCGATCGGATTCCACGTAGCCCTCCGGACTGATGACCGTTACACTGCCTCGGAGAGTCTCCAGCGGAAAGCTCTCGAGTTTGATGGACGCCGGCTCACCGCTCTGCAGCAAGGTGGCATCCTCCTCCGGAATCGCAACGTCAGCGATGACGGGAGAAACCTCAACGATTTCCGCAAACGTGTCTCCGTGCATAAGACGACGGCCCACGGAGTTCCGTACTTGCGCTGTGGTCACGATCCCATCAAAAGGAGCCCTGATCGAGGTTCGCTCCAATCGTTCGCGGGCGCGGGCCAGTTCCGACTTGAAGTAGTCGACCTTTACCCGTTCGGTTCCCGCCAACGTTCCGTCATTCTGTGCCAGAGCACGATTCATCGTGGCCATGGCTTCAGCGTACTTGGCCTGGGCGTCAGCCAAGTCGGCGCGATAGTTCCAGTCTTCCAGTTCGGCCAGCACCACGCCCTGCCTGACAAAATCGCCTTCGCGGATGAGCACATTTTTGACCACGCCATCGACGCCGGCCTGCACTTGCGCTGACCGTGCCGAAGCGACGACCGCGTCGCCGGCAACCCGCATGGGTAACGGACAGAATATGAGGAAGAGTCCCACGGCCGCAGCCAGGCCGATCACGAGCCGGCGCCGTCGTTTCTCCATCGCCAGGAAACGCTTCTTTCTTTGCAGCAATGGCTCCAGAAGATTGATGAATGGGACTTCCCGGTAGAGCGAAGCATTGCGCAGGGCAACGGTGGCTTGACCGGCGAGTACCTTAATAATCTCGAGATGCGCCACGGTGAGGAAATCAGGATCGCTGCTTTCAAAAGACAGAATGCCGAGACGCCCCTGATCGTCGACGAGCGGAAGCGCATAGAAGCCGCGCATTCCGGTCGCGGAGAAATAGCTGGCAAACTTCGCCTGAGTTTCCGGGCGCGGGTCATCAATCTTGTCGCCGTGCTGGGTAACGTTGGTTTCCTTGGTGGAGATCGACGCCCACTCCAGCATTTCTTTCAAACCGGAAACCGCTGGGTCGGCCGGATTGATCTGCGTCGTGCCCGAAATGGCTTTAAGCTGCAGCGTGCCGCGCTGTTCCAGGGCAATCGCAGCACGCTCGAAGGGAACGATGGCCTGGGTATGGTTCACCACCGATTGCAGCACGCGGTCCAGGTTGAGCGTAGAGGTAATCTCGCCGCTCACCTGAACCAGCGTTTGCAGGATTTCAACCTTGCGCTCCGACTGCAGCAAGCTGGCATTGTGCAAAGCATTGCTGGCGGTTTCGCAAATGTTGGTCAGAAGGAACTGATCATCTTCATCGAACGGCTCGCCGTCCAGGCGATTGACGGCCTCGATCACGCCCACCAGGTTCTCATGCTCCAGGAGAGCGGCGGCGACCAGGGAGAATACTGCCCCATCTTCATGCCCGGCATTGCGTTTCCGCAGGCGTTCGTCCGCAGGGTCATCGATCAAAACTGGCTCCCCGTTGTCGGAAATGTCTCCTGCAATGCCCTCGCCTGGTTTCTGCACTTGACCGACGGAGACGGTAGGGTCGAATCCTTCCGAGCTCATCAATTCGAGGGCATCGTTGTTAACCATCCACAAATTAATTCCCTGGACGCTCATCACCTCCTGGAATTTCTTGGCGACCGTGCCGAGCAACTCGTTCATCTCGAGCGTGGAGTTGAAAACTTTCTCCAGGTCATACATCTGGGTGACGCGGCTTATGGAATGAAGACTGGTATTGCGCTCGCTTTCGTAGGATAAGGCCGCCGCCAGGGCGGGGGCGGCCAATTGCGCGATTTGGTCCAGGGCTTCTTGCATCTCCTCCGGAAATGCCTCCTGGTAGCTGATCAGTTCGATTGTGCCGAAGAGAATTTCACCGACCACCAGCGGCATGTAGGCGAGAGAGGTGACGGTGCGACGGATATCGAGGTGGGCGTAGTCCTCGCGCGCAAGATCGCTTGCGTTGAACTGTGCAAATTCCCTGGTTTCGGCGACTGTGCCGAGCGTTCCGGTGTTGAATTCCATTCCCGCCGCGACACTGATTTCACCGGCGATGGCTTTTGCCGTCCAGGATGGGTTTCCCTGGTCCTCGATGACGTACACCACAACCGCGGTGCCCGGAAGCAGTTGCGCAACTTGTTCTGCGATCACCTGGCAGCGCGGGCGCACCTCCGATCGAGCCAGCAGGGCTGCAGCAAATTCCGCCACCGGAACGGCGAATTCGGATCTTTGAGTCGCCATGAACGGCGCTCCTAATGGCGCAGATTCGTCGCGAGGCGCTGCGCTCGCGTTTGGGGAAGTTTGCCCGCCGACCTCGGGCGATTGCGCATCTTAATCTGCTCACAGGAGCAGGTCAACCTTTGATTTGAGTCTTAAGCGCAAAGGGCTCAACCTGTTGCCCAGAATCACGGCTGCCCCGAACCCACTACTCAGAACCCCGTAGCGGGTACCCATATCTCTGGGTGCCATTTTCTGGGTACCATATTTCTTGCCAGGCTGGGGGCGACCGCAGTATGCTGGCGGCTGCGAACGTCGCTGGAAGGCTCAGATGCGCTTGCTATCCTCTCTGCCTGCTGTCTCCGGTCTGGTTCTACTCGCCATCGCCTTCCCGCCTCCGGGTGCTTCTGCCCAGGATATCTTTGTAACGCCGATCCTTAACGAGCCATTCAGCGCGGTTGTCCATGTGGAGCGCTCGCGCCTTCAACGCGACGGCTCCATCGTCAGCTTCAAGACAGTCCGGGATATTGCCCGGGACAGTCGGGGCCGCGTCCACAACGAGTCGAGGGTGCTGGTGCCCGTTTCAGATACCAAGACACCCCAACTCGTGCGCATCCATCTGTATGACCCACAAACCCGGATCTCTATTCTCCTCAATCCGCAGCAGCGAACCTTCTCGACACAGACGGTGAATCATCCGCCTTCAACAGCGCCGCCCGCCCTGCGCTATGCCTCGCCGACGGGGGACGGCCTCCCTCAGAACGAGTTCACGAAGGAGGAAGACCTGGGCATTCACGAGATTGACGGCGTGCCTGCGCATGGAATTCGCGAGACTCAGATGATCCCCGCCGAGAATAGTGGCACCGATAAAGAGATCGTCATTGCGGACGAATACTGGTACTCAGAAGATCTCCGCATCAACCTAATGATCAGACACAGCGACCCGCGTACCGGAACAGTAGCGATGACAGTTGCTCAGGTCACGCGCACCGAGCCCGATCCTGCACTCTTCGAGATTCCAGACGGCTACAGGCCAGCCGGAGCCGGGCGGGGAACGAACCAGTAAGTTTGCTCGCTTGTGACCCTTGACGATCAACTCTAATCAGATGTGACTGAAATCACTGAAGTTCGGCCCTATTTCGTGTTTTCATGAGTACATATATTTGCCTTTCTGAAGAGCAGTTCCCCCCAGATGACGCAGCACGCAAGAGGCGAATGATCCGAGCCGCTGAGGTGGATTGTGAACTTGAGACCTCGGATTTGCTACCTATTGGCCCTTCTGAGAACCCACAGCCCAGACTGTAAACATTGCAATGCTCGCAGAACGTGCGGGAATGAGATGGTAAAGCGGCTGGAAGAGTTGAATCGCCGGACGCCGCCGCATTCTCTCAACGATGGGAACCAAGGAGAGGTTTTGCAAGATCGCGATACCAAGCCGCCGAATTGCAGCAAGTCTGCGTGAGTACAGCGACGGAGATCTCCGTTGGTTTGCAAATCGACGAGCAGAAGAAACCGGCGCCGACATCTTTCAACCAGAGTAATTTCGATACCCGTAGCATCCTGGGCCAGGTGAAGCGACCACGCTGATTCCTCACCGTGACGATTTCAACATCCCTGCAATGGGCAGCCCAGTCGCCACACATGGGGAGAGCCGGTGGCATCACTCCACCGGCCCTCTTTGCCTTTCGCTGTTTTGTAACCCTGGAAATGCCGTGTTCAATCGCGGTCAGCTTCCTCGGGTTCTCCCTTCGCTTGCTGGTTTGCAGCACCGGGGTATGGTTTGTCATCTCCCATGATCCCCCTCCACAGAATCCGATTGAACAAATCGGAATTGATCATGTCAGGGTGTTTGAAGTTGAAGCCCGTGGTCGCTTGCGCCCACCATGTGCCATCGTGGAGCGATTTGATCGCGACCGTTACCGGGCGTTTTCCAGGGTTTGTGCATTCCGGCACCAGCGTCGGATCCACCGGTGGCTGGCACAAGATACCCGGGATGGGCGCGACGTACGGTTGCAGGTTGGGTTCTTTGATGAAAACGTCGGACATCGGAACGGCGTTCGCATCGTTCAGACCGAGGTAATTCACGCCGAGGATATCTTCGATGGTTCGGACCACGTTGGTCGAGTTGTAATTGGTGTGGAGGACGGCGCCGCTCTTGGTGTAGGGCGACGCTATGAACACCGTAGACCGATGTGCATCCACATGATCCGGCCCATTCTGCGCATCATCTTCGACCACAAATATTGCCGTATCTTTCCAGTACGGAGAGTGCGATACGGCCTCGACCAGCCGGCCGACTGCATAGTCGTTGCTGGCGAACTGGGCGAGTGGGTTTTCCAGATTCGCTGCGTTCGACGAGAAGTTGCCGAAATGGTCTTCCATAAAATCGACCATCTCGAAATTGGGCAGATTGCCGTTTTTCACATACTCACGAAACTCCCGGTTCCACTCATCGAAGCGGTACTGATCGGGAGTGTTCAAGTCCCAGCCACGATAGTAGAGATCGGTTTTGTCGAGCAGAGAGTGACGCACGGGTACCGCCTGCACCACCTTCTGTGCGAAGGCGTCGCGCACAATGGGGATGTAGAACGGGGCGCCCGCGTTCGGGTCGACGTAGTAATTCTCGTCGGCGTAGAGGCCGTAGTGGCGAACCGTCAGGCCAGCCCGCATCACCGTATCCCAGATGTAGCCGCCGAGCGCGTCGGCATCCAGGTCATCCGCGCCTTGCGACGCCGTGATGTCCTTCGTCCCGGGTTCAATCGATGAACCGCCGGTCGGGTCAAACAGCGTGGTAATGCGCACGGTGCTTGGACTTGGCGTTCCGTTGGTGGTGTCCGGCAGTGCAACCCCGATGTTGCGCGGATTGCCATTCCAGTCGAAGGGGATGTTGTAGTTCGCATTGCCATAGCCGACGAGCACGTTCTTGGTCGTGGCATCATTGGCATGGCCCTGCGTATCCCAGTTCCAGCCGTCACCACTTACATCCCCGGCATCATAGAAGTTGTCGAGCAGAGCGAATCGGGTCGCCAGCAGGTGGTGGTTGGGAGAGATGGGCTGTGGAAACTGCACACGCGCCGGATCGCCGTTGCCCTGCGTCAGATCGCCAAGGATCTGATCGTAAGTGCGGTTCTCCTTCTGGATATAGATCACGTGTTTGATGTGCTCGTGCAGGAACGCCATCATGGGATCGTGGCCCCGGCGGAAGAAGCCGTTGTTAGCGTCCACGAGCGCCGAAAGATAAAAGAGAGTACCGGTATCCGGCACGGGTATGGTCAGAAACCCGGCCTTCAGCAAGGCCAGGATGTATTCGTTGCGCGAGGTCGGATTGGGCGGCGGACACAGAAGGCTCGAATACTCCGGCGGTATACCTTCCCCGGGGCAGTCCGACCGGTATTCCAGGTTCGGACCGGCATTGGATTTCATGTTCACCACGTACAAGTTTTTCCCATCCGCGCTGACGGTTACCGAACTGGGATACCATCCGGTTGGGATACGACCGAGCAGTCGCTGCGAGGCGACATCGATTACTGCCACGGCATTTTCTCCGCCGAGCGTGGCATAGAGACGGCGGCCGTCTGGGCTGAGCGCCACTGAGTTGGGGCTGGAACCTTTGTAGTTGTACCCGCGGCGAGCCACCGAGATTCGGCTCTTAACCTCATCTCTCGTGGTATCGATAACCTCAATCTCATCCAGATCGCCGTTGGCGACGTAGAGGCGAAGCTGATCCGCCGACAACACCATGCGATTCGGTTCACCGCCCACCTTGATCACCTTGAACGATCCCGAGGGGCTCACCGACAGCACTTGGCCATCGCGCTGGCTGCTGACATAGGTCTTCATCGGAGCGCCTTTCGAATTCGATAACACCACCGGCCAGTAAGGCATTTCTCCGATTGCTTCCTTTTGTCCCGGTTTGAAGAAAACGATTTCGTTGGATACCGTCCGGGCTGATGTATTGATGATGGACAACGAATCGTTCTGATAGTTGGCTACGTAAAGTGTGGAGGCATCCGGGCTGATCGCCAATCCGGCAGCGAGAGCGCTGAAGGGCATAAACATGGATTGCGCGATGGGGTTGCTGTTGATCGGTGTTGTGCTGAACAAGCCGCCCGTCGGATATTGCTGCACAGGAACGTCGGCGGGTGTGTTATGCCCCAGCAGCACGAACGGAGCATCCGGTACGTAGGTACCATCGGCACTGGCTCCGGTGGTGGTCGACTTGAAGATCTCGACGCGATCGTCGATGCCTCCGGCAACATAGAAGCGAGTGCCCGAGGGATCCCAGAGCAGGCCGTGGTAGGTGTTAGGGATGTTGATCAGTTGTTTCTGCTTGGGAGTCCCTCCACGGACATCGAAAACGAATACCCATTCTGCATTCGCGGTGGTAGTGGTGGACGGCATTCCCGTGAGAGGGTAGAGGGCGGCCCAGACGATCGGAGTCCCGTCCGGTCCCTGAGTGTAGAAGCCGGTGTTGTAACCGGTGGTGAGGATCAGCAAAGCGGTGCCGTCCGGACTGAGCGCAGTATTCACCGCCCCATTCGCGTTGGCGGAGCCATCCGGGCGCAGCCCAGTGGGCAGACTTTGGAAAACTGAGCCGGGCGCTGCAGTAGGAGTTATGTAGAAACCGTCCGGCAGAAGGTTGCCACCAACGGGCGCTGCGTTCCGCACCTGACCACTCGCCAACGCGGGTACCATCAGGCAGAGCAGCAAAGCGGGTACAGCGCAAAAGCAGAGGCTCATCTTTCGTCGCATGTTACCTCCTCAAGAATTGGTTTTCTTGGCCTCGCGGGATTCAAAACAACTGGAATCTCATTGAGTGGGGTCTAGAAAGTGGGTGCCATTTTACACCGAATCCCGCCTCCGTGTAGGGTTTTAGAAGGTGAACCGCGCGGAAAACTGCAGCACGCGGGGAAGGCCATTGGGGCTGATTTCCTGCAGGGTTCCGAAATTCCCCGGGCCGGAGTTCGGGACCAGATAGCACGTCTGATTGAGCGATAGGCCGTCGCCGCAGTTGGGTCCTATGGGATTGTATTGTAGCTGGTTGATACCATCGCCATTCTGCACGTAGTAATTGGCGTGGTTGAACAGGTTGAAGGCTTGCGCCTGCACTTGCAATTCCTTGCCTTCCTTGATCGAAAAGCTGCGCGCCAGCCCAACATCGATTCTCTCCAGCCACGGGCCGTAAAAAGAATTCAGTCTGATCCCCGGCGTGGGACCACCGCCATTGATGCCGGCCGCGGTGTTTGCCGTGTCCTGGTTAAAAGCGGTGTCGTTCAGGTTTCCGTTGGCGCCGTCACAATTGCGGAACGACAGCGTCGAACTGGTGCATGCCGGGCTCAACAAACCCGCGTAGGGACGGCCCGAAGAGAGCTCCATCACGCTGCTCAAAGTCCATCCGGAAAGCACAACCCGTCCCTTGTCGGACCCCGTTAGTTTTTCCAGTTCCGGCCGGTACACAGCGGCAAGGCTAATTCGATGCCGCTGGTCCAACAGCGAAGGAGCATGCGTATTGCTGAAGTCGAACTGATTATTGAAGTCCATCCCGTCCAGCATCATGCTCTTGGCGAACGTGTAAGAAAATTGCACAGAAAGACCTTGTGACACACGACGCTGCAATTGGACGAACAAGGAGTTGTAACGATTTTGTCCAGGACTGATCAGCTCGTTGATCTCGCCCAGGTTGGGGTTGGTGCGGCCTTCCGTCAACAGGCCATTATCCATGTTCGGCAGCGTGATCGTTTGCCCACTGCAGGGCACCGTGGTTGCGCTGGGAGGACAGACGATGTACGTCGTTGCGCCTTGCAGGGGATTCAGATTCAAATCATAGGCGCTGCCGGAGAGCAGATGCACCCCGTGATTCCACATGGTGCCAACACTGAGCATAGTGTTCTCGAAAATTTCGCGCTCAATCTGCAAGCTCGCCTGCAAAATATAGGGCACGCGAAATTGCGGAGAGATCAGAGAAATGTCCGGAGACGCCTGGAACAATGGAGAGTTACCTGGAAGAATATTCGGAAACGTTGGTAGCTGCTGGTTAGGCGGACCTGATGTGTAACTCGCATTCACCGAAGATTGCTGCGACGCCAGCCCGTTCGAAACCACCGCATTGCGGTAATTGAGGCCGTTCATGTTGGTGTAAAAATCCCCAAATCCTCCACGCACCACCGTCTTCGACACGGGCTCCCATGCAAATCCGAAGCGCGGTGCCAGCCGTCGAAACTGGTTGGGATATTGTCCGGTGAGCGGGAATGCCGGATTCTCCGCTGGCTGCGGGTAAACCTGGAAGTCCTCGCGCAAGCCCATGTCCAGAGTCAAGTTTGGCAAAGCGCGGAACGAATCTTGCACGTAGAATCCATAGTAAGGAACGGCAAACGAAAAAGTGGGGTTTCCCGAAGTCTGGCTGAACTGGTTGTACTCCCCGAGCGCGAAATCCTCCAGGTTTGAAAATTCGTAACTGCCCAGAAGCGATCCGAATTCGACGGCCTCGTTCGGGTCCGCACCGCCATCGTGATTGTCCGAATCCCAGGCGCGGTTCATATCGAAACCGAATTGCAACGTGTGCTTGCCAATCACGTAATCCACCCGGTCGGCGACCGAGTATTGTCTTTCAAAAACCCTTCCCACCGAGAAAGGAGCATTCCCCAGAACGAAAGGGGCCGGACTATCCAGAATCAAGGTGGGGACATTTGGGGCTAAGCCGGACGGGGTAGAGATCTGATTGTCCTGCGAGGTGCTGGTGTGGAATTCGTTCAGCAGGGTGGACGAGAAGGTGTGTGTCCATCCCACGCTGGCTTGAACGGTATGCACGTAGGCGTTCGCCAGAGTTTGCAACCCATAATTTCCAACCGTCGGGTCGGTGATGACACCTCCGGGCGAGTCGAACCGGTTCAGATTGAAGCTGAGGAACAGGCTGTCGCGGGAACTGGGCGAATAATCCAGCCGGGGCGTAAGCACCCAGTCGTTGCGCTTTCTTGCTTTGCTGCCGAGATTGGAGTTCAGCGCGTTGATCGTATTTGACACCTGCTGCAGGTACACCGGGTTGGTCGGGTCATTCAAGACATCAGCGTTACTGTCGCCGCCTGGGAGCGGCAAGGGTCCGTTCGGAGCTGGCAGAGTCGTGCCCGCCGGAATCCCGAAATTACCACTCAGAAAAGAAGCGAAGTTCGCCGACGGCGCTGCCAATGCTGGGTTGATCACGGAAATCGGGTTCTTGCGCAGTTGCTGTTCATAATCCACGAAGAACCATAAACGGTCATGCCGGATCGGGCCTCCCAGCCCTGCGCCGAATTGCTGCAAAGCATCTTCAGGTCTCGCGAAGCCCGCGGCTTTATCGAGAGCATCGTTGGCTCCGGTCGCGGAGTTCCTGTTGTAATAAAACGCATTGCCGTGGAAGGCGTTGCTTCCCGATCGCGTCACCGCGTTTACGAAGCCCGCTCCACCTCCGTAGATCGCGGAGTAGGGACTCACCGAGACTTGAAACTCCTGGATCGCGTCCTCTCCATACAGGTACGGGATGCGGTAGCGGCCTATAATGTCGGCAAAGTAGTTGCTAGTCGCATTCGATCCGTCCACAGTGAAGGCGTTGGAACCATTGCCATTCGCGTATCCCGAGTCTTCACCACCCTGTTGCCCGGCAACGCTCACCAAACCGGTATCGCCATCGTAGCTGGTGTTCGGCGTCAGCGTCGCGAAGTCCGTATAGCGCCTTCCGTTGAGCGGCAATTCCTCCATCAACGACCGTTCGATCACAGCGCTGGCGGAGGATTCGGTCGGCCGCAACAGCGGCGGCGTCCCCGTCACTCTTATGGTGTCCCCCTCGGCTCCTACCTGCAGCTTAATGTTCTGCGACGTGGTGTTTCCCACCAAAACTCGCAACAAGGCTTGGACATCACGAAAACCTTTGAGACTAGCAGTGATGGAATAGGATCCGGGCATGAGCGCCGGCAAACGGTAAAGTCCTGCATCGTTGGTCTCCGCAGATTCTTTTACTCCGGTCGCGAGGTTGCGGACAACCACCGAAGCTCCCGGGACCACCGCCCCACTCTGGTCCGTGACCCGTCCTCCGAGTGCCCCCATCAACACCACATTCTGCGCGGTCAACAATACGCAACTCATCAGCCCGACCAAACCGCTGCATACCGTCAGATAGGTGAGCGCCCGAAGCCCTCTCTCGCTCAGTCGAATGAGGAATGTTCTTCGCATCTTCCCTACTCCAGAAATTTCTGTTGCCTCGCACGACTTCTAGAATCTGACCGAGTCGGGTGCGGACTCAAGCTTCCGCACGGATTGGGCAAGAATTATATCGCGATTGCGCTCATTGACCGGGGTCGCGGGTGCTACCTTCAGTGGAAATTTGAAAAACAGCGGAAAGAGATGTTGACTCCGCTGCGAGTGGGTAAGCGGTTGCCGATCATCCCTGATGTCTTCTCCTTTTGTCGAAATTGTCTGCTTTTAGATCCCCTATCCCTACGTGTTCAGCGGAGTTCCGCAGTCTTCGGCAATTTGCGAGACAGTCCAGCCACCTGCCAGGGCCTTGATCGGCAGTACGCTGGCATCCATCCGTCGCCTCCAGACATCGACATCATTCCGCTCATATTGCAGCCCGGTCGTCTGCGCCGTGAGAACCTGGAGATCAGGGTCCGCCCCACCGATGTAACGGTGAAAATCTGCGATGATTCCTGGGCGGAAGCGGTCGCCTTCTCTTGCCGCTGCGCTTCCCGAGTGAGGACGCGCAGCACCGCCGGGCGAGCTCGCCAACCACGACGCAACCGTCGCCAACTATCGCGAGAGCACGCTCACTGTGCCAGGCAACCGCGACGACGGGGATGTTGATTTCGGAAAAATGTCAGTCGGCGCAGGATTATTACCGGGCTGATCCAGAGAATCAGCAGCGCCAGAACGATGAATGTGTACGGCCGACCCAATTCCGCATAGGGCCAGGGAACGACCGCACCGGGAGCAGTGACCAGTTGGGGCCTCATGAAGTTTTGACCCATATCGTTCAACTGAATCCGGAGGAAATGGTAGGACGGCTGACCAGAGTATACGAACGAAACCTGACAACCACGGTGGCCAACCTCGAACACATCGAATCCACCACGGTGAACGGTGATGCCATCGTCAAGATTTTCCTGCAACCGAACGCCAGACTGCAGACGGCGAACGCCAGGTTACGGCAATTTCGCAGACCATCTTGCGCCAGCTGGCGCCCGGAACCCTGCCACCGCGCTGATCATCCATTCCACCAATTCGAGCGTGCCGATTCTGCTCGGACTCATGCCAGGGACTTTCGGAGCAGCAGCACGCAACGCGAACAATCCACCGGGGTGTCAGCAAGAAGCGACGCTATCTCAATATCCCAGCCGCTTATTCACAATATTCTCCAGCGGTTCGCCCTTCTCAAACCTGCCATACTGCCTCAGAAACAAGCGCATCGCCTGATCCTGCCAGTCGGCTGTGTGGTCCGCGCAGTGCGGCGACAACAAAACATTCTCCAGCTTGTACAGCAGACTTCCCGCCGGCAGCGGTTCGTGCTCAAAGACATCTAACCCCGCACCCTCAATCCGCTCAGAGGTTAGCGCCCGCAGCAGAGCCGCCTCGTCGATGACTGGCCCGCGTCCCACATTGATTACGACCGCTGTGGACTTCATCACCGCGAACTCCGCGTCGCTGATCATATGTCGCGTCTCCTCGGTCAATGGAGCCGTCGCCACAATGTAGTCGCAGCGGGCCATCATCTCTCGCCGCTCCTCCGGCTTGTAGAATTGCTCGACCAGCGGATCGGTCGATGCAGGAAGATGCCGCTTGGTCGCGAGCACACGCATGCCCATGGCATGCACGCGGCTGGCCAGGGCTCGGCCAATGTCGCCATACCCCACGATCCCCACCGTCTGTCCAGCAATCTCGTCCACGTCGAACGGCGCCCACACAGCTGCCATCTGGTTGCGAATCATCCGCCGGAAATCCTTGGCGAAATACAAGATCACTGCCAACCCAAACTCTGCGAGCGATGCGCTGAACACACCGCGGCCGTTGGTCAGCAGAACTTCGCTCTCCACGAGTTCGGGAAACAACAGGTTGTCCAAGCCCGCGGCCCGCGAGTGTACCCAGCGCAGCCTCCCGCATATCCCAAACAATGCGCGCAGCCACTCCCGCGTGCCCGACCATTGCAGGATCACCGTCGCGTCCTTGGCTGCCTGCGCACACGCGGCCACGTCGCCACATACTGTGTGCGGTAGCTCGTTCAACATCGCGAACTGCGGATCGTCGCCCGACGCCAACACTAGCACTGGATTCTTTTTGCCCATACCCACTATCCTGCCACGCTCTTGTCCAGGACGGTGGCCGCCGGTCCGAAAAATGGGACTTTTGCCCGTCGCCATAACTTCGGTAACTGGTTTTCGTTACGGACTAAACATAAGCTGTATCCATGCCGGGAGAAACTCAACGCTGTTCTCGGACCAAGATGGTTTTGCCCTTGCGCGTATGCCTGGACGAGCAGGCCGGCGATAATCTTCCCGCGCAATGGGCGCACACGATTGACATCAGTCAGATCGGCTGCCGGCTGGCCGGATTGCGCACGGAGCTTTCCCCCGGGCAGACCATCACATTACAACGAGGACAGCACAAAGCTCAATTCCGTGTCATCTGGAGCAAGCATCTTGCGGGCAACGAACATCAGGCTGGAATCGAAGCGCTTGACTACAGAAGAGACATCTGGGGTGTGGAACTTCCCCCCTCCCCCCTTGCCCAAAACCCGACAAAACCTTCTTCCGCTACTGCGGATACTTCGGCGACAATCTCTGCACCGCTTGCCTTCGCTCCTAAAGTGTCAGCTTCCACTGAGAGCGCAACCCACAAATCCATCGCCGTCACAGCTCGTCCCCGCATGCGCTGGGGCTTGAGCTTTGGCGTTCTGCTCCTCAGCTTCGCGCTGGGATTGTCTCTCTATCACCAAATGTTCCCCCAGTCCGGACGCGTGGCAATTCAGCCGCCTGTACTTGCTCCGCCCACCGCCGAGGATCTCGCGCGGCTCACGCCTAAGCCGCATCCCACGCCGGTTTCGCTTGCAAAACCGTTGGACTCTTCCGCGTCTCGTTTGCAAGTAGCCGAAGCTCCAACGGGGCACGTGGTTTACCCGGTGGCTCCGGACGACAGCATCGGCGGGAAAGTCCGTTTACAAATCGTGATCGCGGCCAATGGTTTGGTGAAGCAAATTTACGTGCTCAGCGGCAAACAGCCCCTCGCGGAAGCCGCGGCGCGTGCTGTACGCTTCTGGCATTTCAGCTCCTTGCAGGGGAGTGATCGGACCACCGAGCGGGAGACCAGCGTCACTGTTAGCTTCATGGGCCACGACGCTGTTTTCTTGGAGTACCCTTCCCCGAATTCGCGGCTCCGCACAAATTAAGCCGTCAGTTCGCAAGCTAGGCTGGTGGTATAAGGAGTCGGCGAATTTGGCGAAGGCTCATCCGAGTACATCCTCTTCTTCGAAGAGGATGGGCAACGTTCCGCGCACCCCATTGCGATCCATTAATTAAGACCCGCCGCAGACACTTGCGGCAACGACCCATCCTTTCTGTGGGCGCTGGCTGGCCATCCCGGTTGTGAGGACGATAGACCCACCCTGACGAACACGTGTGCTTCCGTATTTTGCCAGCCGCGAGCGCAGCCCAGTAGCGCAATTCAAAGGCGCGTCTGGCTTGCTGAAGGTCTGTAGTTGCAAGGTCGTTCAGGTGCAGGTACGCCGGCGGTGAAGACCAGGTGATCGAAAGCACCGACCTTCGTAAAGAAGGCTTCGCCAGCGGCGTCATCTGAGACGTCAACCGCATGCCCCTGCGCTTCTCCCCTGATGGTTGCAACAGCTTTTGAATTCGTTCCGCGTTGCTCGAGGCGACAATGACCTCTGCCCGCCGCGATGCTGCCTGCTCCGCGATCGCCAAGCCAATCCCCGGCGAACCACCTACAACAACCACCCGCTTGTTCTCCTGACCGTTTGCACTTTGCATTTGAATTTCTCCTCCTGTGCATCCGTTGTGAGTTCGCATGATCTCCACCATCGCTTCGCACGAGGCTCTAGAAGGCAGCAATTTCGCGCTTACTGCTTACTGAAGGAGCTTCGCGATATTTCTAGCGCGCCCAACTTATGCTCGCGAGAGATCTCCGTCCACCACAGCCCGGATTGCGGCCACAAGTCATCGGGACTGATGCGGGGGCCCGGCG
Organism: Candidatus Sulfotelmatobacter sp.; assembly: GCA_049515395.1. Taxonomy (GTDB): domain Bacteria; phylum Acidobacteriota; class Terriglobia; order Terriglobales; family Acidobacteriaceae; genus Sulfotelmatobacter. The sequence goes on along the minus strand of JBEKUD010000007.1, from coordinate 26,323 downwards.
TGGTGGGCACGAACGGACGCAACCTTGGCCCGGAGGAGCTTAGACTCTCCTGTTGCGCTGCCGGATGTCGAGGTGTTGAATACTTTGGACCTGGCGTGTGGAAGTCCAGGAACCGATCGGCTACAGGACCCCAAACACTGTGAGCGATACCCGCCAAGATCCAGCCGTTGTTCCGCTATCAGAAGACGCACAGCCGCATCCTCGGCGGGTCATGGGATTTGCTGATCTGGTTCTGTTCTATGTTGTGACCGGGATCAGCTTACGCTGGATCGCCACGGCCGCCAGTGGAGGCCCGAGCGCCATCGTGATCTGGATTGGTGCTTGGCTCTGCTTCTACTTGCCGTTGGCGTTGTCGGTGCTCGAACTCTCATCGCGATATCCCGAAGAAGGCGGCTTGTATGTCTGGACCAAGCAGGCCTTCGGAGGCTTTGCTGGATACATGTCCGCATGGACCTATTGGACAAGTAACCTCCCCTATTTTCCCGCGGTGCTCTACTTCGCTGCCAGCAACGCCCTATATATACGACCACGGAAGTGGACATACCTGGCCGACAACGCCAAGTTTTATATTTGGTTCTCAGTCGCCGCGTTAGTTCTAGTGACGGTGCTGAACCTGGTCGGGCTCGACATTGGCAAGTGGCTCCACAATGCAGGCGCATTTGGGATGTGGTTACCCGTTGTGATCGTCATTGTCATGGGGTTTGTCGGCTGGCACCGTTTTGGTACGGCAACGCGCTTTACCGGTGCCAGCCTGATTCCGGGCACACACCTAAAGGACATGGTTTTTTGGGCCTCCCTAACCTATGCTCTCGGCGGATGTGAAACCGCTTCCTTTATGAGTGAGGAGGTCAAGAATCCTCGCCGCACCATGCCGCGCGCTCTGTTGCTCGGCGGTCTGATTGTGACGTTCTGCTACATCCTGGGTACGGTTTCCGTCCTCCTGGCGTTGCCGCAGAATGAGGTCAGTGGTTTACAGGGACTGATGCAAGCTGTAACGCGGACCGCGGGGCGACTTGGCTGGTTCGGAGTCATTCCGATTGCTGCTGCATTGATCGCCATCAGCAATCTTGGAGCCGCCGGGGCCTACCTGGCCGCCGTAGCCCGCCTGCCGTTCGTCGCCGGGATGGATCGCCTTCTGCCTTCTATGTTCGGAAAACTCCACCGGCGTTGGGGCACTCCTTATGTTGCATTGCTACTGCAGTTGCTCTGCGGTGTTTTATTTGTGTTCTTGGGGCAGGCGGGGACCAGTGTTCGGGGCGCGTACGACGTCCTGGTCAGCATGGGAATCATTACCTACTTCATTCCGTACGCATTGCTTTTCGCGGCCATGTTTCGCATCCAGCGGGAGAAAGCCGGAGCGGAGGTGATCTGCGTGCCTGGCGGTAGACCGGTTGCCAAATTGGTCGCGGGCGTGGGGCTTTTTACGACCCTGCTCACGCTTGCACTCGCAGTAGTCCCACCAGCCGAGGAGCCCCACAAGGTGCTTGCGACGGTAAAAATAGTTGGGCTCAGCGCCATCCTCATAGGCGTTGGAGCGATTCTGTATTACGCCGCAATGCGGAAGAACAGAAACCATCAAATCGGATTTTGACACCAATTCATCGCCCGGGGAGAGCGACGACAATTCGGGACCTGCCCGTGACGAATAGAAGACGGTCCGATGAGAGATTGTGGCCGCAAGCAGAAGGTCAATGCGAGGTTAGCGTAGAATGGTGCCCTTTCGAAGGCAACAAAGGAGATTCCAGTTGAGAGCATTTGCCTGTCTGTTGGTGTGGTTCGTGATCTGCGGATTGATGTTCGCTCAGGTGACAGTGGTCCGTGCGGGTCGAATGGTGGATCCAGATTCCGGGACGGTGCTTACCAATCAGATCATCGTGATTTCGGGGAACAAGATTCAGGCAGTGGGCCCGGAGCTGACAATTCCGGCCGGGGCGAAAGTAATCGACCTTTCGGATCAGACCGTGCTGCCTGGATTAATCGATTGCCACACCCATGTTGCCGATGGCCAAAGTGACGGCGACCCCTTCAATGTCCTGAGAAAGACGGCGTCGCAGATCGTATTGGAGTCAGTTCCGAACGCACAAAAGATGCTGCTCTCTGGATTTACGACGGTGCGCGATGTGGGCACGTACCGCGCGCTGAACGATGTGGCGCTGCGCGACGCGATCAATCGCGGAGATGTGATCGGGCCGCGGATGTTTGTGGCGGGAGCCTACGTCACCATCACAGGCGGTGCGGGGGCAATGACCGGGCAAGCACCGGACATCCAGCTGCCGTGGGATTTGCATTATGGAGAGGCGAACAGTCCGTGGGAGGTGCGGCAGAAGGTGCGACTGCTGGCGCATGATGGAGTGGACTTGATAAAGATGCTGTCGACCGGCGCGGTGTTGACACATGGAAGCAGCCCCGCATCGATTGAATTTACCGAGGAGGAGTTGCAGGCAGGCGTGGATGAAGCCAGCCACTTTGGTTTGCGCGTGGCAGTGCACGCGCATGCAGCGCAAGGCATCCGGAACGCGATTCTGGCTGGGGCAGCCTCCATCGAACACGCCGAAATGCTCGACGACAATCTGATTGCGCTGGCCAAACAGCATGGAACCTACCTGGATATGGATATCTATGACGAGGAGTGCATCCAGGCCGGCGCGCAGACGGGGCGGACCCCGCCGGACTTCCTGGCGCACGATGCGGAGCTCGGAAGAATTCAGCGGGAGAGCTTTCGCAGGGCTGTGAAGGCGGGAGCGAAAATGACCTTTGGCACCGACGCGGGTGTTTGTCCCTATGGAACGAGCGGAAAGCAGTTCGCCTTTATGGTGAAGTATGGAATGACTGCGATGCAATCGATTCAGGCTGCGACGTCGAATGCAGCGGACTTGCTTGGACATGCGAGTGAGATCGGCTCGATCAAGCAAGGAAAATTCGCCGACCTGGTCGCCGTGACCGGCGATCCGCTGAAGGACATCAGCGTGCTGGAGAACATCGAGTTTGTCATGAAAGATGGGAAGGTCTACAAGTCGGCAGGTGCTGCGGCGTGCTCGCAGTGACATTCGCTCCCGGCATCTTGCCAATGTCGACGTACGAAAAACCTTGTGACTTCTAGTCAACTCCAGACGCGAGCAAGCTACGACGCCATTGTGATCGGCGCTGGGCACAATGGTCTCACCGCCGCAGCGTATCTGGCTCGCGCCGGGCTGTCGACACTCGTCCTCGAACGCAGGCAAATCGTTGGCGGTTGCTGCGTCACCGAGGAAATCGCACCCGGCTGTAGGGTCTCGACTACATCGTACATCGCCAGCATGTTGCGCCCGGAGGTGATTTCTGAATTGCGCCTCGCCGACCACGGCCTGCGCATGATCCCATGTGACCCCGCGATTCAAGTTCCCTTCCCGGACGGTGACGTGGTGCCTTGGTGGGCAGACCGCGACCGGGCCCGGCAGGAATTTTCTAGAATCTCGACCAAGGATGCGACGCGATTTGTAGAAGTCGATGATCGATTGAAAAAGCTTGCGCGTTACTTGCAGCCGTTTTTTCTGGAACCTCCGCCGGAAATTGACGCTTCGAGCGTGAAGGGTTGGACGGACCTATTCCGTGCGGGCAAACGTTTTCGTGGCATTTCGCAGACCGAGATTGCGCAACTCGTCTCGTTCCTGACCGGTAGCCTCGGCGAGTTTCTGGATCAGAACTATGAGTCCGAGAAAATGAAGACTCTGTTTCTGGCCAACAACGTCTACGGGAAACATGGCGGACCGTATCAGCCGGGAACGGCGATTGGTCTGCTGTTTCATTTGCTCAGCGGTGGAGAGCATGAACTGCAAGGCTTTTACGGACACGTCATCGGCGGCATGGGGTCGATTACGCAAGCCCTGGCGGCGTCCGGAAAAAAACTAGGAGTCGGGATTCGCACTTCGGCGCCGGTGGCGCGCATTCATGTATGCAATGGCCGAGTAGGCAGCGTTGTGCTCGAGGACGGCACAGAACTACGGGCGCGGATCGTACTTTCGAATGCCGACCCTAAGCGCACTTTTCTCCGACTGCTGGACTCAAAGGAACTGCCCGAAGACTTTTTGTCGGCAGTGCGCGGAATCAAGATGGCTGGTCCATGTGCGAAGGTCAACATGGTTTTGGGCGAAGAGCCGCGGTTCACGGGCACCTCGCCACGGGCTGCGCCGCTGGAGCGCACGTTCTATACCCTGGTTCCGTCGCTGGAATTTGCCGAGCGCTGCTACGACATCGCTAAATTCGGCGAAATTCCGAAAGAACTGTGGGTCGACTGCGTGGTCTCTTCGAATGCAGACGATTCGCTGGCTCCTCCCGGCAAACATATTCTTACTTGCTTCGTGCAGTATGTACCCTTCCATCTGCGGAAGGGGAATTGGGACGAGATGCGCGATATACTCGGTGATCGCGTGGTCAAGAAGGTCGCCGAGTATGCTCCGAACGTGCCTGGGGCAATTCTGGCGCGACAGGTGCTCACTCCGCTCGATCTGGAACGCACCTACGCTTTGACCGAGGGCAACATTTTTCACGGCGACCTGCGACTGGATCAGCTTTTTTTTATGAGGCCGGTGCCGGGCTGGTCGCAGTATCGCACGCCGATCGCGGGACTTTACCTGTGTGGTGCGGGCGCGCATCCCGGAGGCGGCGTCACCGGCGCCCCCGGGCGCAACGCGGCACACCAAGCACTGCGCGATTGGAAGAAAGGACGATTGCAGTGAACCGTGGAGGAGCAAGCATGAAAAAGAAAGGCATTCTCGAACGATTGAAAGATGGCCCTGTCCTGGGTGATGGGGGGTATCTGCTGGAACTCGAAAAACGCGGCTGGGTGCGCGCCGGCCCATTCACGCCGGAAGTAGCTCTTGTGTATCCCAACGCACTACGAGAACTGCATGTGGAATTTCGCGAGGCGGGCGCAGAAGTACTGCAGGCCCTCACTTTTTATGCCAGTCGAGACAAACTGGCCACCGTGGGCCTGGAGAACCGGCTGGAAGACTTGAATCGTGCGGCCGTGCGCGTCGCGCGCGAGGTTGCGGGGGATCAATGCCTGGTGGCTGGGAACTTGAGCCTGACCTGGATGTACGAACCGGGAAATCGGGCTGCGGCCGATCGCGTCCGTAAGACTTTCGACGAACAGCTTGCGGTGCAGGTCGATGAAGGAATCGACTTCATCATCGGCGAAACTTTTTCCTGGCTGGGTGAGGCGCTCATCGCCGTGGAGCGCGCTAAGAAAACGGACTTGCCCGCAATGGTTACGATTTGCTTCGAGAACAAAGATGAGACCGCCGAAGGCAAAAGTGCCGCTGACGCGGCCAAGGCTCTGTTTGATGCCGGAGCCGATATCGTGGGCATGAACTGCCTGCGCGCACCCGAGCACATTCTGGGCCCGATGGAACAAATGCGCAAAGCCGTCCCGGGTTATCTGGCCTGTCAGCCTGTCGCCTACCGCACGCCGAAAGACAAGCCCGACTTCACCAGCCTGCCTGAGTTTCCTTATGGGTTGGACCCACTGCAACTGACCCGTAAGGAAATGGCGGATTATGCTGTGCACGCTCGCGATTTGGGCATCAACTATATCGGTGCGTGTTGCGGCACCGTGGCCGCTCACATCCGGGAAATGGCGCGTGCCCTCAACAAGCTGCCCGAGGACTCTCGCATCTGGAAAAAAGGCGGGGAGAAGCCAATGTCAGCCTACGAATACTATGACCACGACAAACTGGAGGTTGAGAACACAAAGTAGGTGACCGGAGCTCCAGTGGGTGAAGCTTGGCTCTCTGAGCCACCTCCGGGAAGAATCTTCATTCATCCGTCGAGGGTGCGTTTTGTTGCTCCGATCTAGGCGAAAGTTTCGGCACACGGGATCCGCCGTGAACCTTCTTGCGGGCCAGCGACGGCCCATCTCCGCCGCCGGCCCCTCCCTCCGGAGCGGTTAAGATACTGAAATGCCCATCACGTTCGCCCAGGCGCAGGAAGCGCGGCAAAACCTTGCATCGGTTGCCCTGCGCACGCCGCTGATTCGGTGCAACGCGGACGCGCCTGCGAACTTGTATCTGAAACTGGAAAACCTGCAACCGATAGGCTCGTTCAAAATCCGCGGAGCTGCAAACGTCATGGCACGGACCCCGCGCGAGCGGCTCACTCGCGGAGTTTTGACCGCTTCCGCCGGCAACATGGCGCAAGGCGTGGCCTTCTGCGCCCGGCGAATCGGGGTTAGCGCAACGATTATCGCTCCGGACACCGCTCCCACGACCAAGATTCGCGCCGTCGAACGCATGGGCGGGCGGGTAATCAAAGTTCCTTTTGCCGCGTGGTGGCGAACTTTCGAGACTCGTTCCTACCCGGGTATCGACGCCACGTTCATCCATGCCTTCGATGATCCAGACGTGATGGCCGGTAATGGCACAATTGCGCTGGAACTGCTGGAAGACCTGCCCGATTTAGATACTGTCGTGATTCCCTGGGGGGGTGGAGGATTGTCATGCGGCATCGCCGCAATATTGCGAGAGCTTGCTCCCCGAGTACGCATCTACGCCGCCGAGATTGAAACTGCAGCCCCGTTGGCTGCATCGCTTGCTGCCGGCGCACCGCGACCGGTCGAATATCAGACATCGTTCGTCGACGGGATAGGCAGCAAGATGGTATTCCCCGGTATGTTCGAGTCCGCATGCAAGCTACTGGATGGATCGTTGGTGGTCACTCTGACGGAAGCGGCGCACGCCATGCGAGTGGTGGCAGAGCGGAACCGAATTATTATCGAGGGTGCTGCAGCCTGCGCGGTTGCGGCTGGTCTGTCGGGCCGTGCCGGCTCCGGCAAGATCGTAGCCATCGTGTCTGGCGGCAACATCGACCTGGACAAGTTCGCTCAACTTGTAAGCTAGCATCGGTTCTCGCACTGACTGGGGTTTTGCGAGGCTGTTAGTCACGCAGTCCCCGTTCTTTTCTCGTGCATTGATGGCTTGATGGAGGTATCGAAGTGAGACATTGTTCTCGTCGCTGGCTGACCATGGTCGCTACGGCACTCTTGCTGGTGCTGGCTGCTTCGTTACTCTCGGCGGAGGATGGGCAGGGCGAAAAGGTTTTCCTGAATGCCAAGGTTTTCACAGGCGATCCGCAAAACCCTTACGCTGACTCGGTTGCGATCCGCAACGACAAAGTCCTTGTCGTGGGCACCCTTCCCGAAGTTCTGCAATCTGTATCCGCGAGCGCTCCACGCATTGATCTCGGGGGAAAGAGTCTTTTCCCAGGCTTCATTGATTCGCATAGCCATTCCATTGACGGCGGGCTCACTCTGATTTCTGCCAACGCCAGCGAGACGGTCCGGTCTCTAGCCCAACTTCCCGCTTTCGCGGAAGATGCAAGAAAAACTGGGAAAGGGATGCGCGGTGACATCCTTGAGGTTCTGGGGTTGCCCCTGGAATTCTGGTCGCACTGCGATGTGCTTAACGCCGACTTCAGCGCGGGAGCTTATCAGAAGCAGAGCGTCTTATTGCGCGGAATGGATGGGCACACGGCATGGGCGAACCCTGCGCTGCTGCAGCGCGCTGGCATCACGGCTGATTTTCTAGAGACGCTTTCCGCCCAACAACGGAGCTATTACGGCATTGATAAAAACATGCAGCCGAACGGCTTTCTGGTGGATTCTGGCACCGAGAAGATAGAAACACTGCTGCCTCCACCTACTCCCGAGAGACTACTGGCTGCCGGGCGCGCAGCTTTGCAGTACAACTATAGCCTTGGCATCACCGCATGGCTTGATCCCCTTGCTGCCGACTACGTGCTCGAAGCCTACAAGCTGCTGGCGGACCGAGGCGAGCTGATTTCGCAGGTCGTTGCATTTCCACAGCTCTTTGCAAAGGATCCCGAAGCGGAACTCGCCAAGGTACAGCAGATACGGAGAGATTATGCCGGTGTCCCCAATCTCCACGTCAGTGGTATCAAGGTATTTGCGGACGGAGTAGTTGAGTATCCGTCACAAACTGCTCATCTCAGCAAACCGTACAGGAATACGGGGCGCAACGGAGACCTTCTGTTTGATCCGCAGAAGTTTGGCGCGATGTGTGTCGCAGCCGATAAAGAGGGGCTGATTGTTCACGTGCATGCAATTGGCGACGGCGCGGTTCACGAAGCGCTGAACGGGATCGCGGCAGCGCGAAACGCGAACGGAAACTCTGGATTGCCCCACACCCTGACTCATGAGCAATTCGTGGCACCTCAAGACTTCCCGCGATTCCGGCAACTGGGCGTTATCAGTGCGTTGCAGCTGTTGTGGGCGGATCCGAGTCAGGACACGATTGAGATCGTCAAGCCTTATGTAGAACCTGATATCTACCAATGGCAATACCCCGCCCGCTCAATTCTGGACAACGGCGGCATGATTTCGGGTGCTAGCGACTGGCCAGTTTCAAGCGCAAATGTATTCTGGGCAATCTACCAGGCGGAAACCCGCAAAGGACCGGAAGGAGTCCTTGACCCATCACAGGCGATGCCACGGGAGGCGATGCTCTATGCCTACACTCGGAACTCGGCACGAGCGATGAATCTGGATTCCATCGGTACCATCGCTCCAGGCAAGCGAGCGGATTTGGTTTTGCTCGACCGCGACGTTTTGACAATTTCTCCTGAAGAGATGCGGGACGCCAAAGTGATCTGGACGATGGTGGGTGGGAAGACCGTCTACCAGGCGAAGTGAGTGGCGCGACCTGTATATCGGATGTTCCCGAGCAGTGCCGTTGGCGCAGCCGTCGACACTGGCGGCGTGGCAGGATCCATCGGCAACGCAGTGTTCGCTGTCTTCGCAGGCACCATTCTGCAAGTGACGCCCGGTTATGCGAGTCTGTTCGGCATCGCGTCCAGCACCTGCCTGCTGGCTGGGGTCGTCCTGTGTTTAGCCAGCTGGAATCCATTGCATAAGGCGGTGAGCTTAAGGAGTTGCCACATCGTTCTCCTGCGCGATTTTTCTCAAGGGCAGACACTTTGGCATACTCGCTACAGGTGTTGATAACCTCACAATCGACAATCTGAAGATGGATACAGACCGTGATGGCATCGATATCGACTGCGGTCGCAACGTGCGCGTCTCCAACTGCTCCGTGGATTCGCCTTGGGACGAATGACATCTGCCGGAAAAGCTCGCAGGCGCTCGACTACGCGCGAGCGATTGAGAACGTCACCATTACCAACTGCTATGTCACCGGCACCGATAAACTCGGCACTCTGCTCGATGGCAGCTTTGAGCGCTTCGATCCCGCCACCCAGGTTTAAAGAACCGGCCGCATCAAGCTCGGTACCGAGTCGAACGGCGGCTTTAAGAACATTGCGATTTCCAACTGCGTCTTCGAAGGCTGTCAGGGCCTGGCGCTGGAAACCCCGGATGGAGGGCTTCTCGAAGATACTTCCATTATCAACATGGCAATGCGTGACATAACGTCCGCGCCGATCTTCATGCGCCTGGGCAGCCGCATGTGCGGTCCCGCCAGCGTTTCTGTTGGTGCGCTGCGCCGCATCTTGATTCGTAACCTGGTCTGCTCCAATTCCGAAATCAGCTTTCGGCTCGATCCTCAGCGGAATTTCCGGCCACTCGATTGAGGACATCCAACTTGATGACATCTACATCCGGCACTGGGGTCGCGGGAGGACCGAAGCGGCTGCCCTGCAACCGCCGGAACCGGAGAACAAATATCCTGAGCCCACTATGTTCGGGACAATGCCATCGCAACGTTTCTCTTTACATCACGTGAAGAACATCCCGTTGAGCAACGTGGAGATCAGCGCTCGAAGAGAAGACCGCCGGCCGGCCTTCGTTCTGCAAGATCTCCAAGGTACAGATTTTCTCCCATTGGCGCGTCGCACGCCAAAGACGTACCGACCTTTGCGCTGAAGAATGTTGACGACTTCAATTGGCTAGAAGTACAAGCACGTCGCAGACACTCAACTCGAGCATGTGGATGAAAAGAAGTTATAGAGCGGTACACCCATTCCTGCCAGGCTAACTCCGACTGTAGCGACGATTACTGGGAATCCTGCGCCACTTCTACTCCATCGGGTAGAAGCTGGATGCCAGTTGCTTCTTTGCCGGAGAGCAGCAGCTTCATGCTGCGGGGAAGAACAACCTGCCGCTCCTGGGGTGCGAAGTTTACGAACACATAGACCTGCTTCCCATCGCCGCTGCGACGGCTAACTTCTACACCATCGGGCAGCGGCCCGAACACAGGCGTAACGCCGCTGTCGTGAATCATCCATTCCGCCGCGTTGGCCATGAGGTTGTCGTCGAGGATGGCGCCAATGTAAGTGATACGTCCTTTTCCGTAGGGTCGCGTAATCGCGGCGGGCTGATTGTCCAGCCATCCATTCGATTTCCCGTAACGTAGGAGCACTTCAGCGCCGGGCGACTCTATTTTCATCTGTTCCGCCCAGATGCTGGCTTCGCCGTCTCCCCATGAGCCGGAAATCGGAACATTCTTCTCCAGTGCATAAAACTGTTCGACCCGTGCTCCGAGCGGCTCGACCAGAAATCCAGGCTGGCGTTGCGGCAGCAACGCATTGAATTGATCCTTCATGCCTGAGCGTGGCCCCAGTACCAAGTGACCTCCATTGCGGACGTAATCCAGTAAGTGTTGGCTGAGGTCTTCGGGAATCAGATTTAAGTCGGGCGCAACCACGAGTTTGTAACCCGCCAGTGGAGCATAGGGGTTGACCACGTCCATGGCTTGCGAAAGATGCCGCAAGGCATGGTAGTAACTTTTGAGCAAGGCCTGCTGATCATAGTGCTGAGTAAATTTTTGCAGATCGATGGCCCAGCGGCTGTCGTAGGAGTGGAGCAGCGCAACCTGGGAAGAGACCTTCGTGCCTCGGAAGGCGCTCTCCGCCTTCACGAAATCGTGACCGAGTTCACTGGCCTCGCTGTAAAAGGGCGCTGGGCTGCCGTCGGGTCCGATGAGAATTCCGTGGTATTGTTCCTGTCCATTCAACGCGCTTCGCCATTGCCAGTAGTTGATGTCGTCGGCGCCGTGTCCGATGGCTTGCCACGCCATGGCGCGAGCCTCGCCCCGGTTGAGAAAGTTATTCAAGGGTGACCAGTTCACCGCCCCCGGTTGTGTCTCAATCACCCAGAAATTCTCTCGCTTGAATCCTCGCGTAAGATCGTGAGCCAAACCGTTGTAGTCGGGATCCACGTGTCCAGTGCCCACGTAATCATCCCAGGATGCGAAAGTGAGCGGCTCCGACAGCACATAATGATCAAACCCATCGAAGAATCCCATGAAGTTCGTAGTGATAAACTGCCGCGGGTCACTGTGAGATCGAATCACATTGGTCTGGTTGTTCAGGTAATCATTCCAGGTGTCGGTAACGAACCTCTTCCAGTCCAGTTCCAGCCCGGGATTGTGGTCGCCCATCGGAATAGGAAACGGTATCTCGCTCCAGTTGTCGTAGGTCTGGCTCCAGTAGCTGGTGGTCCAGTGCGCGTTAAGGCTATCGAGAGACTTGTATTTATTCTGCAGCCAATCCTGGAAAAATTTGCGTGCGTGGTCGTCATAGGACATGAGCGCATAACCCTCTTCGTTATCGATTTGCCAGCCGACAACGTTTGGGTTGCGACCGAAACGCCAGGCCATCTGCTCCGCGATCTTGCGGCACAATTCGCGATAGCGTGGAGACGAAACCGAGCCTTGAGCTCGAGCGCCATGAATGGCGCGCTGGCCATTCTCTTCGACGCGCAGAGTGTCTGGATATTTCTGCGTTAGCCACGCCGGCGGCGCCGCCGTAGGCGTACCCAGAACCGACATGATGTGGTGCTTGGCTGCGAGATTGACGGCGCGCTCCAGCCAGTCGAAATCATAGCCGCCCTCGGAGGGCTCCATGCGGCTCCAGGCAAATTCGGCGACGCGCACCACCTTAAGATCTGCCGCTTCCATCAGCCGCAGGTCTTCTTCCCATCGCGATTCCGGCCACTGCTCCGGATACCAGTCCGTGCCCGCCACGATAGCATCGTGCCCCGGAATCTGTGTTGGGATAGCCGGCGAAGGCGTTTGGGCAACCGCGAAAACAGCAAGGAACAAGACGGGAAGCACGACGCACTGCCTGCAGGTCTGCTCCACATGTCCTCCGGATGACGCGATCTTTATCGAGTCAGGTTGATTTGCTCTCCCGAATACCGGACTACTTTGTCGGGTTGGTCTTCTGGGCCAACTCCCACCCCGTGATTCTCTCCGACGAATACGACTTGAAACGAACGCTGCTCCAGCATGCCCGGAAACTTACCCGTGCGGGCGCCAATGGTCAATGTGCGGCGGGCATCATCCCAGCGAAATGGAATGATTGCGTAGGCGCCCTTTTCGTAGTTATAGTTGTCGTTCTCGTCTTCGTAGAGAGCGAAGTCGCCATCGGCGCCGGGATAGATGCGGATTTCAATCGGGTCCTCAGGCTTCTCCGTAGCCCACTCCTGGTCGGGCCCCAGTGGAAGAATCGAACCCGCGCGCACGTAGAGCGGCATTTGCTCAAGTGGCGCAATCGCAGTGACCGAGCGCCCACCTTCTAATTCAGAACCCGTCCAGAAGTCGTACCACTTGGTTGGTGGTAGGTAAAGTTGCCGGGTGGTAGCGGCAAGTTCGGTAATCGGATTGACCAGGAAAGCAGGTCCGAACATGAATTGATCGCCGGTATTCTCGGCGCGCGTGTCGCCGCGGAAGTCCATCACCAGCGGCCGCATCGGAGTATAGCTCCCGCTCGTCGTTTTCCACGCCAGCGAATAAATGTAGGGCAACATGCGATAGCGCAGTCGATCAAAGCTCACCAGGATCTTCTGGGCGTCTGCTCCGTACGACCACAGCTCGTTCTCATCCGGACGGCGCGTTCCGTGCACCCGCAGAATCGGATTGAAAGTGGCGTACTGGAACCAGCGCACGAACAATTCACGGAAAGCGGGATCGTTGGGATTGCCAAAGACAAATCCGCCAACATCGGTGGTCCAATAAGGAATGCCCGAGAGCGAAAAATTTAGGCCGGCTGGAATTTGGCGGCGAAAGCTAAGCCAATCAGAATTGATGTCACCCGACCAGGCGGTGACTGCGTTTCTCTGCGAACCGGCAAAAGCGGAACGCGACAAAATGAAAACGCGCTTGGTACTCGACGCGCTTCGTTGTCCGTCATAGACCGCACCCGTATCCAGCAGGGGATAAACGTTGACGTAGCGATTACCGCTGCCGGCAGCCAGTTTGTGATTGAGCAGAATGTTTTCTTCTTGCCCTTCGGTCTCTGGCTCGGTAGTGTCCATCCACCAGGCGTCGATACCCAGGCTGAACAGACCCTGGTTTACCTTGTCCCAATAGAATCTCCGTGCCTCGGGGTTGGTCGCGTCATACACCGCCATGCCTTCAGCGTGATAAGGTGGCTTCGCAAACTTGAATTTGTCGACAAACCAGCCTTGCTTCTCCATGTAATCGTAGTTTGCCGAGCCCGGTTCGAAAAACGGCCAGATGGAAATCATCAGGTGAAAGTTTTCGCTGTGAAGCATTTCAACCATCGCCTTGGGATCGGGATAATTCTTATTGAAGACGAAATCGCCTTTCCGGTTCCACCAGAACCAATCCTGAACAATGTTGTCGACCGGGATGTGCCGATCGCGATATTCCTTGGCCACGCCAAGAATCTCTTCCTGCGATTTATAACGATTCTTGCATTGCCAGAATCCGTACACCCATTTTCCGAACATCGGCGCACCGCCTGTCAACTCGCGATAGCTGGCAATGATCTTGTCGAACTCGGGGCCGTAGAGAAAGTAGTAATCAATCGCATCGGCTACTTCCGAGCTGATGTATAAATAGTTGGCAAACCGGTTATTAAAGCGGCTTCTCGAGTCATTGTTCCAATAGATGCCGTAGCCTTTGCTGGAGAGCATAAGGGGCACGGCGATGCTGCTGTTGTCTTGCGAAATGTCGACCGATTCGCCACGATAGTTCCAGACTCCAGCCTGATGTTGACCCAACCCATAAAGCGCCTCGTGCGAACCGTAAATGTTAATAAGCGACTCGGCGCGATTCGTGTCTTCGCCGTTGACCTTGACGGGCGTCAGCTTTCGCGACGCCTCCTGCAGCAGTGAGTTGCCAGCCGCATCGGCGAAGTTGATAGCACCGTCCTTCTTCGTGACCACGATTTTCAACAGCGCCGTGCTCAACGTCACCGCTTCATCAGAAGACTGCATCGTCCAGTTTGGCGTTGGCCAGCTTTGCTTGATGACAACATAATTCGGCTTCGGGGGAAATGAGGAAGTCGCCGAATACAAGACTCGGATCACGGTATCGGAGCACACTTCGACCTTCAAGTTGCCGGACGCCAGCACGAACCAAGCTCCATCCGCTTGTTGTTGCACCGACTCGACCGGATTCCTCTGGGTCCATTGGGCATTCGCCTTCGGGACCAGCAGCACGTTGGCGAACAAAACTGCAATGAGATACCAGGAACCGCGTTGTTTCATCGTTTGTCTAACCTTAGAAGCCGACCAAGGCAATTGTAAATGTTAACAATGCCGTGCCGTCCTATGCCGTGGGATGCATCAACGGGAGGTGCGGGGGAACAGGTTCGATTCGCGGTGAGCGAGTGCTGGCTCATGTAGTGAGTCGCCTTAAGTCGCCTTTGCTTACCGGGCGGTGCGGCGGCAACCCAGCGAATGCTATCGGTTGGGCAAGTTTCGGCGCGACGGCACAGCCGCCGCCACGTTGAAGCGGGCGGAATGTTGCAAGCCGTTCCTCAGTTCGCCAGGACTCTCGAAGCACAGAGGTGGATCGCGCGCGTTCCGGCTTAGAGCGGCCCCCGTCGTGCGGCCGCTCGATCCCTCGGACGGCTTTTCTTTTGAAATGACTTACATCTGGCAATTCGCAAGCCGGACAGTTCGGTGGGATTCCCAAGGCTGCATCCACGTTCGTTGATACCAACCCTTCGATAAGTTCAGCCCGAGATCCGCTTTTCAGTTACCACAACTGCGCGGCACCATCGGGCTGACATCAGCAGTTACGAGTGACAGGCTTCTACGGTGTTCAATTCCCTCCCCCCAGAAGAAAGTATCCCGAGTGACCGATCGTATTCGTTTCGTCACTTATCAGGGCAAGCAGACACTCCTACCTATGAACGTGCATGAATTAGGAGAAGAGTACCGGAACAAGACCGATAAAGAGCTGTTACGAGTAGCATTACCTCCCGAGCAGTTGGCGCCAGAGGCACACGTCGCACGCAACGTCGAGTTGGTAAGCAGCGGCATGGATAGCGAGGCAAATCTAAAGGTTGCCCGGAAAGAAGAGGAGGAGCGTAAAGCTGAAAACGATAGAGAGTTGGGACGCTTGGGTTTGTTTTTCCCATAAGGAGTTGGCCGTATGCGGTTTGGGAAAGCGAATTGTGTCTACAACTCCGAAATTGATGTTGAACGGTTCAAGACCACGAATCTCATAGTGTTTCTGTGCTTCCCGCTCTTACCAACAGGAACATATCTGGTGGAAAGGAAGCGCGCTCTGCCAGATCAGTTGACTGGGCTAGAAAAACTGCCTCTCGACTGGGAACAAATCCTCAGAGTATGGGTGGTCGCGGCTGGGGCCATTCTAGGGTTGATTTGGCTCATAGAGCTTGTCTGTTCTGACGCCGCGTGGAAGCTTGTCCATCGTCATTGACGTTACCAGGGGTCACTCGTTGGCCGGCTGTGGGGGCAATCGCGATGTCGCCGACAAGGCGGAATCAAGCTGCGGACACGACTTTGTTTCAATGTGCACATCCTGCCTCGTCGGTCGCCCAATTGGCTCCTACGCAAAGCCAGCCGGGCTGAGGCCCCAGCCGCTTCGCTCATGTGGCCGGACTGAAGAGTCTTTAGATCGATTTGCGAGATTTTGCACTCGATGGTCAGCGGCAAGAGGTCCCACAACATTCAGGGAGATTGTCCTCCGTATGCTCTATTTTGCTCGAGGAGACTCCTCGAGGCCGCGGTTCTTTAGCATCGCCTTCGTGTTGGGAGGCGCGCCGCGCCACGACTCGTACATCTTGGCGAGGTCTTCTGTGTTGCCGCGAGAGAGGACCATCCGGCGGAAGCGATCGCCGTTGGCGCGGGTCAATCCGCCATTCTCGACGAACCACTGGTAGCCGTCGTCGGCAAGCATCTGGGTCCAGAGGTAGGCGTAGTAGCCGGCACTGTAGCCGTCGCTTCCCCAGATGTGGCTGAAATAGGTGGAGCGATAGCGGGGCGGTATGTAGCCGATGTCGAGATGGGTACTCTCGAGGGCCTGCTTCTCGAACTGATCGGGGTTCTGTAGCGGCGCGCTAGGGGGAAGGGCGTGCCACTGCATGTCGAGTTCGGCCGCGGCGAGCAGTTCAGTCATGCTGTACCCTTTGTTAAAGGTTTCGGCTTCCCTGATCCGCGCCGCGAGCTCCTCTGGCATGGGGGCGCCGGTTTTATAGTGCTTCGCATAATGCGCGAAGATTGCAGGATAGAGGGCCCAGTGCTCGTTGAACTGCGAGGGAAATTCGACGAAGTCGCGAGCCGTTGAGGTACCGGCGAGAGTGGGATAGTTGGCGTCGGAGAACATGCCGTGCAGGGCGTGCCCGAACTCGTGGAACATGGTCGTGACGTCGGTGAAGCTGATCAGAGCGGGTTCGCCTTTGGCCGGCTTGGGCAGGTTGGCCACGTTGTACACAACAGGTTGGGTGCCCCGCAGTCGTGACTGGCCGACAAATTCGGACATCCAGGCTCCGCCATTCTTGTTGTCGCGCTTGAAGTAGTCGCAGTAAAAAAGGGCCAAGTGCTGGCCGTTGGCGTCGAACACCTCGAAGACCCGAACGTCTGGTTGGTAGACGGGGATGTCGTGGCGCTCCTTGAAGGTGAGTCCGTAGAGTTGATTGGCGGCGTAGAAGACGCCGTTCTCCAGCACATTGTCAATCTCGAAGTAGGGCTTTACCTGTGCATCGTCGAGGTCGTAGCGCGCTTTGCGGACCTGCTCGGCGTAGAAGGTCCAGTCCCAAGGCTGCAACTGGAATCTTCCTGGTTGGGCGTCGATGACCGCCTGGATGTCTTTCTCTTCGCGAGCGGCCTTTGCGGTCGCGGCCGGAACGATGGCATCCATAAACTGCAAAGCGGCCTCGGGTGTTTTGGCCATCTGATCTTCGATCTTCCACGCCGCGAAGCTCGAATGGCCGAGGAGTTTGGCCTTCTGAGCGCGAAGCTGAGCGAGGCGAGCGATCGTGTTGCGGGTGTCGTTGGCGTCGCCACGCTCGGCGCGGTTCCAGGACCGCTCGAAGATAGCCTGACGGGTGGCACGATCGCTGAGTGAAACAAGGTCGGGCTGCTGAGTCGTGTTCTGGAGTGGAATTACGAAACCTTCCAACTGGCGGCTCTTGGCGGACTGCGCGGCGGCCGCGATGCGAGCTTCGGAGAGGCCGGCGAGCGCAGCTTTGTCGACGGTGATGTAGGCTCCTTCCTTAGTAGCGGCGAGAAGTTTCTTTTTGAAGGCATTCGAGAGTGAGGACGCCTCTTCGTTGAGCTTCTTCAGCTCAGTTTTGTCAGCCTCGGAGAGGTTGGCTCCCGCGTGTACGAACCGATCGTAGTAGCGCTCCACCAGGCGGAGAGACTCGGGGTCGAGCTCGAACGATGTGCGTTGCTTGTAGATCGCGGCTACACGTGCAAAGAGTTTGGTGTTTAAGAAGATGAAGTCTTCGTGGGCGGCGAGTTTCGGGGCTTCGATGGTCTCGACATTTTGAAGGGTGGGGTTGGTGTTTGCGCCGGTGACTCCGTCGAAGGCGGCCATGGACCGCTCCAGTAAGCGGCCGCTTTTTTCCATAGCGACGATGGTGTTGTCGAAGGTGGGGGCAGCGGGGTTGTCAGCGATGGCCTGAATTTCGTCATGCTGCTGCGCCATGCCAGCATCGATCGCGGGCTGGTAGTCTTCGTCCTTGATCTTGTCGAAAGGCGGCGCCTGGAACGGCAGTGTACTGGGCGCATGAAAGGGATTGGACGGGCCGAATTCGGCGCCTGCCGCTTGTGCCGGTTTAATGGAGCCGAGCGCGATGGCTTCGGCGCCGATCAGGATGCTCATGAATAACAGCCTAATCTTTGAGGTGCGTGGTTGGCTAGAGATCATCATGGCTATGGGGATTCCCTTTATTTCTGATTGTAAAGTATGGTGCCCGCTCCTCATGAGCCCCCGGGTCTGCATGAGTTACAAATCGGGGCCTTGCAAACCAAGGTTATTTATGGATTCGTAAGAAATTTTGACCCGGTGGGAGTCACGCTTCCCGCACATATCGGTATCGACCGTTTGCGCATGTTGTCCGAAGCGCCCGGTATTCGAGCTATGCCTACGAATAAACCAAAGCAACGGCAAGAACAACTCCAGATGCCACTCCATGCTTCATCTCGGACCAGCCCAGGCTCCTTACATCCAAGGATTCCGTTTGCGGAAAGAACCACAGCGTTCCTCGAAGCCGCGCGGGAACAAAAGCTACGATCACTCAGGGCGGGAAGGCAAGCCATAACGATGCGATGACCAAAGCCGCAAAACATACCGGCTGCGCCAGGAAGAAGATCCTCCCCTGAGCAAATTCCTGGGAAAACGTAGCTGCACGGGCAGATGGATCCGGAGTTGCACGAAATGAATCTGGTTGCCTGCGAATATCCAATTGGCCGCCCATAAAACGAAGGCCCGCTCGCTTAGCCGTCCCGTGCTGACGTAGTAGGCAGCTGGTGCAGTGCACGTGAGGCCAATTGCACCCGCTAACTGAGCTGCCATTCGCGCTCTCCCCAATTGGAGATCGCTATCGAGCAGACCGAAGGAGTTTTCCTTCGCTCAACTTCGCAAGACATAATCTTGGGGTCGCAATCGGCATTCGAGCGCGCGGGAAGAAGGGGTCGCGGATGTTATTGAAGCCATCGAACTACAGGCAGCGGGAGCACATGAGTTGAAATCATCGGTTAGCGCTTCGGGATTCGTGCGCCATGCGGAGCGCTAGGTCAGAGGCTGCGGTGAACCGAAACAAATCACCTGGCCGAGTAACCGAGACGATGCGTATTTCGCTCTTTGGGCTTCGCCGGTCAGCCAGCCGCATCAAGAGACTGGGCATTGCCCAAAGCGACCCCCTCAATCGCTTCCATGACTGCACCGATTCCATTTACGTCTTTGGAGAGAACGGTGCGAACGCCAGCAGCGGCAGCCAGTTCTGATAGTTGGGGAGTTGCGAACATCGTATACATCAGTATCGCGCACTCCGGAGCGAGGAGGCTCAACCCTCGTGCAGCTTCAAGTCCGTTCATCAAGGGCATAGCATAGTCGAGCAAAACAACGTCAGGCTTTACCCTACGAACGAACTCTATGGCGGCGGTACCGTTCTCCGCTTCTCCGCAAACCATCCAGTCTTTCCTCATCTTTAAACACATCCGTAGCGCGGCTCGCACGTTCGCATTGTCATCGACTATAAGGATTTTTGTCATTTGCTCGACTGACCTCTTGACTCCGATTCAGTGCCTTAAACGGAGAAATATCGGAGCCCGGATCCCGTGGCCAGTGGCTCCGCACAAATTGTTTCGTAGACGTTGTGGCGAGGCGAAGGACGAGTATTGCTGCTTTCCGATTTGAAGACTTTTCATCCAGGAAGTAAATGGCAACAATGGTGCATC
This sequence comes from Candidatus Sulfotelmatobacter sp., assembly GCA_049515395.1. Taxonomy (GTDB): domain Bacteria; phylum Acidobacteriota; class Terriglobia; order Terriglobales; family Acidobacteriaceae; genus Sulfotelmatobacter. The sequence continues at coordinate 6,690 of JBEKUD010000007.1, read as the reverse complement.
AGAGCCACACGAACGAGCTAAGGCACTCTTTGGTAGTCCGCCGCCCGGCTCTGATCAAACCGTGCGGTCCTTGGCGATTCTTACGGCAATCACCGAATGAACAATCGTCAGCATCCAATATCGAAACCGCAGAAAGGTGGCGACAGAAACGTTCGCCGGAGATTAGCCTCACGGAACTGGGCGTGCGAAATATGTACTTCTCCATCGGGAATTGTGGCAAGATGTGTGCCGGAGTGAAGCCGAATGCCAACGCTAGATTGCGCAATCTGTAGTAGGCCCTGCACGCTTGAACAGTGCCAGATAGTGCAAGATAGACGAGCGCGGACGTGCTGTGCACTACCAGCATCTCGCCGACAAAATGCTGCGGCAAGAGAGCGAGACGAGTCCAAAGCCGAATTAGGCAAAGAAGCATCGTAATTCGCTATGGTCTCCGGGATTCCCAATGACCGGATGCGGGGAGACTGGATGTAAGCGAGGAACGTATGAAAGGCACGGTAAGGTGGTTCAATAACGCAAAAGGATATGGGTTCATCGGACGAACGGATGGCCCAGACGTTTTTGTTCACTTCAGCGCCATCACATGCGAAGGATACAAGAGTTTGAAGGAAGGCGACGATGTGGAATTTGAAATCACCGAAGGCAAAAACGGGCAGCAGGCGGCTAATGTGAAAAAAACAATCCTTTGAACGCAAGCCCAACACATACTGGCTCCCGAGATTTGCAATAGAGCCGTCTAGGACGGCGGCACTTGCGGTTCGTTCGCAGATTTCCCGGGAGAGATGGCCGTTGCAACAAGCCTTTCACGGCGCACTGAAGTGTCCGTAGAAAAGCACTTCGGTTGTTCAGGTCACTTTGTGGAGCCTGCTTCAGGCGGTCGTCCTCTCTGGCAGAAAACGGTCAATCGGAGCATTTGCTGGATAGCGCCAGATTCCGTAAGCCCCGATGGACTGGCTCGACCAAATCACATTCCAGTTCGTGAATGCGGTCCGCCTTGCTCTCGTATGCAGCCCGTTCTGCGGGTGATTGCCCAAGGAAGACCTCATCCTCTCGCGTCTTACTTTGTTCCTTGAGGAGCCGCGTGAGTTCGGATTCCGGTGTTTCTTCGCTCATGATCGACATCGTAGATAGTTAAGCATCGCGTCTGCTGTGCTTGGGGGCTAGCGCGGCGTTGCCGTGTCTGCACCACCAAGAGGAACAGGCGGAACAGAGGAGCTGCCCGTTCCTTCGCATCTCCGATGTTGGTCAACGTACGATGCGGACTTATTCGCTGTCTATTCAAGATTGCACAGTTCTTGAAATATGGTGCTCGACGCTCCCGAACAGTTGAAGGAAGCGCCAATCCGCAGGCTAAAAGATGAACTGGAACAACTGGAACCCGGAGTTTTGAAGCAAGAACGGGACGGGGAAAGCATGGCTGAGCTATCACACGAGCATGGCAGGTCTGCCAGCAGAAGCCGGGCGAGTTTGCAAACCGAGAAGGCGGACGTAACCGCCTCCCCGGATGAAGGGTGCACGCTTGTTAAGCGGTTGCCAGATCGGGAGCGGATATATTGTGGAAGGTCGAGTTGACAATGTCAAAGGTTTGAACCTTGGGCGTTCCGTCGATAAATCTCGCCAGCGTCTTCAACACTTGCTGGTAGGTATGGGCGTTGTAATTGTCAGCATCGTTCTTGTTATCCCACAGGCTGATTGCAGTCACATCAACTCCGCCGGGACCAGCGAAAGTGATTTCGTCCTTAAAGCCATTCTGCTTACGAAGCAAAGGAAGAACGTCTTTTTCAAATGCTCGTGTGTAATCGGAAAGCATATTGGATTTCAGATGGATAGAGATATTGCGTGCAAACATAGGCAACCTCCTTAGGGTTGGGGCTGCTAAGAAAGACTCCTTCAGATGGGCTGACTTAGTTCAGGAAACCTGAAATGAGGAGAAAATGATGACCACCTCAATTACGACCCTAGCCTTATGTGGTGGGACTGTCAAACAGCGATTCGACACGTTCAAAGTTTTTTCCAGTCGGTCAGCGCCACCAATTCATCGAGGATTTCCTGCAACCTTTGAAGTCGGCGTTCATGATCCCCGGCTGCGCCGGGCATCTTCTTGCCATATTGCACATATTCGCGATTCGCTTCGCTGATTTGCGCTATCTCATCGCGCAACTTGGCGATGCGTTCTCTGATCGGAGTTTTCATGGCGATAGGTTAGCAGAGGGGTCTGGTATGGCGGTTGCCGACGCCACGTCCTACATCTCGACCGGAGACTTTTGCTCTGAAACGAACAACAAGGCCAGCAAAATAGCTGGCCCAAAAGGAGACGAGATGACGCTGGTCGTTCACTTCTGCATACTGTCATTCTTCATGCTGTCTGTCGCCATCTTGAGGGACATGACGTGAACCTCGTTCTTATCGGCATACACGTGCGCGGTGAGCGTCACATGATGTCCTTCGTGGCCTTTCACCGCATCCGGGTTGCTGATTGTCCAACTCTTACCGTCTTTGTCGCTTACAAAGGTCTTTCCGTCGTCGCCGATTTTGCCCGTAACCTTGACCGCCTTTGCGGATGTGTCGGCCTTCATGTTGTCCTGCTTCATGGTGTCCTGAGCCACCGCGACACCACACGTTAGCAGGCTAAGGGCAAAGCAAAAGGTTATTAACTTTTTCATCTTGGTCTCCGTCTTTTAAAGTAATCGGTAGCCGGCAAAATTATACGCCTGAGTAAGTTCGTCGGTTCTTCTGGCTTCTGCAGCCCGTCTCCGATAGGGTCATGCACGATGGTGCGAAAAGCTGATGCTTCACGCCGCGAGTTTCAAGCTCGCATCCACCAGCCTCTAGCACATTTTTGACCCATTCGCTGTCCCGACCATAGGTGAGCGCAATCAGGAATCCCTCCGGCGCTCGAAAAACATTCACCGGCGTCCGGTAGACCCTCCCGATTTTCGACCAACGTGTGCAAGGATGCCGAAGGCGGGTAATCGTGCGGCGAATCGGCCCGTAATTCGGTCCGTCACCGCCAAGTTGAAGGCTGCGATCCACCGTTTGCGGAGCCGGGTTAGAAGGATGGGAGCCAGAAGCAGTGCCAGAAGCAGGATGACCACTGTTTCCACCAACAACTAAGACGAGGGCTAATCCGCAGGGAGATCCCCCGGTTCCGCCGGGGAGGCAGCAGAACTTTGACAAATCCGGGAGTGGGCTTCGTTCAGGAGCGAGACGACCAGTGAGGGATCTCCCGTGCCGAGACCGCCGGAACAGGCTTCCGTTCGCCTCTGCTCCGTTTGTGAACTTGGGATCTTGACTTTAACCGATTGCGATCAGGCCCCTTTTGAGGGGCCCGCAATCGTAATACCTCCGGCTCTGCCGGAGGATACGTATTGCAGCTTCGCATACTCAGCTTTGGCTTGCTTCAGGATGGGGATGTCGGGATCAGCGTCTTTCCAAAGGGTGAGGAAATCTTTGTAGGCGGCGAGCGCTCTGACCCGGCAGCATCGGCATCCGCGCACGGCGATGTCCTCGACTGCAAGGTGTTAGCGCGAGCCCTTCCCAGAGGCGCCGACTGTGCGATGAAGGGGTTGCTGCAATTTTCGAGGGCGTCGATTCTGCCTCAACGGTGGTAAACTCTTGCCTTTCGGGGACAAGGCCATGAACGTTGCGACCGACCGTTTTCGTCTGAAGCTGAGGGTCTTGAGCGACGAGGAACTGTGGTGCCTCCTCCTTTGTCATCCGCAGGAATGTCTACAGGAATTCTGGAAAGAAGTGAAAACACGAAAAGCGGCTGGTAGGTTAGCCCAGAACAGTCCATTCTGGACGATGAGCGAACTCGCGGCCTACGGTCAACCGCGATACTCCGGTGCAGGACATTCCAACCTCATTGAACCTACCCGTGAGGAGTGGGAAGCGCACAAACGCCGGAAGATGTTTCGAGTGATCTCGGCCTAGCGGACAGAGCCATAAAGTGAAAGCTCACACCATGCCATTTGCAGCTTCGCGTACTCTGCTTTGGCTTCCTTCAGGACGGGGATGTCGGGGTCTGCGTTTTCCGAGAATGCGATCACCACTCCCCCGCCCGTAGAGCCTTCGCAGGCTATTCGCTGCGTAGCTTTTCTCCAACTCCCTGACCGGTGCTGTGGCTCGGGAAGCATCGCCAATTTTGAGCCAGAGCGAGCGCTGCCAGCACTTTCACATCTCGACCCGAAGACGACGCCAAAGCCGCCGTGATACCTTACTTCGCAGAAGCAGTGTCGCCCACTCCGCCTCACGTAGGGCGGCATTCACCTGCCACAGCGCCGCAGTCTCTTGGGAGTCTGAGCGAATGGCCGAGTCCATTGCCCGGCGAGAAAAATCCCGCGCCTAGCTCACCCGTCCGTAATATGACTCAGGGTCAGATTGGGCCGAGCGCAGAAAGTCTTCGTCTCCGGGCTTCCCCGCTCCCCAAGCCACCTGCTGTTCCATCTGCGCGGTATCCCCTCGAAGAAACGCAGGATAGTATATGGCCACGCGCAGAATTCCGCCGTCTAATTTGCGCGCCGATGCTTCATCGAACGCAGTCTTGGCTTCGTCCAACCGATTCAAGTTGAGGGGTTGAGGTAGGTCTCTCCCAAGTTTGCATATTCGGCCACGTCATCCGTCGCAAGCCGCAATGCCTCCTGAGATTCCGCGGCAGCCTTTTCATACTGCCCAATGAGAGGGTAAGTCACGTCCAAGTTAGCGTGCGGTATGTAATCACGAGGATCGTTTGCGATCCAAAGTTCGAGGGTCCGCGATTCCTTCTCGATTTCTCCGGTGGCACCAAAATAATCGACCCGACTGTTCGAGTGCTGATGCTTTCTGGATTTTCTTCCTTGCCGGATAAGCACCTCGGTCTGGTGGACACATGGGTGCGCACAAAGCAAAATCCGAACCCCGAAGTTTTGTTGGTCAAACTCAGTCAGCTTCTCCAAAAGCGATCACCCCCGGCTCGGTCCAGTGATAAAACAGGTTCGTTACTTTACTGAATCTGCCTGCATCCCCGGTTTAGCAGAAGCCCGAAGCATCGGCTCTTGTTACGTCGTGTGGTCTGCCCGATCATCATGGATCGTGGTGAACTTAGGGCCGATGTTAGGGATGGAAATAAGGCGAAGTCAACAGAATGCGGGAAGCCAATTGTGCGCCGAGGCCAGTCTTCATCGCTGGGCGAATCCTAACGAATATAGAAAGCCGCGAAGTCGCACAGCTTATCCCCAAGTACTTTCGCAAACTTCCGCCACCTCAGTTTGCCAGCGGGTTCGTGGTGTAGCAAGCTGTGTTGACGATCGGGGTAGTGCCACCAGCGGAAACCGCCGAACGCACCACACCGTCCTCAACCGCGCAATAGTACTTGCTGCCACTCGACGCGCTGGTCGGTGTCGCGGTGGTGAGGAACTGGGTAAGCTGGTTCGTTCCCGGCGCAGCGGCAAACTGATATCCGCTCTTGCCGTTGGTGCCGGCCGTCGTGCTGTTGCCGCCACCGTTGGTGGCGAGGTTCTGGTCAATTAAGCAGGAACCGGATGAACTCGGCGTGCAAGGAGCGACTCCGCCCAAGGTGATCAAGCTCGCTGCAAAGCCGATGGTGGGATAGGACGAGGCATAGCCGATTTCCCCCATCACGACGGTGCGCTCTCCGGCGGCCGCAGACGAATCGTTGGCCGCCATCTTAGCTCGCATCAGGTTAGGAATAGCAATAGCTGCAATGATCAGGATGATCGCAACCACGATCAGCAGCTCAATCAGTGAGAAACCCTTTTGTTTCCGCATCCCAGACCTTCTCCCCTTTTTCTAATACTTTATAATGTTTACGCTCTTCTATCCAAACTCGGAAGTTACCGTAGGTTACCGCTGGCTTCGGGCAGTTCTTTTTTGGTTCCCGGTTGACATCGCCAAACCTTCGTATGAGTCTGCCGAATTTCCGTGGGCAGCGCTGCGTCGGGAACGTCAATCGACACCGATACTTCTTGTTAGGGGATCTCGCCAAGCCCGCGTACCACTGTGCGCTTCTCGTTGGCAATCGATGCTGCCATGATCGACCTCCCGATTTAGAAAACATCGCAAGCAGGCTTGCCCAAGCCCCGGCAGCGATCGGCGGTTTCACTCCGAGTAGCCATCTTCTTCCTCGTCATCATCCTCATCTTCTTTGCCGTCGCGTTCATCTTCCTCTTCGTCTTCTTCATCGCTTGGCTCTTGCCGCAGGAGGGCTTCAGCAGCAACTGACCGATCAGGAGAGTCTGCGTCGGAGCATTCTGGATGTATTCTGCTCATGTCCAAATAGTACGCCTCATTTCCCTTTTGGAAAGACTGAGTGCAATGGACTGCTATAATGGCGATTAGGGCGTTTACGTTTTTCTGCCTCGTTCAGGTCTTCTGACCTAAGCCAGTCCATCTGAAGTTCTCCCACCTTAGGCTTTTCAGCGAGTGAGCGGTCTGCGCACCCCGTTTGGTTCAGGATTCGCCAAGAAGGGTCGATTGTATGTGCGCAACCAGTATCTCCTTCGGTTTACTGATTTTCGGGTTCGCAATTCTGCTGCTCCACTGGATGCACAATAAAACAGAAACGGGCGAGTTCCAGTCACAACGGATTTGCCCATTTTGTGGATTGATCACATCTCGGACAAAAGAACGTTGCTTGGAGTGTGGCGTGGCTAGCGCCTCGGAGCGGCGGGGGCATAAAGCTGATCCGCCCCGGAG
>JBEKUD010000006.1:0-153077 GCA_049515395.1 Candidatus Sulfotelmatobacter sp. | reverse complement strand
GGGTGAGTAGGCCCAAGGAATTGCACCTCGGGCCTCTCGCAGAACCGGACGTGAGCCTCTCGGCTCATCCGGCTCCCATCAAGCAAACACTCCGGTCATACCGATACCCCAGTGGACGAAGAGAGCCCTTCGTTCCGCGGCAATCCGTTGTAGAAACTGGCTTGCCCGGACCTTATGGTTTCTAAAGCGCTTGAACTTTCGCATCGCCCAGGCTACGAGCAACTGATTAACGTGCCGCAGTAAGGGATACAGCGCCGATGGGGCATATCGCCCGTAATACTCGATCCAGCCCCGCAGGACTGGATTGAGCTGGCGGGCAATGTCCTGCAACGACAGCTGTGTTTGATGGCGAAGTTTCAATTCCCGAATCTTCAACCGCATGGCTTTCATTGCCGAGGAGCTAACTGCGGGATTAAATCCGCAGAATAGCGAGCTATCCCGGAAACGTCTGACCAGACGAGGCCGAAAGCAGTACCCAAGGAAGTCAAATTTGACATTCGGGTACATGCCTTTGCGCTTCTTGTCCTTGCAGTAGACGATTTTGGTTTTCGTCGGATGCATCTCCAGGTGGCACTCCGCCAGGCGAGCCTGAAGCTCAGACTTGAGCGCCTGTGCTTCTTGCTCGTTACGGCAGTGCACCAGTCCGTCGTCCGCATACCGACACCACGGGAAGTCCGGGTGTGTCCGCGCCATCCAGAGATCGAACGCGTAGTGAAGAAAAACGTTCGCCAAAATTGGGCTGACCACCCCACCCTGAGGCGTACCGCGGTCTCGCTCAATTCGGGTTCCATCTTCCTGCACCATGGGCGCCTTCAGCCATCTTTCGATGTACAGCAGCGCCCACTTACACGTTATGTGTTTCCGAACAGCTCGTAGCAAAAGCTCGTGGTTGATGTTGTCGAACAGGCCTTTGATGTCAAACTCTAACACCCAGTCGTACTTCCAGCACCGCTCTCGCGTAACCCCTACGGCATCTAGTGCCGATTTGTTCGGCCTGTAGCCATAGGAGTCTGCCAGAAACACAGGGTCCAGAATCGACTCAATGACTTGTTTACCTACCATCTGTGCCACGCGATCGGCTACAGTGGGCACACCTAAAATCCTTTGTCCTCCAGACTTTTTGGGAATGGAGACGGCGCGCACCGGCGGAGGAAAGTAGCTTCCCGAGCTCATTCGGTTCCAGATCTTGTAGAGGTTGCTCTGCAAGTCGGCCTCGAATTCCTCGATCGTCTGTCCGTCCACCCCAGCCGCTCCGGCATTGGATTTGACCGCTTTGTACGCTTCCTACACCAGCTTCTTATCGATGTTGAACGGCTTGTCTGTCGCACGCATCGAGGTCCTCCTGTTTCCAGTTGTTTCGGTCATGCGACTACTTGACCCGACCCCTTCGCTCCAGCCCCATTACAGGACCTTCATCACTCGTACGAGTCGGTCCGTCCCAGTGCTCCGCATCGGTACGCTCGCCTCGCGGTTTTCGCCGCTTGAACTTCTCCCTTCGCATCAGAGCGACTGGTTCCTGCAGTTCCACGCGACAGCCTGCATCCGCTTCACGCCCCCTCTACGCCGGTCGCCGTCCGCTCGGTCATCAGGCGTCCTGCGGACTTGTCCCAGGTGGGTTTCTCGCTCCTGGTTTCGACGACTCTTGACTTTTTAACGACGCGTCATCGAAGGGTTCACTTTCGTTCGTCTCTCGAATGCTCACCTGCACGAGTTTGTTCTCGCGCTTTTCCTCCAACCCTCACCACCACGGCTCTTTACCGCAGCAGCTTGGAGGCAGTTTGAGACCTGCTCCTGAAAGCCGATCCCGAGAGGCCTTCCCTCATCTATCGCGTAGCTTATTCACACGGTTGATTAGTTCATGATGAACTCCTTCCCCGTGTGCTTCTGCAGCACACAGAAACCGTGAAAGGAAGCCGTTTATGCTGCGCAAGCTTTATCTATCGCTGTGTCTGAGCTTCGTGTTCATCCTGTCGGTCGCCGCCCAGGGCTCCCGCCGCTTCACGTTTCACTACGGCTTCACTGTGAAGAACCTTCCGGCGGGGAAACAAGTTCGCATCTGGATTCCCGAGGCGCACTCTGATGCCTATCAAGAGGTGAAGGTCACTTCGGCCGAGGGCGACGTTCCTTTGAGCAAGACAGGCGAGTCGAAATATGAAAATGAGATCTATTATGCGGAGACTGCTTCGCCACAGCCGGAATTACGCTTCGATATCGAATACGACGTCGTGCGCCATGAGCGCGTCGCGCTCGGGTCAGGAGAGCGTGTTACTCCCATATCGCTTACATCCGCAGAGAAACAACAAGACTTGCAGCCCGACATGCTCGTTCCCGTGACCGGTCTGCCCGCTGATCTGGCCGCGAAGGTCACTCACGGCAAAACTCAGCCTCTCGATAAGGCCCGAGCGATCTACGACTACGTCTTCACCACCATGAGTTACGACAAGACGGGAACGGGCTGGGGCCGCGGCGATGTTCTCTATGCCTGCGATGCGAAGAAGGGCAATTGTACTGACTTTCATTCCCTGTTCATTGCCATGGCTCGCTCGCAGGGCATTCCGGCGCGCTTCGAAATTGGCTTCCCGCTGCCGGCCGACAAGCATTCCGCAGAGATTGCGGGTTATCACTGCTGGTCCGATTTCTATATTGACGGTAGAGGCTGGATCCCCGTGGATATCTCCGAAGCGTGGAAGCATCCGGAAAAGCGCGACTACTTTTTCGGCTCCCATGACGTGAACCGAATTCAGTTCAGCATGGGACGCGACCTGCGGCTCGATCCACTGCAGGCTGGCAAGCCGCTCAACTATTTTGTATATCCCTACGTGGAAGTCGACGGCCGGGAATATTCGAATGTATCTCTGGCCTTCTCATTCGCTGACGGAAATCGGGTTGTCGCAGGCCCCTAAATCGATATTTCGCTTACAGTGACGACACGATCTCCCCAGGTCCGCTGGGGGGTTGCGGCAGGTCTGGAGGGGGCGCGTGCGGCGCTGGTGCCGCCCCATCCGCCGGCTTTGGTACAGAATCGGAATCTTCCCCGGGACGCCTCAGACTGGGCGCATTGGTTGGCCGCTCTTCCGGTTCCCTCTTCGCTTCCTTGTCGATGTCGGGCCGAGGCAACATGACTTCCTTCTCCGTACGCACGATCTTTTGGCCATCTACCTTCATCGTCTCGAGTCGGACCACCTCGTCGCCGACGAAGCGCACAAAATCCACATCAGCCGGCGCTTCCCCGTAGATCCATTCTTCATATTGCGTATCACCGCTACGCTCCCGCACCTTTTTCGGAGGCTTGCCTTTGGCGTGAAGAACCATCTCCTGATTCATGCCCACGAGCACATGATGCGCCTGAATCGCTTCCTTTACCTTTGGGGGCACGGTATCGAGGTAGGCTTGCTCCTTGTTCCGCGCGTTGAAGTCGAGCACCGGATACAGCAGACTTCGCAGCCGTGCCGCAGTCAGCTCAGGCACATACTTATCGAAGTAGAGGTCGACGTAGGAGCCGTGGGGATTGGATTGCGGCGCGTCGCTACCTGTGACCGGCTGGCCGTAGGTCCCGGAAACCTGAATATGCTGGTACCACTTTTTGCGGAGTACCGGACCGCCATTGATCTCGAAATGAATGTGATCGTTCTTGATCTGGACAAAAGAGATGCGTGCAGGGTCTCCGGGCTTCACGGCGGGGCCCCAAAGATTGAGCACTTGCTGCAATTCCTCGCCGCTGGGGGTAACCACGCCTTGCCTCAGTATGAGTCCCTTGGTGCCCATGGGAAACGCACTTCGTGCATAAACCAGCTGCGTTTCGAAGTCACGGATGATCTCAAGGCGGGTTTGCTTGGCCATGCGCGGCGCGTTCGCCGAAAGATCTCTCGCAGACTGATCAGCACTAGAATGATCAGCGGACAGCTGAGGCGCCGAGGACGCTGGGGACTGGGCCGGATCGCTGGTCTGGCTGTAGAACGTGGACGAAGCGAAAAGAATCAAGCAGGCGAGAAGGGTCGTACTGCGAGCAAGCTTCATGCAACACCCCGACAACTTGACTGCCATTATATGCGATCGAGTGCAGGGTTGAGGGGGGTGCTGTTCTTTTAAAATTCCGGCAGTAGGGTCAAACGCTCTCCGGACCACGCTTCTTGTGTTGCTGGCACTTGGTCATGATGGCCGAGCGCAGTCGCGTGCGAAGGTCTTCGGGCAGTTCGTAGAGCTGGGAATCGCGATAGATCTCGATGGTTTTCTTCGTGGTGTCGCAAACCACATAGCAGTTGTGGCACCAGGAAAGGTGGTTCTCCAGTTCGACCTTTGTAGGTTCGTCGAGGACGCCGTCCAAATAATTGGTCAGCTCGTGCAAAAATTCAGAGCATTTCACTGGTCGCCATCTCCACTCTCGCGTTTCTGGAAGTAACGTCCCAACCGTTCCCGAAGCTGCAATCGAGCACGAAGCAGCCTCGACTTCACTGCGGGGACGCTCAACTCCAGCGCCGCGGCAGTTTCCTCAGTAGAAAGTCCTTCCACGTCTCTCAGTACAAACACGGTCCGAAACCCTGGGGGTAGGCCTTGGATCGTCTTACTCAAAATCTCTCGCAATTCCGATTGCGTGTACTGCTGTTCGGGACTCGGACTCCAATCCGCAATCTCCCGCGGAAGAGAATCATCCTCAGTTTTAATATCCTCGTCCAGCGAAACCGTGCGCTCGGGCCTCTTCCGGCGCAACTTCATCAATGCTTCATTGACGGCGATTCGTACGAGCCAGGTGTAAAACTTTGACTGTTCCTGGAACTTCGCCAGATTGCTATATGCCTTGAGGAACGCCTCTTGCACCACATCCTCCGCATCTTCGCGGTTTTGCGTGATGTGCTGCGCAATCCTGAAAACGTTCCGGTCGTACCTGCGAACTAACTCTTCAAACGCCGAGTCGTCGCCCTGCTTGGCGGCACGCACTAACTTCAGCTCGTCGGTAACAGGCCCTTCTAGTTTGTTTTGGATGGTTTCCATTCTATGGGCGATGCAGTATTTTGCGGGCAACGAACCGCGGCACTGAAAACGTGAACTGTTATTCTACTTGGTAACCTCATTCTTTGCCCAGCCGCTTTACGGTTTCGCGGGGCCGAAGTTTTAAGATAGAGTCGAGGCTGAGCCGTACGCGGTCGAACACGTCCCGACGTACTCTGGGACCGTCCCACAAGTGCCGTATAATCAGCAATTAAGGCCAGACTTAAACGGGAACTAACATATGGGCGTCAGTTCCCGGAGGAAAACGGTTCTTATAGCATGGCGGAACGGAACCCTAATCACGACGAGCAATCGACCGAGATCGAGCGGATGGTAGCGAGCGCCGTAGCGCAAGCACTGCAGGACCAGATCCCACAACTCCAGGCGCAAATTGTACAGCGCGTGTTGGCAATCGTGCCTTCACGAGGAAGTGGAGTTCAAGCGAATGCGCAGGAAAGCTCCAGCGCCTTGGTTCAGGCAGTTTCGAGTATCCATGCCGGGTTCACTCAGAAGGAAATTTTGCGGGCCCTATTGGACGCTGGCAGCAAATACTGTTCCCGCATCGCACTTTTCGTAGTGAAGGCCGGAGCGGCGTCGGGATGGCAAGCTCGCGGTTTCGGCCAAGAGGAAACGGTGAAAGACTTTCCGCTGGACTTAAGCAGTGGGCCGGCAGCTGACTCTTATCGCAATCGAATGGCGACTTCCGCCAATATCGCGGAAATGGGCGAACCATTTGTACAGCATTTCGGCAGTCCGGCCGACGGACAGGTTTTGATGCTTCCGCTGGCGCTCAAGGATAAGGTCGCTGCTCTGGTTTACTCGGACGGCGGTGCCAGCGGCAAGTTGAACTGTGATTCCTTGCAATTGCTGGTGATGGCAACGAGCGCGTGGCTTGAAGTAATTTCGCTTCGCAAGCAGGCGGCACCCCGGGAAGACGGTGAAGCTGCAGAGAGGCCAGTTCCGGCGGCACAAACTGTGTCTTCGTTCTCTGATCCTTTCGCGGCACACGCCCCCAGGCATGTACCCGCGAGCGTTCCAGCAGCGCCCGAACCTGCCGTGGAAGTTGTGGCAGCAGCTTCGGCGCACACAGCCAGCGCCGCTGCGCCCGCGACAGCCACTGATCCCTTCGCTGGACTTTCCGCGGAAGACGCCGACGTCCATCGAAAAGCGCAGCGCTTTGCGCGCCTGCTGGTGGATGAAATCAAGCTGTACAACCAGGCGAAAGTGGCAGAAGGCCGCCGTAACAAAGACTTGTACGATCGTCTAAAGGAAGATATCGATAAGAGCAGGGGCACCTTTCAGAAGCGCTACGGCAACACGACAGTGGCCAGCGTGGATTATTTTCAGAGCGAGTTAGTGCGTAGTCTGGCAGAAGATGACCTGTCGATTATGGGCAAGAATTTCAGCCGCTAGTACTTGACGGATCCTGGCTGGAAGTCACGTTAACGCGAATTAAGAACGCGAAAAGTAAAAAGTGGTTCGATTAGTTTTCAAGGGTGGGTGGGTACTCGCGGCTGCAATCCTGTGCAGCTTGTTTGGCGCTCTGCTGGCTTCGGCAGAAGGGCCGACTCCATTCTTGTTGAGTTCTTTTCAAGGACAGGCGGACTCGCGTGCGACCAAGCCCGCTCAAAGTATTTCGAACGGCGAAGCCAGTAAATCAAAAAAAACCGCACCCAACAAGGCCGCAGGGCGCAAAACTCCCAGTGCCGGGAGTGCCAAACATGGCTCCGTCAATACGCGAAGGCGACGCACGGTTTCTCCGCGTGTCCGCCGCATGCGTCAGGCATTTGTAGCCTCGGCGAGCTTGCGGCCCATGGCGCAACAGCTTTTGCAGGATCGCTCTGTTCCCGCGTATTCCGGCGTGCAAGCGTATGCCCGCGCCCATTCCAAGGAAGATGCTGGCGCGCTGGCATGGCTGGTCTTGGGCTACGCGCACGTGCTAGACAAGGACTACGACAAAGCGATCGATCCGTTGAGTCGCGCCAAGGTTCATGCTGGCGACCTCGGTGATTATGTTGCTTATTATCTTGGAGTTTCTTACCAGCAGACAGGGCACACGGCAGAAGCTCTGGCCAACCTGGCAGACTTCGCTCACTCGCATCCGGATTCGCTGCTGGTGCGTGACGCCCAGTTGAGCTATGCCGAGGCGCTTCTGCTCGAAGGCCAAGCAGCCGAGGCTGTAACTTTGCTGGAAAAGGCACGGCTGCCCGTGCGTTCGGATGTGGAATTTGCAATCGGCCGTGCCTACGCCAGTTTGGGACAAACCGTAAAGGCTGCCGAGACGTTCGAAAATATTTACTACACGATGCCGGCGAGCGCCGAGGCCGACGCTGCTTACTCTGAGTTGAAGAAGTTGCCTTCCGTCGCTCCTCTTGCCCCCGCTCAACTCAAGACGAGGGTCGAAGCATTGATGAGCCGTAAACGTTACGCCGATGCGGCCGAGGAATATCGCAGCTTGGTGAATATGGCCAGCCCTGCAGATCGGCCGACGATGCAATTGGCCCTGGCCGACGCCCTACACCGAAGTGGCAGGAATCGGGATGCCAAGCAGATACTCGCTTCTCTGCCCGCGGTGAGCGGCGAGCTCAACGCGCAGCGCCTTTATCTTTTGGGCCAAGTCGCATGGGCCGCGAACGACAACGATACCTTTTATCGGATGGTAGACGAATTACGGCAAGCCGATCCGGCCAGCCCGTGGCTCGAGCAGGCGCTGCTATCCTCTGCCAACCTGCATCTGGTGCATCACGAGTATGTCCAGGCTCTGGACGCGTTTCGCGAGGCGCAACAACGCTTCCCCAACGGACCTCGGGCGTCGTACGTACATTGGAAGGCAGCGTGGCTCACACTGCGACAGGGACGCAACGAAGACGCCAAGAAAGCCTTTGAGGAACAGGTTGCAATGTATCCCTCTGGCGCGGAAACGCCGGCGGCTCTCTACTGGCGCGCCCGTCTGGCTGAGGAAGACAATCAACTCGTCATGGCGCGGGCGTTCTACGAGAAACTCTCGGATCGCTATCGCAACTTTTACTACGCGGAGTTGGCAAGGCAGCGGATGAAGCGCCTCCCGGCCGCGCCTGAAGCGGCCGTGACGGAGTATGCTCTGCTCGACCGCGTGCCACCACTCAACAACAGCGGCAGAATAACCGACTCGGAGCCCCCGCAAGACGACCTGCATGTGCAGAAAGCGGAACTGCTGGGCAACGGCGGACTCGTGGATTTTGCCGTGCGCGAGCTGCAAGCAGCTGCGACAGTCGAAGGCGGAAGTTGGGCTCTGGCGGAGACCGCGCAACTCTATACCGAAACCGGTCATTACGATCGCGCTATCGAATACATGAAGCACTCCGCGCCGAATTACTTTGCGCTGGACATCCCGGATTTACCACGAAAATATTGGGAAGCGCTTTTTCCGAAACCTTTCTGGAGCGACCTGAAAAAACATTCAGATGCCAATGGCCTGGACCCTTATCTCGTAGCGTCGCTGATCCGGCAAGAGTCTGAGTTCAATCCCAATGCCGTTTCGCGAGCCAATGCGGTTGGGCTGATGCAGTTGCTGCCTAAGACCGGGAAACTGGTTGCCAAAGAAGTGCAGTTGAAGCGGTATAACGCCAGCCAGTTATATACGCCCGCGGTGAATCTGCAGCTAGGCACGCGCTATTTTCGTGGCATGGTTGACAAATTTGGTGGCTCCTTCGAATACGCGCTGGCCGCCTACAACGCGGGATCGGATCGCGTGGACGAGTGGCTCGCCCAGGGAAAATATCGCGATCCGCAAGAATTTGTCGAATCGATTCCCTTCACAGAGACGCGGGAATACGTCCAGGCCATCCTCCGCAATGCCAGCGTCTACAAGCAGCTTTACGGAACGCCGTAACAGGGCCACTGCTCTTCCCTTCTGCTTCCCTTAAGCAATCCACTTGACTTTAAGAATCTTTGCTTTCCATCAAACATCGAAGACAACTTGCGGAGGCTTTCCATGAAGTTGAGGAAATTAGGCCGCTCGGGTCCTTCGGTTTCCGCGCTGGGTCTTGGTTGCATGGGCATGTCAGCGCTCTACGGGCCTGCGGATGAAAAAGAAAGCCTGGCCACCGTGGATGCGGCGCTGGAAGCTGGAATCAACCTGCTCGATACCGGCGACTTTTATGGCATGGGCCATAACGAATCTCTCGTGAGACAGGCGCTCCGGCGGCGGCGGGATCAGGCATTCTTGTGTGTGAAGTTTGGAGCGCAGCGCTCACCCGATGGACGGTTTGTGGGCGTCGATTGCCGTCCCGCATCCGTGAAAAACTTTCTGGCCTACAGTTTGCAGCGACTAGGGACCGACTATGTCGATCTGTATCAACCAGCGCGGGTGGATCGTTCGGTACCAATCGAAGAAACAGTAGGAGCTATCGCCGACCTTGTAAGAGCCGGATACGTGCGTCACCTCGGTTTGTCGGAGGCCTCCGCAGAGACCGTCCGGCGAGCTTCTGCCGTTCATCCTGTCGCTGCACTGCAGATTGAATATTCGATCATCACTCGCGACATGGAAGACAACGTCTTGCCTGCTTTGAGAGACCTTGGAGTCAGCGTCACCGCCTACGGCGTGCTATCTCGGGGACTCCTTGCCGGGAAAACTTCGTCGTTCGCCCAAGGAGACTTCCGGGCCCATCTGCCGCGTTTTGGAGGCGAGAACCTGCAGGCAAATCTAAAGATCATTGAGTCCCTGCGCCGGATAGCAGCAGATCGAGGAATTTCTGTGAGCCAACTGTGTATCGCGTGGGCCTTGAGCCGTGGAGAAGACATCATTCCGCTGATCGGAGCACGCACGCGCGCACAACTGCAGGATGCACTCGGCGCGGTCGATATTTCTCTGACAGCCGAGGAGCTCGAGCGAATCGAGAAAGCCGCTCCCGCAGGCGCTGTCGCCGGAACCCGCTACGGTGCAGATCAGATGGCGATGCTGAACGGCTGAGGCTCTAGCTGCAACTTCAAAGACTCACTGTGCGGGACTGTTTGCCGAGTGCGATTTAGCAAGAAGTGTCTCCATGATCAGCAGCCCGGCTCCCACCACAATGGCGCTATCCGCCAGATTGAACACAGGCCACTGATACTGCTTGACGTACACCAGCAGAAAATCAATCACGCGCCCCCGAGCCAGGCGATCCCAAAGGTTCCCTAAAGCTCCTCCCATAATCAGCGACAGGCCCACGCCGGTGGCGATGTGGGCGTGGTGATTTTTCCAGAGGAGGACCGAGACTACGACTAAGGCAATCGCGGAAAAGGCAATTAGCATCGCTGTTTTCCATGGCGCATTCGAGTCGGCGAAAAGACTGAAGGCCGCACCGGTGTTCTCAGTGTGCGTGAGCCGAAAAAACCCTGGAATCACCTGGACGTGAGCGTAAAGCCGAATTCGCTGCGCCACCATGTGCTTCGTCCAACGGTCGAGCAATACAACAACGAGGACGATAAAAAGGTAAATGGCGCGCGCGGAGTTTTTGGTCATCCCTAAAGTCAGCCTGAAATATCTTAACCTGCTCCGCCGACAGCCGCTCGCCGTTCGCCAATGCGAGCTAGGTTCTTTTCTCGTCGGCTTTTCATTTTCATCTGTTTTTCATTTTCATCTATCCGGGGCACAGTCGATCCATGTATTCTGATGCCGCCTTGAGCCGAACCTGAATGGTGAGAGGCGGCCCGGGCCTGCCCTGGGTGTTTTCATTCTTATGTTTGTGATATGCGCTCATGAGGCTTCTGAAACGTTGGAAAGGCCGGACCCTGCTGTTTCTGGCAGTAGTGGGACCGGGAATCATCACGGCAAACGTCGACAACGACGCGGGCGGCATCCTCGTCTATTCGCAGGCAGGAGCCCAGTACGGATTTCTGCTGTTGTGGACCATGATTCCGATCACACTCGCGCTGATCGTGGTGCAGGAGATGAGCGCCCGCATGGGCGCGGTGACCGGCAAAGGGCTGAGCGACCTGATCCGCGAAGAGTTTGGCCTTCGCATCACTTTTCTGATGATGATTGGAATTCTGATCATCAACTTCGGAAACGTGGTGACCGAATTCATAGGCATCGCCACCAGTCTGGAATTGTTCGGGCTGTCGCGATTCATGACGGTGCCGATTTGCGCCGTGATCGTCTGGCTGATCGTGGTGAAGGGTCAATATAAGACGGTCGAGAAAGTTTTCCTGGCAGCGTCGTTTTTTTACATAACATACCTATTCGCCGGGGCAATGGCGCATCCCCTATGGAAGGATGCGGCGATTTCGACGATTAAGCCGCCGGCGCTCAAAGCATTCCGTGACCAGGCATATCTATTCATGGTAATCGGAGTGGTGGGAACGACAATCGCTCCGTGGATGCAGTTCTACCTTCAATCCTCCATTGTGGAAAAAGGCGTTACACGGCGCGGACTAAGAGCCTCGCGCTGGGATGTCATCACGGGTTGCATCTTTACAGACGTGGTCGCCTGGTTCATCATCGTGGCCTGTGCCGCGACTCTTTACGTACACGGATACCGTGACATCAAGTATGCAGCGGACGCAGCGCAAGCACTTAAACCGCTGGCCGGGCAATACGCTTATATCCTGTTCGCCGTGGGCCTGTTCAACGCCTCACTGTTTGCTGCGTCGATTCTGCCGCTCTCCACGGCGTATACGGTATGCGAAGGATTGGGTTTCGAGTCCGGCGTTGATAAGAAATTCGGCGAGGCCCCATTTTTCTACTGGCTCTACACTCTGCTGATCGTGGCCGGTGGGATCCTCGTGCTCCTGATCCCCGGACCGCAACTGGTAAGAATCGTATTGTGGTCACAGGTTGTGAATGGAATCGTCCTGCCATTTGTCCTGATCTTCATGCTTTTGCTGATCAACAAGAAAGAATTGATGGGAGAGTATGTGAATTCGCATTTGTTCAATGCCGTGGCGTGGGGAACAACCATCCTGGTCGGCGGACTGTCCTTGGCGCTGGTATTGGGTTACATTACCGGGAAAGCAGGCTAAGCGTGGGCACCGGCAGTTTTCAGAGCAGCCTTCCAGCAGCCAGATCCCGCACTAACGATGCGTCTGCTTCGAGAAAATCAAACGATGGCAAGGATTTCGCTGCCGCCCACTGTAAATCGCGAAAAATGCGATTCTCAATTTCGCCGTCGTATTCACGCACAACGAAGAACCGCAACTCCACCGCAGCGCCATTGGGATACGTGTGCTGCACCCGTGCGATCTCATTGCCAACCTTGGCATGAATGCCTAATTCCTCTTCCAATTCCCGGCGCAGGGCATCGCGCGGCTGTTCGCCCTCTTCAATTTTTCCACCGGGAAATTCCCATTTGAGTGGCATGGTTTGATGGCGGGTTCGCTGGCACACGAGCAGCTTTCCCTCCTTCTCGATCACCGCTGCCACCACTCGTTTCATAATTCAGAACTCTTGCGCCCGATTTCCGGCGCGCTCAATCTGGCCTTGGTCCATCTCCCTTCGGCTTATGTTCACTTAGACTGCTCCAACTTCTTACCGACGAGCTCAGCGCAGAACTGTACGAGCTTTTGATCTTCGGCAGCGAACGCAGCCGGAAAATGGCTATCGATATCCAGTTCACCAGCCACTTGCCCATGCACGAAAATGGGAACTACAATTTCTGATTTTGTTTCGAGCGAACAAGCAAGGTAGCGGGGATCTTTACTCACGTCATCGACCACAATAGTTTTGCCGCTGGAGGCGGCGGCGCCGCAAATTCCTTGATTGAGCGGGATGCGAGTGTGCGGTGTCATCGCACCCACAAATGCTTCAAGCACCAGCACCGGCGGTTCGGTGCCGGCTTCCAGCATATAAAATCCTGCCCAGTTGTACTTCAGCATTCGCTCATGCAGAAGCTTACAAACCTGTTGCATGAGAATATTTGCCGCGGGGGCCGCTATCGCGAAGGCCATAACTTCGTTGCGAATTTCTTCCATTCGAGTCGCCATAGGCATGAGCGGATCCTCACGAAACTAACGGTATCAGATCGCTACTGTGGATGATGGAACGCCGGTAATCTGCCGTATTCCTTTCGGGTTGCCGAAGATCTCCGGGTGGATCGCAAAGGCCAGCGCATCAAGCCCGTATAGCAGTGTTGGAGCCGGAGTGTTGAAGTATTCATCTCGAATGCAGTAGACCCGAGCAGCGCGAGCAGCCCGAGTTCCTTGCCAGTTACGGTCGAAGACGATTTTCTCCAGCGGGACGCGGTCACCCGCGCCACACCAAGCCGCAATCAGCACATCCGGATCCATGCTGGCCACTTCCTCGAGGGAAATTTGTCGACCAGGCTCGCCCAGAAACTCGCCTCCCGCGGCTTCGACAAGTTCCGCAACCCAGGGCTGCGATGCGATCAGCGGCTTGCCCCACTCTTCGCAAAAAACCCTCGGCCGGGCCGTCCCTCGCGTGCGGGACCGAACGTCGTCGATTCGTTTCTTCATGCGGCTGATTGCCGCTTCGCCCCGATCCCCATTGCCCACGACTCCCGCGATCGTGGCGATGTCGGTGTAGATGTCAACCAGAGTCTTTGGAGCAAGACCCAACCATCGCGCTCCAGACTTCATTATTTCGATAACCGCTTTTTCCTGGTACGGGACAGCAGCAATCACCAGGTCGGGATGGACGGCAATAATGTGTTCGGCGCTAGCGGTCCACGAATCGGCGAGGATTGTGCGCTTCCGGGATGTGATCTCTTCAACCACGTCGGCACAATATTTTGTGCACGCAACGACGCGATCCAGTTCGCCAATCTCGGCGAGAATCACGGTAGCGCTCGGTTGCAGGCTGGCAATGCGGCGGGGTGAGTGATCGAGCATGACAATTTTACTCAAGGTTTGATGCGATCAAGCGCTGCTGAAAGTGCTTCCAAAGCCAAATGGGCAGCGTGGGATGAAGCTTGAGGGAGCCCGCCAACGGCCTCGATCACGTCTTCTCGCCGAAGCCTTCTAGCTTCGTCAAGCGTCTTTCCGGTTACCAATTCCGTCAGCGCCGAACCACAGGCCATCGCGGCGACACATCCCTTCGCTTTGAATTGCATCTGACTAATTCGTCCCGCATCTTCTTTCAAGGTCACTCGCAACACGTCTCCGCAGGCGGGATTTTCAATTTCTGCCGTCGCGTCAGCATCGGCAATTTCTCCCGCATTGCGCGGATTTTGGAAATGATCAAGTAACAGCGCGGAATACATGGGCAAAACTATTGTAAATCGCGGACCTTCGCCGTCACACTAGGTTCGTGACTGAGTTCCTTCGGGAAAATAGATGCGCCAGCCGCGTTCGAGGGCAATCTGCTCAAGGTCTGGATTCGGATTCACGGCAACCGCATGGTTTGCCATCGCTAGCATTTCCGTATCCCAACGCGAATTACCAAAAGCCGCGTCAATGTTTTTCCTCACGATTTCGCGGAGCGCCTCCGGCTTGCCGGTTCCGGAAGGGACGCGGATCAATCGATCGGTAAGCGTGCTGCCCTGTAGTTCTACTTTTGCGGCAAGGATGCGGCTTTCGGGGATATCGAAATATTTCATTCCAGCGCGGATCAACCATTCACTGGACGAAGAGACCGCCCAGACCTCACAGCCATTTTGCCGCAAACGGCGTACGAGTTCCCGCATCTCCGGAAAAATCTGCGCGACAAAGTACTGTTCGAAAAAACGAGCGGCGGCGTCCATTATATGCAGCTCTGCAATCCCATGGTGCATCGTTACCATCTCTCCGCACATCGTGGTCTCGTCGACTTCGCCGCGACGGTAGGCAGCGTAACGCTCCCGCATCGGACGATCGAGGCACTCAGCTACGATTTTCCCCTCTTTCAGTGCCCAATCGAAGAAGCGCTCCCCGGCATCGCCGGACCACAGCGTCCCATCGCAATCAAAGGCCGCGACACGCGGTTGCAGGCGCACAATCGAATCGAGAAATTGATTGGTAGCAGGAAGAAATGCTTCTACCTCTGCGGCGTCCATGTACTGACGATAACGTGACTCGGGCGGAGCGCGCAAACCCGGCAGCGGTCAAGACGAAGTCGGCGAAAGCTCTGCGTAATCCTCAGGGGTGTTGATATTCAGCGCTACCAGGGGATCTACGACTGGCACGTACTGGATGTGCGCCTGATGCGCGTGCTCGACATCGCGTGCGCTTGAGGTGGCTGCAACCCGGAGAAACGCCTCTATCATCTCACGGCTTGCGAGATAGGGATGACCGTGCTTGCCGGAAAATTCCGGGACTACTGCCCAGATGCGAGGACCCGCAGTCTCGAACGCGGCACGCAGAGTCTGGATGGTGGTTGAGCTGACCGGAGGACGGTCGACAAGCGTCACCATGGCGGCGTCGCGGCCATGGTTGAGTACTTCGCGCAGTCCAACTTGCAGCGAACTGAATTGACCGCGGCCCGGATCTGGGTTGACCATGAGAGAAGCCCCTTGCGCGTAGATGACCGGCGCCAGTGCCCCTTCATTCGTTCCAACCACCACTACCACGAATTCAGTTGCGGATGAAAGGGACCGGATCGCCGCTGACAGAAATGTTTCACTGGAAACCGGCACTCCGCCGGCTGGTGGGGGCCATGGCAGCAATGCTTTATCCCGTCCCATGCGCGAGGACTCTCCGGCTGCCAGGATCACACCGGCGAAACTGGAGGCGCGGCTCATGCAGCGAAGATAGCAGGGAATGGTGAAAATTGTTAACTTTTGGTTGAAGATTGAAACCGAAAACAACTAGAAAACAAGATCACCCTCACCTTTCACTCGTGTTCATCGACTGCCGGAGCCGGATCGTTGGTCTCGGGCTGCGAGTTTCGAGAACGAAACCAGCTCATATGGGGCAGATTGCCAGCAGCATGCCTGCGAATTGAGATTAATTCTG
Source organism: Candidatus Sulfotelmatobacter sp. (assembly GCA_049515395.1). Lineage (GTDB taxonomy): Bacteria > Acidobacteriota > Terriglobia > Terriglobales > Acidobacteriaceae > Sulfotelmatobacter. The sequence continues at coordinate 137,246 of JBEKUD010000006.1, read as the reverse complement.
CGGTGATCGCAACTGCGATCTCTTCCGGTGTGATGGCGCCGATGTCGAAGCCAATCGGGGCATGGACGCGATCGAAGAGATGCTCCGGAAGCCCCTCCTTCTGCAACGTCTTAAAGATCTCAATCACTTTGCGTCTGGAGCCGATCATGCCAACGTAACGGGCGCGAGTCTGAACCGCCCACCGCAGGATGCGCATGTCATCGCGATGCCCGCGAGTGACGATCACGATGTAGGAATTCTCGTTGGGCTCGATTTTTCGAATGGCCTCATCAAAGTCAAGCGCATGAATTTCGCGAGCCTCCGGGAATCGCTCTTTGGTCGCGTAGGACGTGCGATCGTCATGGATGATCAATTCAAACCCCACATTCGCAGCCACCTTTGAGAGGCTTGCTGATACGTGACCTGCGCCAAAAATGTAAAGTAACGGTTGAGGGAGAACAGGCTCAATGAAAACCTCCAGGGTGCCGCCGCACACCAAGCCCGTATCGTATCTGGGATCCTGATTAAGATCGAAGATAAGCGTCTGGGGCCTTTCGGATTCCATCACTTCACGCGCCGCCTGCCAGACGTCCGCCTCAACGCAGCCTCCGCCGATCGTTCCGACGATCGAGCCGTCGTCACGCACCAGCATTTTCGCCGTCCGAAACGAAGGAATAGAGCCGCGCACGTTAACGATGGTGGCAACCGCACCGCGACGTCGTTCCCGACGAAGCTCGACGATTTGTTCGTAGATATCCATGCGGGCGCACGCAACCTCAACGATTGATTATCAATCGGTTAACAACAGGCCGTCAAATGGACAGGGTTTCGCAAGCGTGCAGCGTCAGGCTCCGCCGCCACGCGTAAAATAATCCTTCGGGCTTCAGCCCTGAGGGCCTCCGTCCCCTCTGGGAACACTTCGTGGTGGTGGAGAACGCTCAAATGAAAGCCGTTCGCATTCATCAATTCGGCGGTCCTGAAGTTTTGAGATACGAAGACGTCTCCGATCCCCAACCGCGCAAAGATCAAGTCATGGTGAGGGTGCGCGCGTGTTCGCTGAATCATCTTGATATTTGGGTGCGCAAAGGGCTGGCGGGAGTGAAGCTGCCGCATATTCTTGGCAGCGACATCGCCGGCGAAGTAGCCGAAGTAGGCGAGTACGTCAAAGGTCTGAAGGCCGGTCAACGCGTACTGATCGCTCCCATGCACTTTTGCGGGCACTGCGCCAAGTGTGTTGCGGGACTGCAGAATCAGTGCCGGGAATTTACCGTGCTGGGCAATGCGGTAGACGGGGGCAATTGCGAAATGATCGCGGTCCCATCGGCGAACGTCATTCCGATTCCTGATTCACTCAATTTCAATCAAGCGGCGAGTGTGCCACTCGTATTCGTAACCGCATGGCATATGCTCGTAGGACGGGCCGGCATTCGCTCGGGCCAGACCGTGCTGGTGTTGGGCGCGAGTTCCGGCGTGGGCATCGCAGCGATCCAGATCGCAAAGCTTTACCATTGTCGCGTGATTACGACTGCAGGCGACGAATCCAAGCTCGCAAAGGGCAAGGAACTCGGTGCCAACTACGGCATCAATCACTACCAGCAGAGAATTTCTGAAGAAGTGCGCAAGATCACGAATCAAGAGGGCGTGGACATCGTGGTGGAGCATGTAGGCGCAGCTACATGGGACGAGAGTGTGAAGTCTCTCAAGACCGGCGGCACGCTGGTGACCTGTGGAGCTACCACGGGGCCAAATGTGGGCATCGATTTGCGCCATCTTTTTGCGCGGCAACTTTCGCTGCTCGGGTCGTATATGGGAACGATGGGTGAACTGCATGAAGTGCTACAGCATATATTTGCCGGACGCCTGAAACCCGTTCTAGACCGCACATTCCCGCTCCATGAATTGCGCGCCGCCCACGAATATCTTGAGACGAGCCAGATGTTCGGCAAGGTCGTAATCAACGTCTGAGAGAGCCGCTGGCTGTTGACTGAATGTGCCGGAAGCCCGGCATTCTTCAACCATCCGCTACCGTCGCTGCAGTCGCCCTCCCGCCAACATTAGGCGCGCGGACTTCGCGCACCTCGACGCCATTTGGAATCCGCGATGGTGATTGGATTCTGCACACTCCAGCATTTAGAATAAAAGCACAATGGCACCTGAACTGAATTTCGGCCCGTACGTAGACTTTGAGAACGGCAAAAAGGTAGTCAAAGACCTGACTTTTGGCAATCCGACCCCGGAAGGCGTGGTGTTGACCACGCTCGATTCAGCGGTGAACTGGATGCGCAAAGGTTCCATCTGGCCCATGACATTCGGTCTTGCGTGTTGCGCTATCGAGATGATGTCGATGGGGGCTTCGCGCTTCGATATCGCCCGCTTCGGCGCGGAAGTTTTTCGTCCATCCCCGCGTCAGAGCGATCTTATGATTATCGCGGGTCGAGTGTCGAACAAAATGGCGCCCGTGATCCGCCAACTGTGGGAGCAGATGCCCGAGCCCAAGTGGGTTATTTCGATGGGAGCCTGTGCCACGTCCGGCGGTGTATTCAATAATTACGCACTGGTTCAAAGTGTGAACCAAGTGATTCCCGTCGATATTTATGTTCCTGGCTGCCCACCCCGTCCTGAACAACTTATCTACAGCATCACTCTCCTTCAGGAGAAGATCCAGAAAGAGCGTGGCACCATCAAGAAGGCTTTGAATCTTTCCTAACTTCGTAGGCATACCTCGGTCCTACGGATGATCTCCGAGTAGTATTATTTACCCACCCCTCACCCTCGAAAACAGGCTTCCCGTAAGCCTTTGAAAGCACAATTCTTTAGCACTCCTCCTAATCTGGGAACGCTAAGTCAGGAAGAATGCGAAACCCTTTCCTGCGAGATTGAATCTAAGGTATTGAGGGTGGTATGAATTGCTTGTGCCGCCACTCAGGGCGGCCTAGGCAGAACACGCGCGGTGGAAGGTGCTCCATGATGGCAAGAATGCTTGACGCAGTTTTCGGTTGCAGACATCCTCGTTACAGTTTCCCAGTGACCATCCGAGGCACGGCGCGCCGCCCCCAAGCCGGAGCGTTGACCGGTACCTACGTAGCCTGCCTGGATTGTGGCAGGGAATTTCCGTACGATTGGCAGGAGATGAAGGTTATCACTTCTCCGGCTGAAACTCGCCAGTACGTCGCTGCACTCGCTACCAAGCAAGTGGCCTAGGGCAGCGACACAGAAGTTAAATCCAGTGAAACTCCCCCTTTATCGCTGAATCTGAATCCGGCATTCCCGACTTGCCAACTTTACTAACGCGCTGGAACCGCGGCTAGCGTCCTTTTTTCGATGGGCACAAACTCCCGCGCCTCTTGCCCGGTGTAGACTTGCCGCGGCCGGGCTATCTTTTGCTCGGGATCTGTGATCAACTCCTGCCACTGCGCGAGCCATCCGGCTGTTCGTGGGATGGCAAACAGAACGGTAAACATCTCTGGCCTAAATCCCATGGCCTGGTACATGATCCCGGAATAAAAATCGACGTTCGGATAGAGCTTGCGTTTCACAAAATACTCGTCCTCCAAGGCGATTCGCTCGAGCTCGAGAGCGATTTCCAATTTCGCATTACGTCCCGTAACTTCAAAGACCTGCTCGGCGCACCAGCGAATGATTTTCGCTCGAGGATCATAATTCTTGTAAATTCGGTGTCCGAATCCCATCAGCTTGACGCCGCCGTCCTTCACCTTCTTTATGTAGGCGGGCACCTTATCCTTCGATCCGATTTCATCGAGCATTCGCAGCACTTCTTCGTTGGCTCCGCCGTGCAACGGCCCTGCCAGGGCAGACGCTGCCGACGCCATGGACAAGTAAGGGTCCGTTTGAGCGCTGCTCACCGAGCGCATAGCGTTGGTGCCGCAGTTTTGTTCGTGATCGGCGTGCAAAATGAAAAGAATGTCGAGCGCCCGCGCAATCGCCGGATTCGCGACATACTTGGGTTCGACCATCTTCCATAACATGTTCATGAAATTCTCGGCGTAGTTCAAATCGTTGTCAGGATAGACGTACGGAAACCCCACATTGTGCCGGTAGGACATGGCCGCAATGGATGGTACTTTGCCGATCAGGCGTTTGATCTGCAACAGGCGGTTCTCGGGATCATGCACATGCCGGGCATCCGGATACACGGTCGAAAGCGCAGCCACGGTGCTCACAAACATTCCCATCGGGTGGCCATCGTAGCGAAAACCTTCCATAAATTTCTTGGTCGATTCGTGCAGCATGGTGTGGTGCGTAATTTCATGAACCCAGTGTTTCAGCTCCGGTTCGGCAGGCAACTCCCCAAACAGCAATAAATACGCGACTTCCAGGAATGTGCAGCGTTCGGCCAACACTTCAATGGGATACCCTCGATAGCGCAGGATTCCCTGGTCACCATCGATGTAAGTGATGCTGCTGCGGCACGATGCCGTGTTCATGAATGCCGGATCGTAGGTCATTAGCCCAAAATCCTCGGGACCCGTCTTGATCTGCCTCAAGCTCATCGCCCGAATTGTGCCATCCTCGATGGGGACGGTATAAGTCTGTCCAGTACGATTGTCGGTGACGGTAAGTGTGTTTTCTGGCATGGGAAGAGTTGCTCCTCTATGGCGCTATACAGATAGCGTAGTCTACCCTTACTCGCTTCGACAATACTCGGCTGTGACCTGGATCACGGAGGCCAGTGATTTACTAGAAATGGGCGCTCAGATCGGCCCTTTCACGCCTGCGACGCTTGGAAATAATAGCTCGTAATGCAAAACCGGCGGCCACGGCCGCCGGTTTTGGGTTCATCCTATGCGATCCTATGCAGTCTAGTTCGAGGAATCATCCCGGCGTTTCAAAGTCGGACGATCATCGTCAGTCTTGCTATCTCCCGTTTTGTCATCCCCACTGGTCGAGGTCCGCCGCAGGCTGGGTTTGTTCTCATCTCTCTGATCCAACACTTTGTGGCGGTTTTCGATCGATGCCAGCCGTGCCTTTACATCGTCGAACTCCGACGTAGTCACGACATACTCTTGCTTGGCCGGCAGAATCTTCCGAATTTCTTCTTGTGTCTTCTCAATGCGATCCGGCGTCTGCGGATGGGTATCGAAGGTTTTGGCCAGAGTGCCGGGTTTCTTCTTCTCCATTGCCTGAATCTTCTCGAAGAATGAAACGAATGCAGAAGGATCGTACCCGGCCCGGTACATGTATTCGACTCCAAGGTAGTCGGCTTCCGCCTCAAAGCCGCGGGAGAATTTCAGAAAGCCAAGCATGGCGGCCGGACCAGCCGCTTCATAAGCTCCGTAGCCAATTCCGCCACCCACAAAGATCAAAGGAATGGTAGCCAGCTGCATCAGAGTGCCGCGCGTTTGTTCGCGCGCCAAGTGGCATGCCGCCACGTGAGCAATTTCATGGGCCATCACGCCAGCCATTTCGGCCTCTTCGTCGGCTGCCAAAAGCAGTCCGGAATTCACATAGAAAAACCCGCCCGGCAACGCCATCGCATTCACGACATCGGAGTCGATCACCTTGATGGTGAACGGCACCTGAGCATCAGAGTTTCGAACTAAATTCTGTCCGATGCGGTTCACATACTCGGTAACGACTGGGTCATTCACCAGCTTGATTTGCGATTCGACCTGCTGAGCGTAGGAGCGGCCCATCGCCACTTGTTTCTCGATGCTATACCAATTGCCCACACCCCGGCCGCAACCTACATTACGGTTCCCCACCGCATCCACGTCAGTCTTGGTGCCGTCGTGCTTGATTTGGCTGTCATCTTGAGTTGGCAAATTGGCTGGTGGTTGTGCTGGAGCATTTTGCACATCGCCAGCCTTAGGCTGGTCCTTGTCTTTGTCTTGATCTTGTGCCATCGTCCAGGGCCCTGCGCTGAACGCTGTCAGTAACACCGCGATCGCCAACCAACGGAACTTCATGGAGAACTCCTTCGCGACCAACTCTTACCCGGATTATACGCCCGCCACGGCCCCAGCAAAATCAGACTTTACACAGCTTGATAGGCTTAGACGCACCCTCCATCCCGTAGGGTTATCCGCTTCCCCAAAAGTATGTGAGCAGGTTGGGATAGAATGGGTTACTTCCAAATCATCCTTACCCCGTTTCCGGAGTCCTGGACCTCGCTGGACCTCGCTCCGCACGGGAGAAACATAATGGTCATCTGTATATGACCATAAGCGTTATAATGTGACCATGAAGACGATCGCAGCGTCAAAATTCAAGGCACACTGTCTGACGCTTATGGAGGAAGTCTGCTCCACTCGAGAGCCACTTGTGATCACAAAACGTGGCAAACCTGTAGCCAAGCTTGTGCCGCCGGATGACCCTGCCCGGGAGTTCATCGGCAGGTTGAAGGGCGTGATCCGGATCGTGGGCGATATTGAATCCCCAGTTGTCCCGCCGGAAGCTTGGGAATCTTCCTCGTGATTTTGCTCGACACTCACGTTCTGCTATGGGCTGTCGCCGACTCCAAGCGCCTTTCGCGGACCGCTGCGTCAGAGATTGGCCGCGCCCGGCATAACGAGGGCTTGGCGGTTTCTGCGATTAGTCTGTGGGAACTTGCCTTTCTATTTGCGCGTGGAAGAATTCAGGCCTACGGAACGGTCGAGGCTTCTGTGCGCTTGTTGCTCGAAGAGCTCAGCGTGCGACCAATCACGCCAGAGATCGCAGCACTCGCAGCCCAGTTCCCCGATGACTTTTCCGGAGACCCTGCCGATCGACTCATTGGCGCGACTGCGCGCGCCGAAGGCCTAACGCTGATCACGCGCGACGAAAGTCTCCGGCGAAGTCCTCTGCTCAAAACTGTCTGGTGAGCTCCGCCAGGATAGGATGCGACCGAAGGCACCACCGAAGCTAGGCTAGTCGTAGTACTCCAGCCCCAGGTGCGTGATCAACTCCTCGCCCTTTAAATGCCGCAACGTGTTCTTCAGCTTCATCAACTGGATAAATAAATCGTGCTCCGGATAGAGCCCCGGCACCGTCATGGGAGACTTAAAGTAAAAGCTTAACCACTCCTGAATACCCAAGCCACGCAGATCGGAACATCGTTTTGCCAAGTCCATCAGCAGGACCAGATCGAGCACAATGGGCGCTGCCAAAATCGAGTCCCGGCATAGGAAATCGACCTTAATTTGCATCGGATAGCCCAGCCATCCAAAAATGTCGATATTGTCCCAACCCTCCTTATTATCACCACGTGGCGGATAATAGTTTATGCGGACCTTGTGACACATATTGCCGTAGAGTTCGGGGTAGAGTTCCGGCTGCAGGATGTGCTCCAGCACGGACAATTTCGACTCTTCCTTCGTCTTGAACGACCCTGGATCATCCAACACTTCGCCGTCGCGATTGCCGAGGATGTTGGTTGAAAACCATCCATTCAATCCGAGCATCCGCGCTTTGAAGCCTGGGGCAAGGATCGTTTTCATCAACGTCTGCCCGGTTTTGAAATCCTTGCCGCAGATCGGCGCCTCATTCTTTCGCGATAGTTCGAGCATGACCGGCAGATCAACGGTAAGATTGGGCGCGCCATTGGCAAACGGGACTCCCTCGATCAACGACGCGTAGGCATAGACCATCGACGGCGCGATCATCTCGTCATTCTCACGCAAGGCTTTTTCGAATGTCTTAACGGTCTGGTGCGCCTCAGTCGCCGCGATATAAGATTCGGTGGACCCGCACCACATCGTAACCAACCGGCTTGCGCCACTCGTCTTCTTGAAATCGCGAATGTCGTCGCGCAACTGCTCGGCAAGATCCATCTTCGTCTTGCCCTTCTTCACATTGGGCCCGTCGATCTTCTTCACGTAGTTGTGATCGAACACCGCGGCGCGCGGAGTCACCGACGAAAGAAACGGCTTTAACTGGTCGAGCAATCGCTGATCGAGCACGCCCGCATTCGACGCCGCTTCGTACATGTTGTCCTCGAAAATATCCCAGCCGGTGAAAACCAGGTCGTCGAGTCCGGCGAGGGGGACAAACTCCTTGATCTTCGGCGAACGCCCATCGGTACGCTTGCCCAGTCGCACTGTACCCATCTGAGTAAGAGACCCGATTGGCTTCGCCAGCCCTTTGCGGATCGCCTCCACGCCCGCGACAAACGTCGTCGCTACGGCTCCCATGCCGGGGATCATTACGCCTAACTTCCCTTTCGCGGGCTGCATCGTACCGTTGTGGATGGAACTGGCCTGCGTTTTCCCTTCCGGTTTCTCTTCTACGTGAGACGTTTTCGATGCCGTCTTTGCAGACTTCTTCGGTGTCGCCATAATTTGGCCGCTTCCTCAGTAAGATCTTTATGGGTGTGCAAACTCTGTATGTTCTCGTATCAGGTGTGAGTTTGGCAAACGCCAGAGGCTGAGCGCGCAGAAAATCAATTCAACGGCGCAGTTGCATCATCGAGCGGAAATGGCGACTAAACTTAGGGCCGACGAGCACGGTCGCCTGCCACCGATCATCCTCATCATTTTTTTGTGTTGGACTTTAGCCCAACCTTCCTTCATAGTGGAATCACTTCGTGAACCAGCTCTGCAGCCGGTCCCGCGAAGCTGATGTTTGCGTGCCGGCCTCGCTGTCGGTATTGCAAATCTCCTGACCACGTTGTTTCTCCACTCAATCTGAGACCACGCCACTCGGTAACCGCCGACCGTGTCACTCGGACATGCCACCAAGCAACAGGAGATTCCAATGAAATCGATTCGCACGTTCGTCTACGCCGCTGTTTTGGTTTTCAGTGCTCTGAACTTCGCACCCAGCTTGGCTTCTGCCCAGGATGAAGGCGGAACCTTCCGGCTTCCGCATGAAGTAAGTTGGCAGAACATCATGGTGCCAGCGGGAGACTACCGGTTCTCGCTTGAGCCCGTGGGTCCGTCGAAAATGCTGAAAATAACCAAAGTCTACGGAAAGCCAGCATCATTCATGCTGCTGGTAAATGACACTGAGGAAATCACCGGCTCCGAAACAGCTCGCCTCGTAATCGACTCAAAATTCGGTACAAGCTACGTCAGCGCTATGGACCTTCCCCAGTTTGAAGTCACGCTGCATTTCGCAGCGCCCGCAAGCTCAGGGAAGGAGGTGGCTGAGATCCATACCACTTCAGCCGCAAGCTCCGCTCGATAGCCGCTGGGCGCCCCGAGAGCAGATCATCATGAATCTGCTCTCGGATTTTTGTTTGCAAACGGGTGCAGATTAAATGGAAGCGGCTAAAGCTGGATGGCCTCTTCTTTTCTTACGAAGGATCCTGCGTCCGCGAACTTCCTTTCACTTCTTCACTCAGAACAATCGCTTCAGCAATTTCCCTCATTGCCTTCCGTTTCTGCCGGCTTTGGCGTTGCAATGTCAGGTAGGCTTGCTCCTCGGTCAATCCCAGTTCACGTTGCAGAATGCCCTTGGCGCGCTCCACCACCTTGCGGGTTTGCAATTGTTCCGCAAGATTAGTGTTCGCATCCTCCAGTCGCGCCATCTCAATCTCGGCTCCCACTAAGAAACCCACCGTAGAAATCAGCCGGATTTCCCGTCTCCGGTAAACATGAGGCTGCCGGTGCTGCAAATTGATGACTCCGACGACCCGGCCGCGGCACATCAACGGCACCGACAAGAACGCCTCATAACTATCTTCTGGCAGTTCGTGGAAAAATTGAAACCGCGGATCAAGCTCCGCCTTTTCCGACACCGCTACCGGTTCCTGGTGTTGGGCGACCCATCCTGTAATGCCCTGACCCACGCGAAGTTTCAGCCGATCCACAACCTCCGGATGCGGATTCTTGGAAGCTCGCAAGACCAGATCCTCGCCCTCAAGAACATAGATTAGGCAGGAATCGCACTTGACCAGCGCAGTAGAAAACTCGACAACCCGGGTCAATACATCGTGAAAGCCATCTGCTGTCGCCAGCCGATTGCCTATCTCGTGCAGCAAATCAACATGAAGTTCCTCAACGGATATGAAAGTGTCCATACTTTAGAGTAGGGCTCTATCGCAGCTCTGTCTAATTCCAAATTTCAATAACTATCATGCGGAATTTCCCCGCGATTTTTTACTCTCATTTAACATCCGTTACGAACGCCGTGCATCGTCACGGGCAGAGTCAGAACACAGTTGGAGAATGGTCAGCAGCGAGTTGGCACCTCACAACTAGGCAGTCCTCGGTGCTACTTCTCCAGATCGACCGGCTTCACGGGCAAGTCCCAATGCCCGTCGAGAATCTCGAACCGCCGTTGCTCTTCCCGCTGAAACGTCTCTTGATCGGGATACATCTGCTTCTGCAGTGCAGCTTCATCGAAAGGCTCGTTGGCCACAGTCGCATCCTTGAAAACGATGGTCACGCGGTAATCCCAGCGACCGTCTTCCGTAGTGTGATACCGCGGCTGATCCATCCAAACCTTCGAGATCCGGCCCGTCTCCATTTCCTTCCTGAGCACGGGATAGTGATTCTTTTTGAAGAGTTTCATAAACTCATCCGCGTGTCCCCACTTCGTTTTGTAGTAATACTCGACCACAAAGGGCTTGTCGGATGCAGCAGGCGCAGATTGAGCGTGGGAAACGATGGGTAGAAGGACCGCCCACAACAGCAACAACCCGAGAGCGCGAGACGCTTGTTTCACAATGTTCTCCTCTTGAATATCAGCTTGTACACTAACTGGACGGCAAAGAAAAGCGTCGTAGGAAAGAAGCAGGCGGCTGGAAACCGACGAGCAACAAATCTTGAAGCTCTTCGAAGACGGAGACCGGGCCCTGGTCGCCGCCGACACCGCTGAGCTCTCGCGAATTTTCGCTGAGGATTACGTGCAATACGATGAATCCGGCAAATCCTTCACCAAGCAAAAGGTGCTGAACAATCTGAAGGAAGGCGCGATCCGTTACGTCTCGATGATCTCGAAAGGCCGCCGCGTCCGATTGCTGAGTGAGGATGTGGCCATCGTCCGTGGCTCGGAAGAAGACGAGGTCGAAGAGCACGGACGACGGTTCCCTGTCCGCTATTTTTACATGGATGTCGTGGTGAAGCGGAATGGCAGGTGGCAGATCGTAGGATCGCAATTGGCGAGCCCTGCCAATGACGTACTGCGTTGACTTTCATCCTGGCGGATCCTGGGAAGTTAGCAAAAGCGGGTCAATGAGCAGCCGACTCGGGCCGGCTAATGCGATTCTGCCAGTGACTCCATACAAACCACGCCGCGCCTGCCAGCAGCATCACTCCAATCACGGCATCGAATTTATGAAAGTATTTTCCCAACTCGCGCCAGTTCTCGCCCAGCTTCATCCCGAGATACGCCAGACCCAGGCACCACGGCCACGATCCAAGAAACGTATAGAGATGAAACCGGCCTCGCGGCATGCGCGCAATTCCAGCCGGCAGCGCGATGAAAGTTCGAATCACCGGCAGCAGACGGCCGATGAATACGGCGAGATATCCCCAGTGAGCGAAGAAACGGTCAGCCCAGTCAAGTTCGCGCCGACCCATAAGAATCCAGCGCCCGTAGCGCTCCACCAGTGGACGCCCGCCATAACACCCAATCTCATACGCTACCAGCGAACCCAGGTTGCACCCGATCGCACCCGCCGTCGCCACCCACAGCAGTTTGAACGTGCCCTGAAACACGAGATAGCCGGCAAACGGCATGATCAGTTCCGACGGCAATGGGATGCACGCTGACTCGATCGCCATTAGCAACATCACGCCGCCATAGCCGGTCGTGCCGACCACGGAGTTGATGAACACAAAGATGAAAGCCAGCAGTTTTTCAGTCATGGAAAAATGGATTTGTACGTCGGTTTCCTAACCGCGCTGACAACCAGTTTATCGGAAATCACATTTGGCAACAGCAGGCTAGAACGAACCTTCCTGGGTAAAGGTATAGCCAGGCAACGCCGCGCCTTGCGGACTTTTCGTCACCTTGATGCGGACGGTTGGAGCGTCAGGAGCGGTGATCCCCGCCGGACGCAGCATGGCATACTGCGTGAACACTTCGCTGTACACCTTGGTGACCAGATAATCCAGGCCATCGGCGTCGTTGCGCCAGACCTGCCCAAGTTGGATGGAACTTACGGCCATAAGAATTTCTTTGAGGAGAATGGGTCGACTCCAGACTACCGAGGGAAATCTGGCGAGTCAATCATTCCCGTGGTTACCGTGGTTACCGAGGTCTCTGCTAAGATGTTGCCCTTATGCCCCGCGGCCGAACACCCCGTCAGCCCGCCCGCAACGGCCGCCAGGACCGTGTGGCGCGGGCGCCCCTTCGGCAAGCGCACGGCAAGCTCTCGCCGTCGAAGGTAGCGCCCGAGAAGTCGCGCCGAAGAAAGGTAGTTCGTGCGGCGACGGCCGCCTCAGCCCGTCCAGGCATTGATAAGACCTCAGCTTCGCCGAAGGGCAAAAAACAAAGCTCCTACAATCCTCTGGCTCCCGATCGCATTTCCGAAATCCTGAAGCGCCTCGACCAGCTCTATCCAGACGTCACCTGCGCCCTTACCCACACCAGCGCATGGGAACTCCTGGTCGCAACAATTCTTTCTGCTCAATCGACCGACGTAAACGTGAACCGCGTCACGCCTGAGCTCTTTCGCAAGTATCCCACCGTCGAAGCTTTCGCTGCGATCGCGCCCGAACAACTTGAGCCGGATATCCGCTCCACCGGCTTCTTCCGCAACAAATCGAAATCCGTGGTCGGCGCAGCGAAAAAAGTAGTCGCCGACTTCGGTGGCCAGGTTCCCCTCAACATGCAGGATCTTCTAACCCTGCCCGGCGTCGCTCGCAAGACTGCGAACGTGGTTCTGGGCTCGTGGTTCAAAATCGCAGAGGGGATTGTCGTTGACACGCACGTGCATCGCATCTCGCGCCGCCTCGAGCTCACTACCAATAATGATCCGCAGAAAATCGAACAAGACTTAATGCGTATCATCCCGCGCGAGAAGTGGATTCTGTTCGCCCATCAGATCATCTGGCACGGACGCAAACTCTGCATCGCCCGCAAACCCAAGTGCGTCGATTGCCTGCTGGAAAATATATGTCACGCCGTCGACAAAACCTGGAGCACCGTGAAGATACACAAGAACGCGAAAGCGTAGCGCCTCTCAATTTTTTTTTCTCACATGGCTCTGTCATCCTGAGCCGAGCGAAGGACCTATGCAATCTCTGTGTCGGGCGGAAACTGATGGCGCCCGTACCACTCTTGACTCAAATCTCGCCATTCTGGATTGACGGAAACGATCAGATTGACTTTCTTGCGGCGGAGCCAGCTCTTGATCTGCTTCTCGCGCTCGATCGCGTTGCGGATATCTTTAAAGCGTTCGAAATATGCCCGCCGATGAACCCTATACTTGGTCGTGAAGCCGGACCCAAATCCCGTCTTGGTGTCGCATTCTCTGAGTCAGATTGCCGGTGACGCCCGTGTAGAGCGTCTTCGATCGATTCGACATGATGTAAGCGAAGTATGTTCTTGGCGGACGTGGCATAGGCCCTTCACTCCGCTGAGGATGACAAAATCGAGGGTTGTACGTATGAGATGGATGAACATGATTTTCCCACCCCATCCGGCTTCAAGGAAAAGGTGAAGTCGATCCTCTCTCTTGTCAGCCTCAGCACTGCGAAGGACCTCTGCAATTTATCCCGCTGTCCCGGACTCGCGTTTTCTCTGCTAAACTCTCCCCTTTCGAGGCCTCAACCCATGCGCACTTTCATCCCTTTTGCTATCGTCATACTCATGAGCACAGTCGTCACAGAGACCATCGCTGCGGGCCAAACCCTGCCCCCGCCCAATGCCGTCACCGATCCCAAGCAGATCTCCTCCAAGCCGAACGCGCAGGTCGAAGCGCGCGGCCTTACGATCGAGAAGCTCTACATGACGCGCCAGGTCGGCCGGGCTGCCTGGTCGCCCGACGGCAAGAGCATCGCGTTCGTCTCCAACATGAGCGGACGCAACAATCTTTGGCTCGTCCCTGCCGAAGGAGGATGGCCGGTACAACTTACGGTAAGCGACCAGCGGCAGACCGCGCCCGCATGGTCGCCTGACGGAAAGTGGATCGCCTATCAGTCGGACTATGATGGCGACGAGCAGTGGGATATTTTTCTGGTTTCTCCAAAGACCGGAAAAGTCGTAAACCTCACCAGCACGCGCGAGATCGCGGAGATGAATCCCACGTGGTCACCGGATGGCCGGTATCTGGCCTATGAGATTAAGCCGAAGACCTCCGCCGCCTACGAGATCGATATCTACGACACACTCATGCGGGAGGTCAAACACCTCACTACCAACACGCCGCAAGATAAAGGCAACTACAACCCCATTTGGTCGAAAGAAGGCAAGTACATCGTTTACATGCAGGAACAGGCCAAGGGCACGGATTCGAATGTTTTCATCGCGGAAGTGGCCACGGGACAGAGCACGCTTCTGACTCCGCATGAGGGCGAGCAACTCTATTCAAATAACGACATCTCGCGCGACGGCAAACATATCCTGTTCACCTCAAACGCAGCCAACGGTTATGAAAATATTGGCTTGTTGGAAATCTCGACAAAGAAGATTTTCTGGCTCACTGGCGACAAATGGGAAATCCGCGGCGGCGAGTTCTCACCCGATGGTAAGCACATCACCTTTAGGGCGAATGTCGACGGTCGTGAAGATATCTATCTGTACGATCTCGCCACTGGCAAGTCCAACGCTCTGCCCATCTCGAAGGGGGTCAATGAGCCGGCGGGCGAGCCTTCCGCCTTCACCAAAGACGGCTCGCGACTGCTCTACTACCACAACGGCCCCACCGCTCCCGGAGATCTTTGGGTGTATACGCCGGCGACCGGCAAGTCGCATCAGGTTACGCATTCCCTGGTCGCGGGCGTGCGCTCAGAAGACATGGTTGAACCCTATCTCGTGCACTATCCCAGCCGCGACGGTAAGTGGACCATCTCCGCGTTTCTTTATGTCCCCTTCAACATGGCGCGCAACGGGCAGAACGCCGCCATCGTTTACATCCACGGCGGACCGACATCGCAGATAATGAATTCCTTCAACCGCTTCCTGCAATACGCGGCCAATCAGGGATACATGGTGCTCGCGCCCAACTATCGCGGCTCGACGGGATACGGCAAAGAATTCCAGCAGGCGAATCTATTTGACATGGGCGGCGGTGACCTTCAAGACGTGCTTGCGGGCGTCGACTGGATCAAGCAAACCGGCCACCTCGATCCCAAAAAGATTGCCGTCATGGGCGGAAGCTACGGCGGCTATCTCGGTATGATGTCCGTGACAAAGGCGCCCGACGTTTGGGCTGCAGGCGTACCGATTGTGCCTTTCGTGAACTGGTTCACGGAAATCGAGAACGAAGACCCAGTGCTGCAGCAGTCCGATCTCGCAACCATGGGCGATTTGGTGAAGAATAAGGCGCTCTATGAAGACCGTTCGCCGATCAACTTCATCGACCAGATCAAGGCCCCGCTGCTGTTGCTTGCCGGAGGGCACGATCCGCGCTGCCCGAAGTCAGAAACGCAGCAGGTGGTGGATGCCATCAAGAAACGCGGCGGTACGGTCGATTACAAGATTTACGAAAATGAAGGGCACGGCTTCGCGCGGGTGGAAAATCAGATTGATGCCTACAAGCGAGTCGCGGACTTTCTGCAGGCGCACGTTCCGCCAGCGGATTGTAGTTGTTCGCTGACGGAATAGCCAACCTGATCACGCTGGTACTGTCTCAGCCATGGATTTAGCCCGATCCATTCTCGCTTCGCGCATATAGAGAAGCATGGGAAAAGCCAGCGAAACCCCTACGGTCAATAGTGCGAGCACCGGAAGCCATCGCCGGGAAATCTTCAGCCGAACGCTCTCGACTCGCACGAAGACGACTAGCACCACCCCGGAAATCAAGACATCCATTCCAAAGAGAGCGCTGATCCTATTCACGAACAGTTCGCGGACGAATCGTGGAAAACTCATCCCAGGTTGCATAAGCCACGGAACGAACTGCCAGTACGGAAGCAGCGTGCCGACGAAGCAGAGCGCAAGATAAATGGTCTTGGGTTTCATCCCCGCAATTTAGCAGATATCGCGGGAGGAGATATTGGCATTGCGCGCGTCTCGCTGTGGTTTATCGAGGACGACCTGTTGAATCTCGCACAATAGAGTGACAACTGAACAAGAATGAGTTATGCTGTGGCTATGAACAAGAGAGTTCGGCCACGGCGCGATTTTCAGGCATTAGAACAACGACGCAAACGAGCGGCGCGCTACTTCGGGGCGGGCAAGCGATCCCTTGCGGAGATCGCTCGAGAACTGAAAGCAAGCCGGCAAAGTGTAAGTCGCTGGTATGCCGAGTGGAAACGAGGCGGTGCCGCGGCTCTAGGGGGAGCCGGTCGCGCGGGACGGAAACCGCGGCTCCAGCCCAAACAATGGGAGCAACTCGACCAGGCGCTGCGAGAAGGGGCGCGGACGCACGGTTTTCCCACCGATTTATGGACGCTGCCCCGAGTGGCGAAGGTGATCGAGCGACTGACGGAGGTACACTATCATCCCGGTCATGTCTGGAAAATTTTGAAGGCGATGAGCTGGACCATACAGCGGCCGGCCACCCAAGCGCGGGAGTGCAATCCGCAGAAGGAGTTTCTCAACGACCCTCGATCCGTAGAACCTGGGCGCCCAGGGGGGAACCGCCTATCCTAATTCATGCCTTCCATTGGAAGAAGATGTCGCTCTCGGCTGCGGTGGGCTATCGCGGGGACGGAGCCCGCGCTCGACTCTTCTTTCAACCTTGCCCGGACAGCTACAACCCGGAACGGCTGATCGCCTTTTTGGAAGATCTGCGCCGAGAAGTATGCGGCCGGAAAGTCATTTTGGTATGGGATGGCCTCCCGGCGCACAAGAGTCGCGCGATATAGGAGTATCTGTTCGAACAGCGAAAACGGCTCACGGTCGAGGCTCTGCCCGGCTATGCTCCGAAGTTAAATCCGGTAGAAAACTTGTGGGGTAACATCAAAGGCTCAAGAGTTAGCCAACCGTTGATGGGAAGACCTGAGCGAAGCAGCGACTGCCGTGCACCGGGCATTGGGCACGTCATCGAATCCGGCAAGCTTCCATTTTCCTTTCTCAAACATGCGGGACTATTTTCTTGACTCGTCTGTCACTGTATTATGCGAGCCTCAATAGGCCATGGATCGGACGATGGCTTGCACCAACCCGGGGATGGTGAACTGCTTGGCCGCAATATCCACGCGCAGGCCCAACTCGCGCAGCGTTGAAGAAGTGACGGGCCCAATCGAAGCGAGCCGTACACCGGCCAAAAAAGAGTTCGTTTGGCGGGGGCGCACCTTCGGCAAGCTCAGGGCAGGCTCCCGCCCATGGCCCGCTTGCAGCATTCCAAGCGGCTGGCGCGAGCTCAGCAATTCCACAAAGTTCCGCACCGTCGACGAACTCGTAAACGTAATCACATGCGGACGGCGGCAGGGATTCTTCATCGCGCTTCGCAACCGCGTACGCGAAGATTTCGGCACAACCGTTTCGTAAGCCTCCACCACATCTACCTTTGCACCAGCCTTACGCAGTTCGTTGGGAATAACGTCGCGGGCAACTTTGGCGCGAACCAACAGTACGCGTTCCCCCTTCACTCGCCGTTGCAAACTGCGCACCACAGATTCCGCAACGTACTCTTTCGGGACAACATCAACTGTGCCCCCGCGCTGCTCGATGGCCTTCTTCGTGGCCGGACCGATCGCCGCAACCCGCAGGTGCCTGAGACCCGTCTTGCGGAGGCGGAGCTTGGCCACTCGCTCCCACATCGCCTCCACCCCGTTCACGCTGGTGAGAATGAGCCAGTCGTAACCGTCAAGATTTTTGAGAGCAGAATCCAAAGGCTTGAAAGATTCCGGCTTGCGGATTTCAATGAACGGAATTTCCAGCACCGTGGCGCCCCGCTTGCGTAATTCGCCAGAGAGCGCGCCGGCCTGATGCCGCGCCCGCCCTACCAGCACACGTACGCCGGAAAGCGAATGCGAATCTGACTTTCCAGTCGCAGCCCGTTTCATCGCTCGCTCTCCTTCTCGACTGTAATCTCGCCCAGGCGCTGCTCTTTCATCATGCGCGCGACGCCCGACACGGCAGAGTCTTCCGCGTTCTCCAAAGAGGTGATCACATTCGCTTGATCTTCGCGAGTTCGATTCTGGCTGAGCTTAAATTTGCCCTCGACCTTGGTCGCAACGATCTCGAAGCCCACGATCTGCCGGAGCATGTTCTCGCGGAAGGTCTGGCTCAATTCATCCCACTGCAAGCGGTACGCGGGCTCGAACGTTTCCATCAGCTCTTGCAGCATTCCGTGCACATCCTGCTCGGAAGAAAACAGACGCGCACTTCCATAGACATGTACCGCCGCATAGTTCCAGGTGGGAACGCTTTCTCGCGAGGCGTAGTTCCTCGGCGAAATATAGGAGTGCGGTCCATGAAAGATGGTCAAACACTGCGGCTGCTGTTCCAGATAGCGCCAGTGTGCATTGGCCCTCGAAACGTGCCCACGCAGAGTGATACGCTCTCCTTCCGCAACAAACAGCGGAAGGTGAGTCGCAAAAGGACCAGTGTCAGTAGAGGAGATCAGGATGGCAAAAGGATTGGCGCGCATAAAGGCAACCGCGTCTGCTTCGTGACGTAATCGAAAGTGCTCGGGAATATACAAACTCGATCCTCCTACTTTCCTCGCGGTTCTGCCGCTTCTTTCCTTCGCACGTGTATCACTTTTTCAACCTCCGCGATCACCACTCCCGCCTCATCTTTCACTTCCACTCGCGTACATCCTCGATCTGACTATCCGACAAACGAAACTGCGCGCGCACCGTACCCTTCCCCGGTTTTCTGTAACGAATGGTCGCGGCCTTGTCCCGGACAATATATTCTCGGCCCAGGTTCGCCATCAGCATCAGCATATAGAAAGCGTTGGTCATGGCAAAGAGCGATCCGCCGAAGTGCGTGCCCACGTGGTTCGCGTTCCACAAGCGCAACTTCATTCTAACGTCGACGGATTACATGTCGGGCGCGATGTGACTGATACGAATGCCCGCGCCCAGGACCGGCGGCCAGAAGTTGATCCAGCGGCGCACCGTATGGGAACTCTTGGCACCGCCGAGAAGTTGCAGGAGAACGCTGCCGCTCTTCATGCTGATTCCCAATCGGAGATCACGGTTGCGGCGGGACAGCGAGGCCACGACCGTAGACCGCTTCCAGAATTTCGTCGCCGCCGCGGCTGAGCAAGGTTTCGCCAACATTGTTGCCGAGTTGTGCAGGATCGCTGAGATGGCCATCCCGCGATTCACGCAGGAGCTTTGAACCATCGGGATCGGCGACAATGGCTTCGAGATGCAGCTTGCCATTGCGCATTTCCGCGAAGGCGCCGATCGGAACCTGGCAGCCTCCGCCGAGGCGGTTGAGCAGAGCACGCTCGCAAGTGGTGGCGGCGCGGGCGGCGGGGTCGTTCAGAAATTCCAGGGGATGACGCGTGGCCGAGTCGCCCTCGCGGATTTCGATGCCGAGCGCTCCTTGCCCGGCGGCGGGGCACATGACTTCAGCGGGGATGACTTGCTTGATCAGTGATGTTTTACCCAGCCGCCTCAGCCCGGCGGAAGCCAGGATGATAGCGTCGTACTCGCCTTGCTCGAGCTTTCGCAGGCGCGTATCGACGTTGCCGCGCAGGGGATGAATGTCGAGATCGGGACGGATGGCCTTGAGTTGCGCCTGGCGGCGCAGGCTGGAGGTGCCGACGCGAGCGCGCTGAGGCAAGTCTTCAACTTTCCCGTAGTGGCGCGAGCAGAAGGCATCTCGCGGATCCTGGCGTTCCGTAATGGCGGCGATTTCGAATCCCGTCGGTAATTCGGTCGGAAGGTCTTTCAACGAATGCACGGCGAGATCGACGCGTCCGGCGGCGAGGGCCTCTTCAATTTCTTTGGTGAAAATTCCTTTGCCCAATCCGCCCTTGGTGCCGACCATGGCGAGGGGGACATCGGTGATTTTATCTCCGGTGGTGTGGATGATTTCAATTTCTACTTCATGGCCGCGGGCGCGCAACAGCGCGGAGATGTGGTTGGCTTGCCACAGGGCGAGTTGGGAACCGCGGGAGCCGATGCGGAGTTTAGGCATGCGTATGCGCACCAACCTTTGTTCGTTGATCGCTAGTGTTTTTTATTTTTCCGAATCGAAGTCCAAGCCAAGCTCCAATCGAATATGCGACGGTAATGATAAATGGCGCCGTCACCAGTATCTTGCCGAGGCACTCGCTGTCTCGGCATGTTTTGTCAGCCGAAAACAACTGTCGAAGCTCGTACGTCCAATAGTGTCCGGGACTCAGATCTCGGTAATATCCACCGTGCCTGAGGATCGATACATCCCACGCCATGACGCCAACCAAAAGTACTAGGCCGACTATTCCCACAAAAGGGGCCGAACGATGACGGGCGAAGCGATTTACAACGAGTCCCAGAAAGAAGGCAGGCAGCCAAATGAAAGGGTTGTAGATGACATCAGGAGTTGGCGGCCGGATTTCCAAACCAGAGACAAGCGAGGCGAAAAGGCCACCGAACAGCAGGACGGCCAAAACTCCGCCGACCAAGGCGACTACGGCATGCAGAACGACGAGCAGCAGTTCTCGATAAAGGAGGCTCTCGGTCCTGAAATCGGTGTGGTCGATGTGGAGGCCAGCCATCAGTCTCTTGTCCCTACTTCTTTATTCTTGCTCGCCTCATTCTTGTTCGCCTCCGACGCTATCGTTTCCCTGTCTTTGTCCCGCAGATTGAACAACCTTCGTACAACGTCAATCACCGTGGTGGCCTCCGCCTCACGGGCGGCGGTCTTCAACGTGGTGATCGGCGTGTGCATCACTTTGTTGATGATTCCGCGAGTCAACGCTTCAACCGCCATTTCTTGTTCCGGAGTCAACGCCCCCATGCGGCCGCGCACGCGGTCAATCTCGGCTTGCCGGATGGTCTCCAAATGATCTTGCAACGACACGATCGTAGGCACCACGTCGAGCGTGTGCAGGCGGGCCTCGAAGCTCTCCACCTCGCCGGTGATGATAGCTTCGGCGAGCTCGGCTTCCTTGCGCCGGTCGGCGACGTGGCTCGACACGGCCTGCTGCAGGTCGTCGATGTCGTAGGCGAAGATGCCGTCGAGGTTGGCCATTTCGGGCGAAACGTCGCGGGGCACGGCGATGTCGATGAAGAACATGGGCTTGTTCTTGCGGCGGGAGAGAAATTGCTCGCCGTGCTCGCGCCGGAAAATGGCGTGGGGGGCGCCAGTCGAGGTGATGACGATATCTGCACGGTCGCAGGTATTGTAGAGATCGTCGAATTTGATGGCCTGACCATTGAACTTCTGCGCCAGGCCGATGGCGCGATCATAGGTGCGGTTGGCCACGAAGATGGACGCACAGCCGTGAGCCATCAGATGCCGGGCAGCCAATTCGCTCATCTTGCCGGCGCCGACGATAAAAACGTTCTTGCCCTGCAGGGTTCCGAAAATCTTCTTAGCCAATTCCACGGCCACCGAAGCGATGGAAACCGACGACGAACCTACGGCAGTCTCGCTGCGAACCCGCTTAGCGACCGCGAATGCCCGTGTGAAAAGCTGATCCAGTTGCCCTCGTACCGAACCCACAGCGCGGGCGGTGGCGTAAGCCTCCTTCACCTGCCCGAGGATCTGAGCCTCACCAACCACCATCGAATCCAAGCTCGACGCCACTCGGAAGATGTGGCGCACCGCCTCTTTTTCCCGAAACTCATACAGGTGTGAATCGAGTTCCGCTGAGGTCAGATGAAAGTGATCATGGAGAAAGCCGCGCAGGTCGGCCGATCCGTTGCTGGTGTGTGTGACCAGTTCCACCCGATTGCAAGTTGAGATGATCATACCCTCCTCGATTCCGGGATGGGCAGTGAGATCACGGCAACAGTCGGGCAGGCGCGACTCCGGGATCGCCAGTCGCTCGCGCACTTCGAGCGGCGCGCTTTTGTGATTCACGCCGATGAGCTGATATCTCATGAGGCAGCAAACCTATGGATGGCGGAGAAATAGTTCGCCGCCCAGGCCACGATGGCAGCCACGAATGCGAACGTAGCCAGCACTGCCGCGCGGCGCCCACGCCATCCTGAGTTCCAGCGAGTGAAAACCATGACCATGTATACGACCCACATCAGAATCGACAAGAGTATCTTGGGGTCCTCGAAGTCAATGTGCCCATAAGTGGACATCGCGACGATCGATCCGGTTATCAAGCCGAGCGTCATGAAGGGGAAACCCAGCAGTAAAGACCGGTAGCCGATCTGATCAATCACTTCCAGGGCGGGCAGAAACGAAATTAAACTGCTGGGCTTCTTGGCCTTGAGTCGCCGCTCCTGCAGGAGATAAAGCAGGCTTGCGCCGAAGCTCAGCACGAGCGCCGCATATCCCGTGAAGATCAGAATGATGTGCGCGATCAGCCATCCCTTGTGCTGAACAAAGGAGGTCAGCAGCACCGGCTGCTCGTCCACGGCCGCCACAAAGGTCAGGAAGAAGACAATGGGGAAGACAACTACACCAGGCGAAGTGGTCTTGTAGATCGCATAAATGATCATGAAGAAAGTCATTGAGAAGAAAGCCAGCAGCGACTCTCCGTTATGCACCGACGCCCAGACCACTTGGCCGGAGAGAAACAATTCAACCAGGGAGACGAAATGAAAAACCATACCCAGGCTGGCTGCATGCAGGGCAATACGGCTGAAAAGATCGCTGGTGCGGGTTAGCGCAAAGAAGGCGTAGATCAGCCCGATGAAGTAACAAGCCAGCGCGAAACGCAACCAAAGCAATGCCATAGGCAAGGTAAGTATCAGAGTCCGCTGAGTTTAATGCAAGTAAAACCGGCGCGGAACGCCCGTCCGGCAGTTGTTTTCGTGAACCCCAGGAACCCCATGTCTTTCCACGCATTCGATTCTGCACGGAATCCGCGTAACGGGGAAACGCCAGCAATCACGGCGTCCTGTGATCTGGATCACAAGCCATTCACTGCACTCCCAGACTCGTCAATGCTTCTTCGAGCAGCGCCGCATCGATCACCAGGCGGCGACCCTGCATTTTCAGGTCTGCCGACTCGTCGAAGGCCCGGAAGAGGCGCAGCTTTGCGGACGCATATTGCTCGGTTTCCGATAGCGGACGTCCATGAGTCGCAGCCCATGTTTGCAGGGACTTCTCGGGCAGGAAAACACTCACGGCGTAGGTCAGCTTGCGGTCGGAGGTCACGTCGAAGACGAATTCTGTGGCCGGAGACTCGGGATCATCGGCCAACGCAGCGCGTTTGCCCACAAAATAATACTGGTAAACGTATCCCTGTGTGCCTGCGTAGGTCTTGAGGCGGCGGAGGGTCATACAGACATTATGAACGGTCGCTGGAAGTTTGTCCCGCAACGACTTGTTTACAATCAATCGAGGCCGCATCGCGGCCTTGATTGCCCATCGCTTGATCATTGCTTTGTTACGCTGGCCGCGCCAGTCTGCTTATTGGAGAGGTTCAATGATCATCGAAATGCGCACCTGCAAGACCAAGCCCGACAAACGTTCCGAATTTCTTGAAATATTCCGCTCCAGGTCCATTCCGGCGCACTCGGAAATCGGGATGAAAATATTGGGCCCATTTCTTTCCATCGAAGATCCAGACCCCTCCTTTTTATGCGCGGCTTTCCTGACATTGCCTCGCGTGAGCCGATGAAAGCCAAGTTTTATGAAGGGGAACTCTGGAAAGCCGAACTGGAGAATGCGCTAATGCCGATGTTGGAAAAGTATGAAGTTGTCGTGGTGGACGATCCGGATGGTCTGGTTCGCTGGCAGCGGGATCGCCAGTACAGCTAGAAGGCTCTACCTACTACCGTTGCCCGGAGATACAACTCTTCCATACTCCGAAGCGCGGCTCAGGCGATCGAACATTCGCCAGGCCGCCAGGGAAACTTTACTGATGGCCTCTTCCCCGTCGCGTTCGTTCTCCAGAAATGCCGTCATCACACAGATGACATAGGGACGTCCCGCGACGAAAACTATCCCGGAATCGTTCCGCACGCCTTCGAGCGAACCCGGCTTGTTGGCAATCTTCACCTCAGCCGGCAGATCGCGGGGAATCCACGAGTCTTTGTTCGTGCTCAGAACTTTGAAGAAGTTGGCGATCGATTCCTTATCGAGAACCTTGCCACGGTAAATTGCTCCGAGCAGCCTCATCATTTCTCGTGGAGTAGAAATATTCTCGCGCCCCTGCTTGGCGGCCTCAAGGTCCATCATTTTCCGCCGCAGGCGAGTGTGCGCAAGCCCGAGCGAATCGAGCATGGCATTCACATTGTCCATGCCGAGGCGATCGATAAGCACGTTCGTAGCGGAGTTATCGCTGACCGCAACCATCATGGTCGCGAGATCGCGCAAGGTGACCCGGGTGACGCCGGGCGTGAGCCCGCCCATGATGTCGCTGTCCGGGACCAGATCGGAAGCTTGCACCGTATAAAGATCGGTGAGCTTCAGTTTGCCTTGTTGCGCCTGGAGATCAAGGTCGGCGAGGATCACGATCTTGATCGAACTGGCTTGAGCAAAGACTTCGTTATCGTGCAGGAAGAACTGGTCGCCAGTGGTTAAGTCTTCAATGGCGACGCCCATCACTCCCTCAAGATGCTGGTCAACATCGTGAATGGAGGCTTCCAGTTTCTGCCAGAGGATTTTTTGCTTTTCAGCCGAAGCTGCCACCACGGCCGGATTGTTCGCGGTCTGAGCAAAACAGGCGCCCATTAATACCGCTACCCAGATGAGACGTTTCAATCGCTGATCTCCAAGGGCAGGATTGTAGCAGCCTCACAAAGATTCCAGACTGCGCTCTATGCCACCGCCTCATCCATCAATTTTGGCCTCCCTCAGTTGCTTCACCGCCGTCTCCGAACTCACTGGCGAGTAATAAACTTCCTTAAATGTGTAGGACCGTGCCTTAGTTGCAATTACCGGCATGATCTCGATGTGCCAGTGATAGTCGTCGTCAATGGTTTTCCAGTATCCCAAAGTCTTGGAGGGATGCAGGCTGTTGGGCGAGGTGTGCAGCACAAGATGGAAATCTTCGGTAAAGGAGCGAACCCGCTGCAGAGTTCGGCGCAGGAGCGCGGCGAGGTTCACTCGCAGTCCCGGCTTCGACAATCCCGTGCGCTCGAACGACGCCTCGTGATTGCGCGGCAGAATCCAGGCCTCGTAAGGAACACGCGGCGCATAGGGGCCAATGGCAACATAGTCACCGCGTGCCTCAATCACTCGCGCCGCCTGTCGCTCCTCCTGCGTCAAAATGTCGCAGAACACGCAACGCTCCTTGGTGACGAAATATTCGCGACCCGCTCGCAATTCGTAAAGCACCCGTCGCGGCACGAACATCGTGGCCGTGATCTGCGAAGTCGGGTGGCCGAACTCCTGCCCCGCATTGGATCCATAATCTTTGAAAAAACTCACGTACTTGATGCGCGGGTCGCGCTTGAGATCCATGATGCGTTCGGCGGCCAAGCGCAGAAATTGTCCGATCTCATCGTCGCTGGCATTCCATAGATGGCGGTCATGCCTAGGATTCTCCACCAGGACTTCGTGAGCGCCCACCGAACTCATGCGGTCGTAAATGCCATCTCCGCGTCGCCCCGCCTCGCCTTCAATGTGGTAAAGCGGATTGGGATGAACCACCGATCGCGCCGACCAGGCTCCCGCGCTCGGGACTGAGGAGATCACCTGTGTGGAATCCGAAGCTCCCACACAAAAATGGCAGGCACTTTCAGGACGCGGACTGTGCTCGACCGGGTCATCTCCGGTGATAACCCAGGAACGAGTGATAGGATCCTTGCGCAGCTCCATGCATTAGTTAAACAAGGTGAAAGAAGCTGCGTCAACTCCCATTTGATCGTCGAAGAAGGTGCTGTTCAAAACGGGCAATTCAGCTTTGTTATAATCCGCGCAAAAGCTCCCACTCCGACCGAAGCGATGACCGAGCCGTCCACTCCGCTGATGCGGCAGTATGCCGCTGTCAAGAAAGAGCATCCCACCGCGCTGCTCTTCTTTCGTCTGGGTGACTTTTACGAGCTTTTCTTCGACGATGCCGTCGTCGCCGCCAAGGAACTGCAGATCACTCTGACTTCGCGCAACAAAGAGAAGGGCATCGCAGTGCCCATGTGCGGAGTTCCCCACCACGCTGCGGAAGGCTACATCGGCAGACTCATCCGCAAAGGGTTCAAGGTTGCCATCTGCGAACAGATGGAGGATGCGCGCCTGGCCAAGACGCGAATCGGCACGAAACTGGTGCGGCGCGAGGTAACCCGCGTGGTGACGCCCGGAACAGCGGCGGACTCGTCGCTCGAATCTGGAGAAAATAATTTTCTTGCAGCGCTGGCGCAGGCTGGCGAGCGCGTTGGCTTCGCGGCGTTGGACCTCTCGACCGGAGAATTCCGGGCAACCGAATTTTCGGGAGAAGGCGCGCTGCGGCGTGTACAGGAAGAACTGGAACAACTCCGGCCGAAAGAAATCCTATACGGCTCGGCAGCTCCGCTGTTTGATGCCAACACGAATCGAGTTCAAGCCCTGCAGCGTCGTGCCGCGGGAGCAGGCTGCACGGAGACTCCGCTGGACGACTGGATTTTCGCGCCCGACCATGCCATTCCGCTTCTGGAAAATCACTTCGGAGTCTTGTCGCTCGAAGGCTTTGGACTCGCGGGCCGTTGCGCCGCAGCCGCAGCCGCAGGAGCGATTCTCTATTACGTGCGCTCCACCCAGCGCGGATCCCTGGATCACGTGGACCGCATCGGATGGTACGAGCGGCAAAACTGTCTGGTGCTGGATGCAGTCACGGTCCGTAACCTGGAGCTGATCGAACCGCTGTTTGCTGGAGCGGACGCGGGCGTTACTCTGTTTCGCTCTATCGATGCCGCGGTCACTCCCATGGGCAAGCGGCTGCTGCGTGCTTGGCTGCTGCGGCCGTCGCTTGATCTAGAGGAAATCAATGCGCGACTGGATGCCGTGGAAGCCGGCGCAAAGGAAACTATCGCACGCGAGGAGTTGTGCCGCGCCCTCGATGGCGTCCTCGATCTGGAGCGACTTTTGAGCCGTGTGACTCTTGAGACTGCAAATCCTCGCGATGTATTGGCATTGGCTGCGTCGATCGCAAAGATTCCCGCAATCAAAGCCGCGGTCTCCCGGTTGGCGGCTCAGCGGCTGAACATCCTCCATGCATCACTCGACGAACTCGGTGACCTGCGCGACCGCATCCGAACCACCATCGTGCCCGAGCCTCCCCTAAGCTTTGCCGATGGCGGCATCATTGCGTCCAGCGTCGATCGCGATCTCGACGAACTACGCGAACTCTCCCGCAATAGTAAGCAGGTGCTTGCACAGATCGAGCAGCGCGAGCGTGGCCGTACCGGGATCACCTCACTCAAAGTCAAATTCAATTCCGTCTTCGGCTACTATATTGAGGTTTCGAAATCAAATCTTCACTTGGTTCCCCCTGACTACGAACGCAAACAAACTCTGGTAGGGGCCGAACGCTTCACGACGCCGGAACTGAAAGAGTACGAGGCCAAGATTCTCGATGCGCAAGAAAAGATTGTCGAAATCGAGCGGCGCTTGTTCACTGAGTTGCGCATCGCAATCGCCGCTGAGGCCAAGCGTATCCGCCAGACCGCGCTGGCCCTGGCCGAAGTGGACGTACTGGCTACGCTGGCCCATATCGCCGCGCTGCGCAATTATTGTCGGCCACAATTGCTACCCTCGGGGGAGGGTCACGCCGGGGAGCTGGAAATCGTCGAAGGCCGCCATCCTGTGATCGAGCAGCAAGAACTGGCCGGAGGCAGCGAGCGTTTCGTCCCTAACGATCTGTACTTGAATGCTTCGACGCACACGATTCTGCTGCTGACCGGGCCGAACATGGGCGGCAAGTCGACCTATCTCCGGCAAACCGCACTGATCGTGATCCTGGCGCAAATGGGTTCCTTCGTTCCCGCGCGCTTCGCCCGCCTCAGCGTGGTGGACCGCGTCTTCACTCGTATCGGCGCGAGCGACAATCTGGCGCGAGGGCGCTCCACATTCATGGTCGAGATGACGGAGACCGCGGCAATTCTGCACACCGCAACGCAGCGGTCCCTCATTTTGCTCGATGAAGTTGGCCGCGGGACATCTACGTACGATGGCCTTGCGATCGCCTGGGCTGCCGTCGAATATTTGCACGCGCGGGTCAGGGCCAAAACGCTCTTCGCTACTCATTATTTCGAGCTGACGGAATTGGCCGAACAACTGGCGGGCGTGAAAAACTATCACGTCTCCGTAAAGGAAAGCGGAGGCGGCATCGCATTCTTGCGCAAGGTTGAGCCCGGTGCAGCGGACCGCAGCTATGGCATCGAAGTCGCCAAACTCGCGGGCTTGCCCCTTGAAGTGATCACACGCGCCCGCGAAGTGCTGGCCGAGCATGAATCGACCGAGCGCGAACGAACGGGTCATCTCGCGCCAGGCGCTTTTCCTCCGTCGACGCAGTTGACCATCTTCACGCCCCTGTCGCAGCCTGTGCTGGAAAAGCTGCGCGCCGTGGACCTGAACCGTCTCACACCGCTGGAGGCCCTGAATCTGCTGGCAGAGTTGAAGAAAGAAATATGAGATGAACGTCAAGGCCCAAAGAACCAGGTCAAAGCATGACCCCGGCCAACTTCTGATCGTCGGCTTCGACGGGATAAAGATGACGCCGCGCCTCAGTTCCCTGCTCACGCGATGGCAGCCCGCGGGAGTGATCCTGTTCGCGCGAAATATAAAAACTCCCGAGCAGACCTGTCGTCTGCTGCAGGATTGCCAGAAATGCGTTTCCACACCGCTGTTTACCTGCGTCGATCTAGAAGGTGGGAGTGTGGACCGCTTCCGCGACGTGCTGGGCCCATCTCCGTCGGCCGCAGATGTGTTCGCCACCGGAGATCGCAAACTCTTCCGCGAGCATGGAAAGCTGATCGGAGAGAACTGCCGCGCCTTAGGATTCACCGTCGACTTCGCGCCCGTGCTGGACCTGGCTTTCGAAGCCTCGCGCAGCGTAATGAATTCACGGGCAGTCTCGGCGAGCCCCGGCGAAGTAACTCTATACGCGCGTGAGTTTCTCGGCGGCTTACGTGCCGCGGGCGTGATGGGCTGTGGCAAGCATTTCCCCGGCCTGGGCGAGGGCAAACTGGACAGCCATCACAAGCTACCCGTAATCGATAAGGCACTCAGAAAACTTTGGACCGCGGACCTGCTTCCCTATCGCCTGCTTCGTTCTCAACTGCCAATGGTAATGATTTCACACGCGGCCTATCCAGCGGTGACCCCCGATAAAACTCCAGCTTCACTTTCAAAGATGTGGATTACGGACATCTTGCGCAAGCGCATCGGCCATCGAAAACTTGTCGTGTCCGACGACCTGGAGATGGGCGCGGTTCTGTCAGCGGCTTCCGTGGGCGAGGCTGCCGTACAGCACATTCGTGCTGGCGGAGATCTGTGTCTCGTCTGCCATCGCGAAGACTACGTCGCGCAAGCTTATGACGAGCTTGTCACCACCTCCGCGCGTGACCCAGATTTTGCCAAGCGCGTCGCGGAATCGGTACGACGTATTCTCGCGTTTAAGAGAAAGTGGGCGAAGATGCTGCGCAGGACGCCGAAGCCATCTGCCGTGACCGTCGAAAAGCTGTCGCGCAAGCTCTGGGAATTCGGCGAGCAGATACGCCTGCATGGATTCATCGGAATTAAAGGTGAACGCGCGGCGAATCCGCGGCGGCCGCGCGCATGACCAAGCCAGGCATGATTGTGGCTGGAGTGATGAGCGGAACTTCGGCAGACGGTATCAACGTAGCCTTAGTCCGCATGGGTGGTGGTGGCCACAGAACATCTTCAGTGGCTGAGTCCCGGCGTCTCCCGGGTTTCCAATTGCTCGGACACGCGGAATACTCCTACCCCAAGAACGTTCGGACAGCCGTACTGGACGCAATGAACGCTTCGCGAGCGAGCGTGGCTGATCTGGCTCGCCTGAATTTCCTTCTAGGCGAACTCTATTCCGACGCTGTGCTTGCTATGGAGCGGCAATTTCGGGTGAAAGCGGCCCTGGTCGGATGCCACGGACAAACCCTCTACCATCAAGGCGAACCGCAGCGTTTCTTGGGCCGCAAGATCGCTGCCACCTGGCAGACCGGCGAAGGTGCAATCGTCGCTGCCCGAGTGGGTGCTCCCGTAGTTTCGGATTTTCGGCCGGCGGATCTGGCCGCTGGCGGCAAGGGCGCGCCTCTGGTTCCGTTCCTCGACTATTTGCTTTTTCGTGATCCATACCTGGGAAGGATCGTTCAAAACATCGGGGGCATCGCCAATCTCACGATGATCCCCGCGGGTGGGCGCACACGCGATGTGGTCGCATTCGATACCGGCCCGGGCAATATGGTGATCGACGCTGTGACCGAGCAACTATTCGGCCAGCCATTCGACCGTGGCGGAAGAATCGCAGCCTCCGGCAAAGTACTCGATAAAGTCATCCGCGACATGTTGCGCCGCAAATTCTTCCGTACCTTCCCTCCCAAGACCGCAGGACGCGAGGAATTCGGGCGCGGGTTCGTCTGCGAATTTGTGCGAAGCTGCAAGCGTTGCCGCAAACAAGATGTTGTGGCAACCGCCACGGCGCTGACCGCACAGTCCATTTCGGATGCGGTGCGACGTTGTGCGGCACAGAACTCGCACCCTGCGCGAAAGCCGGCATTTCAGGAGATGATTCTATCGGGCGGAGGTGCGAAAAACTCTACCCTTGTGACGATGTTGACCAATGAACTCGCGCCACTCGGAATGCGGCTGCGCTTCTCCGATGAATTTGGCCTGCCTTCAGCGGCAAAAGAAGCAGTGGCGTTTGCTCTTCTGGCACATGAAACCTGGCGGCGGCGCCCCTCCAGCATCGCGTCTGCGACCGGCGCAAGACGCGCTGCGGTGCTTGGTAAAATCTCATATCCTTAGGACAAGTTGGCACCGGAATTCTCGAAATTATGCCGATTTACGTATCGATGCTCCGCGGAATCAACGTGGGCGGGAACAAGAGAATGAAGATGGACCTTCTTCGCTCATCCCTCGAAGCGCTGGGTCTTTCGCAAGTGAAAACCTACATCCAGAGTGGAAATGTAGTTTTCAAAGCCGCGAAGCGCACGCCAGTTGCACTCTCCAGCAAGATCGAACAAGCGATTCTCCGCGACTTTGGCTTTCCGGTTTCCGTGATCTCCCGAACCGTCGACGAAATAGAAAACACGATCGCGAACAATCCTTTCGTGAACCATCCTGGGATTGATTCCGCAAAGCTTCATGTCGCTTTTCTTTCCGAATTTCCTGAACCTGCCGGGCTGAAAAAGCTGGCGGACCTGACAAAAGCGCCGGATCAATCCCGCTGTGTCGGCAACGCAGTTTATCTTTATCTTCCGAATGGAGTATCTAAAAGCAGTTTGTGGAAGACTCCTTTGGACCGTGTGTTGTCTGTCGTCACCACCACTCGCAACTGGAAAACTGTGAACAACCTTCATCAGATGTGCAAGGATTGTCAGTGATGCGCCGCAGCGCGGTCTCCTCTCTCATCAGCTTTGCCATGATAAGCTGCCTGCTCGCCTGCATCGGCAAGCCTGATCCCAATACGCTGGTGATGATGATCGAATCGAGCCCGACCAATCTCGACCCGCGAGTCGGAGTCGATGCTCAGTCGGAGCGCATCGACAATCTCATCTTCGACGATTTGCTTTCTCGCGGCGACAATCTGGATGTGGCGCCCGGCCTTGCTGAGAGCTGGGAAATCCCGCATCCCCTCACTTACATCTTTCATCTTCATCACGGTGCGAAGTTCCATGATGGACGTCCGCTTACCTCGCGCGACGTCAAGTGGACCTTCGATTCCCTGCTCACCGGAAAGATTCGCAGCGCCAAAACCGCGGCATATCGCTTTGTCGATCACCTCGACGCGCCCGACGACTACACGGTGATCTTCCACATGAAGGAACCCGATGCCGCACTGCTGTGGAACCTTTCCGACGGCGCGATTGGCATTGTGCCCATCGGCAGCGGAGACGAAATCACGCGGCATCCCATCGGCTCCGGGCCCTTCAAGTTTGTCAGCGGCGAGACTGACAAAGAAGTCATTATCGAACGGAATCAGGACTACTGGGGCGAGAGAGCAAAACTGGAGCGGGTGCGCTTCGCAGTCGTTCCGGACGCGACAACCGAAGCCCTCGAGCTGCGCAAGAAAAGCGCCGACTTAACCATCAACTCGCTTACGCCAGACACCGTGATCACCCTCGAGCGCGAACCATTCCTCGCCGTCGAACACGCGCCCGGCACCGAGATTCAATATCTTGGATTCAACCTGCGTGATCCGATCCTGAAAGACGTGCGGGTGCGGCAAGCGATTGCTTATGCCCTTGATCGCCGGCCCATGATCCAATATCTCTGGGGCGGATGGGCGCAGCCTGCACGCAGCGTTCTTCCTCCGCAAAGCTGGGCATACAACGGAGACGTTCCCGCCTACGATCACGATCCCGACAAAGCCCGCGCGCTGCTCGATGCCGCCGGCTATCCAGCTGTCAACGGCGTACGATTTCACCTCACCATGAAAACGTCAACGACCGAGAGTACGCGACTCATGGCCGCCGTCATTCAACAGCAGTTGCGAGAAGTTGGAATCGTGCTCGACATTCGTAGCTTCGAATCTGCCACGTTTCTTGCCGACGTAATCCACGGGGCCTTTCAACTTTACGGATTGCGCTGGGTAGGCGGCAACCAGGATCCGGACATTTTCTACGTGTTCCACTCTTCACGGTTTCCACCCAGCGGCGCAAACCGCGGCCGCTACTCAAATCCGAAAGTGGACGGGCTAATCGACCAGGCCCGGCGCGAGGTCGATCAGGCAAAGCGCAAGTCGACCTATGCCGAACTGCAGCTCATCCTCGCCGACGAACTGCCCTACATCGATCTCTGGTATCTCGACAACGTGCTGGTCCACAACAAAAGAGTTCGCAATCTGCAATTGAATTCCGCTGGCAACTACGATTTCCTCCGCACGGCGGAATTAGTTCAGTAGCGACTCACCCTTGAGACACCCAGCGAAACTGAGCTGAAATCTTCGCGTGTTACCATCGGATTTCGCCCTTTAAATGCGCATTCTTTTCATTGGCGACATCTTCGGACGTCCCGGCCGCACCATCGTCAAGGACCGACTGCCGGGGATCGTCCGCGATCACGCTATCGATCTGATCATCGCCAACGGCGAGAACTCCGCCGCCGGTTTCGGCATCACTCCCGCGCTCGCCGAAGAATTATTTGAACTGAATATCGATGTCATTACCACCGGCAATCACGTCTGGGACAAGCGCGAGATTATCGACTACTTTCAAATGGTCGAAAGCAACGATAACGGACCCTCGCGGCGGGTTCTGCGCCCCGCGAACTATCCCGCGGACATGCCTGGCTGGGGACTGTATCAGGGCCGAAAGGGGAAGACTCCTTACGCCGTAATGAACCTCCAGGGACGCGTATTCATGGCCTCGAACGACGATCCCTTCCGCACCGCCGACCAACTCTTGCAGAAGATTGAAGCCAAGATAATCCTCGTGGACTTTCACGCCGAAGCAACCTCTGAAAAAATTTCCATGGGCTGGTATCTGGACGGCCGCGTAACCGCTGTAATCGGCACGCACACGCACGTCCCTACCGCGGACGAACGCGTTCTTCCCCAGGGGACGGCATACATCACCGATGTCGGCATGACCGGTCCCTATGACGGCGTGATTGGCGTGAAGAAGGAACTGGTCGTGAACAAGTTCCTCAACGGCATGCCGGTCCGCTTTGAACCGGCCTCCGGCGACGTACGCCTGTGCGCCATCGTGATTGACTGCGATGAGAGTACGGGCTGGGCCCGCAGCATCGAGCGCCTGATGCTAAGCTGATTGCCGCGCGCTTTGCAAGAAAGCCTGCGCTTGCCGTTCTGTCGGCGTTTCGCGCCCCGCCGAGACCTGTTAGGACCGAAGGTACCCGGTACTAATAGCGCTCCGTAGAGAGACGTAGGCAGGGTAAAATTATCCGAATGCGTGGCACGCGGTTCATTCTGTTGGTCTGCTTTCTGGCGGGGCTTGCGGGCATGCCCGCGTTTGCCGTCGACAATGAAGTCATCAATCCTCCCTCAATCTCCTGTGGCAACGGCGTGCCCGGCGGTATCAACTGCGTGCCTTCCAAAAGGGACTTGAAGGAAGCCCACAACGCTTACGCCCGCGGATTAAAACTGGAGGATCACCGACGCTTCGAAGAAGCTTTCGCCGAATTCGACGCAGCTTCGCGCCTCGTCCCGCAGGATGCGCATTTCTTTTCGGCAAGAGAAGTCGCGAAGTCTCAATTGGTTTTTCAGCATACGGAGCGTGGCAACGCATTCCTGGCCAACGCCCAGCGCGAACCAGCCGTAGCTGAGTTTCGCGCAGCATTGAAACTGGATCCTGACAATAGTTACATGCGGCAGCGCCTTTCAGAAGCACTCCAAGATGTACCGTCCGCCGACCTTGGTGGGATATCCGCTCTACTCGCCGATTCGGGTGAAATTCACCTGCAGCCCAAGGCGGAGCGAGCAACCTTTCATTATCGGGGCGACGTCCGCGGACTGTTCACCGAACTGGCATCCGCCTACGGCGTTAGCGCTGAGTTCGACGATTCGGTGCAGACCAAGTCGGTGCGCTTTTTTGTAGACGATGTCGACTTCTTCACGGCTCTCGAACTGGCGTGCCGGGTCAGCAAAACCATGTGGACCGCTCTGGACACGCACCAGTTGCTGGTGGCCGCGAATACTCCCGAAAATCACAAGCAACTTGACCGTATGTCTCTCGCCACTTTTACCGTGCCCGGAGCGGGCACACCTCAAGAGGCGACTGAAATCGTCACTTCGCTTCGCAGCATCTGCGACTTCCAGAAAATAAGTGCAGGGCAACTTAACACGGTCGAAGTCCGTGCGCCCCAGGCGACGCTACGCGCCTGTACTCAGCTTCTGCAACAGTTGACGAATGACCGTCCGCAGGTCGCGCTTGACATCAAAATCTATGAGATCGATCACAACTTCACTCGCGACATCGGCCTGCACATTCCCGACACTTTCAATATGTACAATATTCCCGTGGCCGCGCTGGCAGCGCTGGGCGGGCAAAACATCCAGTCGCTCATCAACCAGCTGATTTCTTCCGGCGGCATTAACGCGGCCGGGAGTTCGGCGCTCTCCGGTTTGCTGGCGCAATTGCAAGGGCAGCAGAACTCCATCTTCAGTCAGCCGCTGGCTACATTCGGCGGTGGCCTCACCTTTTCAGGAGTGAGCCTCGATCACTTGACGGCGGCTCTTTCCCTCAATGAATCGTGGAATCGCAGCTTGAGCAATGCGACTCTGCTTGCCGGACAAGGCAAGGAAACCACCTTCCATGTGGGTGAGCGGTATCCCATTCTGAATGCCTCCTACGCGCCCATTTACAATTCACCGCAGATTTCCCAGGTGCTGGGCAACCAGAGTTACATCGCACCTTTCCCTTCCGTCAGTTATGAAGATCTGGGATTAAATCTCAAGGCTACCGCCGTCATTCACGGTGACGGGGACGTGAGCGTGAAGCTGGAATTGCAAGTGCGCTCCCTCACCGGCAGCAGCGCGAACGGAGTGCCGGTGATCTCCAATCAGGAATATCAAGGCAGCATACGTCTAAAGGATGGAGAGCCTGCCGTGATTGCGGGCGAAATCACAACCAACGATCAGTACGCAATAAGCGGAATTCCTGGCCTTGCAGCCCTGCCCGGCCTGAATCAAGCTCTGGTCGACAATAATAAGATGAAAGAAAACGACGAACTGCTCATCACCCTGACTCCGCACGTGCTGGCCAACCGCAATCGAATGACCGACGAAATCTGGATCACTGAGAAGTAAGCCGCTTCACTTCACTTCCCTTGCTTCGCAGCAAAATCCACCAACCCCTTCAGAGTATCGGCCGGAACCTGACTTACATTTCCGATGCTGCGGCCGTTCACAAACAAAGTGGGGGTCCCGGTCACATTCACTGACTTACCCAAGGCCGTGGAGGCGCCCACATGAGCCTTGGTTGCCGGACTGGCGGCGCAAGTCGCAATGTCTGAACCCGTCACGCCGGCGGCATTGGCCAGAGCGGTGAGTTTCTCATCGGCGTTTTCTGCCGTGATGTCAGCCTGCGTTTCGTAAGTCTTAGCAATGAACTTCCAGAAAGCGTCAGGAGACCCTTGCGCAATGCAGTCGGCATAATCGGCACCCTTCGCAGCCCAGTTGTGCATTTCGAGAGGAAAGTTCTGGAAGACGAAACGCGCATTCGGCTCGGCTGCAATCAGAGATTCAATGGCGGGTTGCGCCGCCTTGCAAGCTGGGCATTGCAGATCACCAAACTCCACAATCGTGACGGGGGCATCCTTCGGTCCGCGCGAAGGTCCGGTGATTGCTTTCTCCAAAATCTTTCTGACCCGGTCGAAAGGCCTGGCGCCGAATGGAATAATTTCCCCCACCACGGCGTGTTCGCCATCCGCCGCAACGTAAAACCGGCTGAGTTGCTGGCCTTGAGGACTGGCAAGAATAACGTCCACTTGCGCCAGACCCGGCACCGGAGCTGGTTTGATGTCGGAAATTTTCCAGGTGACATGCGGCTCGTAACCGAAGGTCTGTTGCATAAACGAATTGACAGTGGCCTCCGAAGGAAGATTCACCGCCGGTGCCGAGACAGACTTATCCGGCGATTTAGCACTCGTCGAGGACTGCGCAACCGCCAAGGTACCGGTTACCATAAGGATCAAAATCAAATGAAAAAAATGACGCATGATTTCCTTTCAACTTCAGTCAGAGTTTCTTATTCAAGCAAGGAGCAAGACTGATCGAGCGATTTCAAACCTCGCTCTTCGCGGCGATGGGAAATCGCCGTCCGTATCCGAACGCCTTGGGAGAGATCTTGATACCCGCCGCCGCCTGCTGGCGTTTGTATTCCGCCCGGTCCACCAACCGCACTACGCGCCGCACCACCTCAATGTCAAAGCCATGATCCGCCGCAATGCGTTCGACCGAGTGCGCGTCTTCCACGTAATCTTCAAGTACGGCGTCTAGAATTTCGTAGGGTGGTAGAGAGTCGCTATCTTTCTGATTCGGACGCAATTCCGCTGACGGCGGCTTCTGCAAAGTTGCCGCCGGGATCACCGCGTGACGCGAATTTACGTAATGACTCAGCCGGTAGACCAGCGTTTTTGGCAGATCTGAGATGACTGCGAGACCCCCAACCATATCCCCATAAAGTGTACAGTAGCCTACCCCGAGTTCGCTTTTGTTGCCCGTAGAAAGCACGATAGCGCCGAACTTATTCGACAATGCCATGAGGAGCGTGCCTCGCGCCCGAGACTGAATGTTCTCCTCCGTAGTATCTTCTTCACGGCCGACGAATACTTCCTTCAACGTCTGACGGTACGCTTCAAATACAGCATTGATCGAAAGCAGTTCAAAGCGTACGCCAAGATTCTTGGCCAGCGCGCGCGCATCGTCAATAGAACCTGCGGAAGAGTATGGGCCCGGCATGCCCACTCCGATTACATTTTCCGGACCCACGGCATCGGCGGCGAGGACTGCGGTGAGCGCCGAATCAATACCGCCGCTGAGTCCGATGATTGCCTTTCGGAATCCGCACTTGTACATGTAATCTCTGGTGCCCATCACTAAGGCCGCGTAAACACTGGCTTCCTCGCCTTGCATCGCTTCGTGCAGGTCGCCCGTGAGCGCTTTCGAATCGAAGTAGATCAGGTCCTCTTCGAAGGAGCGCCCTTGCGCGATCACTTTTCCTTCGGCGTTGAGCACAATGCTGGAGCCGTCGAAGACAAGGCTGTCGTTGCCTCCCACTTGATTGACCATCGCCACCGGAACTTTGTGCTGGCGTGCGATCGAGGCCAGCATGTCGCGGCGCACCTCGCGCTTGCCGATCCAGAAGGGCGATGCGGAAATATTCAAAACCAGGTTCGCGCCCGCGCGTACGAGCGCGTCGATGGGATCGACGATATACAGGCGCTTGGGCCAGAACAGCTTGTCGTTCCAGGCGTCCTCGCAAATGGTAAGCGCCACCCGGTTGCCGCAGAGCGAGAATAATTCCTGGCTCTTTGCTGGAGCAAAGTTGCGCATCTCGTCGAAGACGTCGTAAGTTGGCAGCAGCATCTTCGACTGCAAGAATGCGACTTTGCCATCCTGCAACAGCGCGGCGGAATTCATGACGGACTTACCCGTTTCCGATTCGGCCGGAGTGACTAACCCGCAGATTACTGCGATCCCGCGCGCTTGCGACGCAATTTGCTCGGCTGTCTCGCGATTACGATGGACAAATGACGGACGCTCTACCAGATCGCGCGGCGGATAACCACACACCGACAACTCAGGAAACAGGATGAGCCCAGCTCCAGCTTCTCGCGCACGGCGGGAAAACTCGACGTGCTTGGCGGCATTGCCGGAAAAATCTCCGACTGTAGGGTTGATTTGCCCGAGCGCAATTTTCACTTATTTAGTGTAAAGCGAAGGTCCGCGCCGGCCAAGTTGCTTCGGATACCAGCGTGAAAGGCCGGGTGCGACGGCGGTCATCGAGCGGCGAACGGCCTTCGGTCAATCTTTCGCTTCCGTTATAGCGGCTTGGCGCCTGCCGCAACGGCATTTGCCTGTGGGGCCGCCAGGCGGTTCGGGGTCAACCGTTTTCACGCATGCATCGAGCGCCATCAAGCACCGCGGAACTCTATCGAAGATCAGTGTCCTCCTCGGGCCCGCCAACCCAAAGCGTTTACGATTTTCCGCTACCCGTTCTTTAAAATTTTCCCTGTCATCTTTCCTTTGGAATTACCGGGGGGTGACGAAGCGCGGTGATGGCTTGAACCGCCTACGGCTTTAAGCTAGCGAAGCGGCAGGATTCGCGAGGTTCCCAGGAGCCATTACCTACGATGGCCCCTGCCTACCTCCTCACGCGCCGAGCGCCGTTCCTATCCACCTGGAACGAGTGGCGACTACACATTATAGGAACAACTCTTTGGTCTTCGCACCGGTTCGCGCGGAGACCACTTTGATCAATCCCTGTGCAGTTCAACCACGCCTGAGGAACTGCTGGCCGTTCACTTCTTGTATTAGCTTAAAGCGAATATAAACGATGAGCTATCGCCGGTGAGTTATTGTTCGCTTTCTTGCTGTAGTCACTGAGGAGGCGAGAGGATTTATCGGACCAATATACTCGGAACGTCCTAGCCCAGGTTCTCGGCCTTCAAAAAGCCCAAGATGCTCTGTCGGCCGAAAAGCGCGGCGAGCGTCCCGCGTCCGCTGGTGGCTGAGCATCATGGCACGGTCTACGCGTGCGCTGAAGTCGAACGGGTAGTCGTCGCCTTGCGCACCTGAAAGCAGAAGGTGCATGCTAACCACCATTCCGTCGTCGAAGTGTTCGGGTAGAGGGTAGGAGTTGATAGCGATAATTACGCCGCTGAGCTTTCGACCGTGCGGCAACCCAACTTCACCCATCAACCAGCGGTTCAGCACCATTGGAGTCCCAGGCAACGGTTCCAACAGTTCACGGTAGAACGGGCTGTGCTCTGGATGGCTTAATTCGAAATCCGGGGCATCCCAGTTGGGCCAACATGCCCATTCACAAATGACGGGCCGAGGCTTCAGGGGCCAATAGTCGCAAGGCACAACAAAGGCCGTGCCCCCCGAAGGCAGATCGTACACGACGGCAAATTCGGGTTCGACTTGTCGAAAACCGAGCCGCTTTGGCGGTGTAGATGGACCGAAGAAAGTTCCCGGGACAACGCCAGCGCGGCTCAGCAATAAAAGGTCGGCACGACAACGTCGTTCTTCTGCTCGCGTGAACTGCAATTTTTTTGTGGGCATCGCTCCCTCCAAACTTTTTAATAACTGCAAGAACTTGCATGACTGTCATAAGGCTTTATGGGACAGTGACCTTCGTGCACTCAGGGCAGTTTTCCGCCGCCTCTCGGGCTGCGGGCAATTCGTACAGTCGGGCGAGCCGATGCACGACGCGACTGGTGTCGCCGTCGAGCAAGAGCTGACTGCCAGAGCTAGTCCGGTGCCGAACGAGGCCAAGGGTTTTTAGCTTCCAACCGGTTTCTTCCGCACCGTAGTCGAGCCGTCCTCCACGCGATCGCGACAGAGCGTTGGCCAGGTCCGAGATTCTGTGCACCGGTATGTCCCTCGTTTCGCCCTGGTGAATGAGCCCTAGCAGTACCTCGACGATCAAGCACTGAATCGCACTTGCACGCTGCTCACGCCAATCCTGGTCCTGCGTTCGGAGCAGCCGCATCACCTCGAACAGTAGTTCGCGGTCCTCCGAAAGACACGCCGATAGGGTGCGGGCGAGTTGGCGAGTCGGCGAAGCAAATTCCGGAAAATCGATTTGCGATTCTCGAACCCGAGCTAGATTGTTCAGACGAAACATAAGAAGGCGGGGCTGGAAGTGGCTTGCGATTTCATCTTGCAGCCGTGCGTTCAAGCTCACGAACGTTGGCGCGGGTTCCAGAAAAACCCGGATAGCTTCCTCGCCCAGAATATTCGGGTCGTCATCCACGCCGAGGGCGACGGCCTTTGGCCCAAATAAGTCGAGAAGAACTCCCCGATTCGGGAAATACAAGTCACGGTGAGCCGATGCACATAGCATTCGGCGCATTCGCGGTGTCATGGCCGATTGGTTGATCAGAAAAGTAAAGCGCAGGTGCAACGGCAAGGAAAGCAAACCGCCAGCCGTAATTTCTCCCAGGAGCAAAGGGTGACGACAAACGCAGTGGAGAAGACGCAGGACCTCAAGTCCGCGCCGTTGATCCCCGCAAATTTCCAAAGCTGGCGAGGTGGGCAAGCTATCCGCCAGCCAAGTGCTGAGGCCAAAGAAGGCTAGCAATCTAGATTCTCTGTCGGGGCAATGCGGATAGCGCGAGAACAAGTCGGAGATCTCATCGAACAAATCGCGGATAGACGCGTACCTCCCGCACTTTCGAGGAAATCTAGTCGCGCGAAAGATAGAGGGGGAAAGCTCAGGCGCTTCGTAAGTGCAATTATTGTGGTTGACCCGGTACGCAATCCTAACTTTGTTTCCGTTCCAAAGTAAGAGGTCAGGTTTCGGCGAGGAACGGCCTGACGCCAGCTCAATCACGGCGCCGTTCGCGAAGATCTCCCCAGTAGTGATAACCGCTTTACTGGGGGCTATCTGACTTCGCAGGCCATTACGTCTAGGCAAAGCATCCTCCTTGTGGGCGCAAGCCAAACAGCGGGCGAGGCAGCCTTAGCCAGATTGAGGCGAATGCGTGCTTAATTTCCGCTTGTTGGCCTTAGAACGTTATTGCGTTTCCAGAGGAAGACTGACAAATCTCACGAAGTTAGTGCCAAAATCGTTGTGTCGTACAAAATCGGCGGGCAAATGAATTGTAACATGAACTTGCCAAGAAAGGTTTCATGCATGCGATTAGTGTGCTCGAATTGATTCTTTCACAACTTCCTCACAGGGCCGCCTGCTTTACGGGAAGTGTTTGTTTCATCTGCCGCGAGAGCGGGGCCGTACGCTCCAATTCAGTTCAGTTTCGTCGCGTCCTTTATGTCAGGGAAATCATCTTCCCAATACTCGTTAGGACGGCGGCATTCGCTCGGCTGCAATTCGATGCCGCGCAACTGCACGCGCCGAATCTTGCCGGAAATGGTCTTGGGTAGTTCAGAAAATTCGATCCTGCGAATGCGCTTGTAAGGACCAAGACGACTGAAAATCTCCTGCCGACGGCTGAAAGCCCGGCTTCAAAGTGATGAAGGCCTCGGACTGGGCACAACCGCAGCATCGGCGATGCTGCTCACGCAACCCTGGCGCTGTCACTCGCTACGTAGTCCTTCAAGAAAACCCCGAGAATTTTTTTTGGCTTGCCGCAGCGTCTCCGTATGCCAAGCTAGGGCGTATGGTAGGCCTCCGTCGAGAGGGCGCGCCGGGATATTAGGAACAGCCAATCGAGTTCATTCCGATACCTTCCTATGTCTCCTCTTTACGTCTGGCTTACCTGAATCGGTTTCTTGTTTTTCCCAAACTTCCATCAACGTGGTTTCAAGGTAATTCGTAAGTGATCGTCGCTGTTTGTTCGCCTCTTCGACGAGTCTTCGCTTAAATTCCGCGGGCACCCGAAAGTTAAGAGTTTCCTTCTTGGTTGACATGCAGTTCCGACAAATCTCAAGCCCGATGCTACGCAACATAGCTGGAGGGGGTCAAGAACTGCCGTGGTTACTTTCCGCTTGACTAAATGTAATGCACAATGCATTATATTAATGCAATATGCATTACATTTAGGAGGGCCCGAATTGCGAAAAATAAATAATGGCTTGTCTCGGCGTAACTGTCGACTAGCCCGAAAAAGGTGGAATTTAGGACCGAGACACCCACTATTAGCGACGCTGAGGTGGCTTTCCGAAGATTTCAAGCTTTCGGTTTTGGCGGGGGATCTCATTCTTCTACAAACCAATTGGTACGTGACACATGCCGGCTTGCTCCGGATGGCCAAACGGAATCGCTGCTCTGGAATGAGGGTTCATTTCATTCAAGAGCTTTCTAATGTAACGGCTCGTCGGTTTGCCTTTGAGGCGACTGTATTCAAATCGAAAACATGCCAAGGCTTTGTGGGTTACGGTGATGCAGACCCGTCGAACGTAGGACCTCTCGTACAAGGCGCGGAGCTTCGGATAGCCGAG
The DNA here is from genome assembly GCA_049515395.1 of Candidatus Sulfotelmatobacter sp. Classification (GTDB taxonomy): domain Bacteria; phylum Acidobacteriota; class Terriglobia; order Terriglobales; family Acidobacteriaceae; genus Sulfotelmatobacter. The sequence goes on along the minus strand of JBEKUD010000006.1, from coordinate 94,516 downwards.
ACTAGGGCAATCAATCGCGCCCTGAGGAAAGCCTACGGGATTGGGATTTGCTCCTTAGAGGAAATCGGTTCTTTCTCCGAATCGCCCCATCCTTCCCAGGCGCCGACGAAGCTTCCGCCACAACCTGCCAACGGAAACGGGAATAGCTACGGCGCTCCGAAGGTTCGAGATCGTCTTTGCCAGATCATTCGCCAGCATGAGCTGGATCCCAACTTGGTCAAGTCATACGCGACCGACTTCTGCGGTGTGAAGACTCTGCGCGATGCCACGCGCGAGCAAGTGGAAAACTTTGTTGCGCACCTTGCAGACTGGGCCGAGAAGGATCGCAACGCTTTGCTTTGCCAGCTCAACAGCTACCCCGGCCAGAAAGAAGGTGCCGCGTGAATCGCTACTTCAAGTCTCTCCGTCCCAGTGACGCGTCAGCGCTGCACTCCGTTCCGGATGGTCTTTTCCTGGTGCGTGTGGATCAGGCGCGATATCGCGGGCAGAAGCAGAAGCTGTATTACGAGATCCGCTTTGTCGTCCTCAAGCCCAAGCATCTGATCGGGTTTTTGATGACCGGACGCCTGTACTGCACGCCCAGAGCTCTGTGGAAGCTGACCTGGTTTCTGCGGGATTTCGGCTATGACCCCGAGCTGCTTCGAAAGGATGAGATCGAGGACGAGGCCCTCATTGATTTGTGGGGAGTTGTAAAGGTCAGCGAAGTCACGGTGCACGGTATCTCTTTCCTTAACTTCGACGCTTTCGCGCCAGCGGCCCGCTGGGAAGAGCTCTCGATGTTTGCTGGCATTGATCATCGTAAATCTGTGACCAGGCAAAAGGAAGGTGCCGCATGAAACGTCAGATCACTGGCTTGCACGCGGCCGACCGCTCTGCCGCCGACCAAATTCCCGACGGAGTTTTCCTGGTCCAAGTGCAACGTGCGAAGTTTCAACGGCAGGCCCAGAAGCCTTACTACACCTTGGCTCTCGCGATTCTTGAGCCCGACCGGTTTGCCGGGCACATCATTTCCAGCCGGCTCTATTGCAGCCCGAAAGCGCTTTGGAGGTTCAACTGGTTCCTGCGTGATTTCGGCTACGACACCGAACTGCTCGGGCGCGATGAAGTGGATGAAACTCAGCTCGTAGGTCTGAAGGGCGTGGTCAAGATCAGCCACATCGTTGTGAACGGTGCTTCCCTGATCCGACTCGACGGCTTTGCTTCCGCTGGCCGTTGGGAAGAGCTTTCACCCGCAAATCTCGACAATCCGCAGGTGGCCTGACAATGATCTACAGCTACACCCAGATCAGCCAATACCTCACCTGCCCACGGCGGTACCGGCACCGCTATCTGGATGGCTGGAAGGAGAAGGACACCCGGGCGGCGATGTTGTTTGGTCGCGCCTTCGAACAAGCTCCTGGTGCTTTATTCCGCCGGGAAGATCCCGGAGCAGTGTTGTTCGCCGAATGGTCTGCCTGCCAGAAACAAGAGCTGCACTACTCCAACGGTGACTCATGGGATCGCATGCTCCGGCAAGGCATCATGCTGCTCGACCGATTCTGTCAGGACGATCGTATCCAGGTTCGCCAGCCTCGACGCAATTTGCAGATCAAGTTCAATCGACCGGTCGCCGGAAAGAACGACTTCGTAGCCTACATCGATGCCATCGGCAAACTTGACGGAAAGCGCTGCCTGCTCGAGTGGAAAACCTCGTCGAGCCGATACCCGGAAGAACCCGACGGGTTGCTCTCTCTGGATCCCCAACTGGTCTGTTACTCGTGGATGACGGGCATTGCCGACGTCGCCCAGGTCGTATTTGTCCGCAAACGCTTGGTCGAGGTTCAGTATCTGCACACCACGATCACCGATGACCAGCGAGAGGAATTCGGACGGCTGGTCGAGGACACGATCCGAAGAATCGAGTCCGCACAGTTCCTGCCGCACAGTGGCATTCGCTTTCCGCAGAATCCCTGTAGCAGCTGTCCTTACGTAGGCCTATGTCTGGGAAAGCAGGAGATGGCTGACGCTCGTTTAGTGCGGCGTCCGGGAGCAGAGAGTCTTGATTGGCTTGACGAGCTTAGTTACTAACAATCCGCCCATGCCACCGAGGTTCAATCGCCGTCGCGCTCTATTCGTGCTGGGCAAGATAGACGAGATTCTGTTGTGGGAGCAGAGGAAGGAAACGGAGCGCGACACCAAGTTCGTGGAACTGGGGCGCTATCTGTGCGAAGTGCGGGCGGGGCAGTACTGGAGGCTGGAAGATCTCAAATCTTTCGACGAGTTCCTGGAAAGGAGATTTCCCGAATCGCGGCGGAAGGCTTACTACCTGATGTCCATCCATGAGCACCTGCCGCCGCAGGCAAGAAAGCAACTAAAAGAAGTGGGCTGGACCAAAGGATTGGAGCTCGCCAAACTGGCCAAGAGGGACGGGCAGCTCCTCGATTGTGCAACCTGGTTGCACCGGGCTCGGGAGATGCCCAAAGAACAGTTCAAGCAGGAAGTCGAGAAGGAACTGATGGGAAAGGAAACGGAGCCCTGGGAGGTGATCTACTTCAAACTTTACCAGAGCCAAATGCCGGTTATTGAGCGGGCAATCGAAACGGCATGCCTGATGTTGGGCAGCGATCGCTCGCGAGGCTACTGTTTGGAAATGATCTGTGCAGACTTCCTGGCGGGAGCGAATCTCGACCATGGGGATCCGGAGATGCTGCTGTTCTCGATGACGAGATTCTTCAGGTTTCTGCCCGAAGAACAGCGGCAGGCATTTCTGGAAGGGCTAAGCGAGAAAGCATCATCAGCTTGATGAATTCCAAAGTTGCGCGAGGGCGGTTGGACGAAGCGTCTTACGAAGCTTTACGGCTGCAGATCCTGCGTCGCGATAGCTGGCGTTGTCAATCGTGTGGATCTTTATCCAACCTCGAAGTTCACCACCGACGATTTCGCAGTCAATCCGGACAAGACTCCGAGCAGAATCTGATCACTCTTTGCACGCGATGCCATGTCGCCGAGCATCGATGAGAAATAAACGGTGGCAACGAAGAGTATGGAGACAGGATTCCCCAAGGCACTTCAGGCCTGCCGGTCGCGATTGGCATAGGGTGCGATATCGTGGCGACTCCGCTCCTCGGATGTGAGAGTTGTCGCGTCGTGCTGCGATTTTGGTGGTGCTAAGGATTCCCTACTGGCGCTGTGCGGAGCACAAAGGGAAGGCCGCGGGGAGCATTTTGGGTCACGGTGTTTTGCAGGTCGAGAGCATCGAGCCGAAAATGGCTCCGCGTGCCGTCAGGGCTGATGTATTCGAGATAGCCGTCGGCGACCCAGTAATCGGTCACTGCGTGGCTGATTCCATTCTTCAGTACCACCAGGAAAACGCCTTTGCCCGGAGCCTGGTTTTCGGTCGAAAGACGGACTCTAGCGGCGAGCATAGGCGTTGGCGTGTGGAACGACTTTTTGCCGGCTCCGTCACTTTGGTCACTTGGTCATACTCGGGGGGTAAACCATGAAGATTTTGCTAGCAGTTGACGATTCAGCCACGGGTTTCGCGCAGGTCGCCAACCACGAGCCGGGAGAAAGGCTATTGCATTTTCGGGCTTCTGAAAAAGACACTCCTTCGAGGAGGGCGACGAATCGTGATGGCGTGATTGACTGCTGGGGAATCAGGTCGTCTCCTCCTTTGAGTTTCTCTCTTAAGTACTTTCACGGCGCGCCCTGCGTACTTCTGAACTCATTTCAATTTCTGCCGATAGATCCTGGGATCGGCTAATCTCCTCCCGGAAGCAAGACCGTATGCCTGGGCGTTGGGATGGGCGCGTCGCCTTTCTGATCTCGCCAGAGGACCACATTCAAACGCGCCGCTCCCGCCGCATCCGGACGCGAGAAGTCCATCTTCGCCGACTCTTTCGCACCTTGCGCATCGCGTTTATTGGTTTCGTAGATCATGCCATTCTTAAGATTGCGATAGTCCGCCTCGAACGCAGGCTGGCTTCCCGAGCCAGAAAACATCGGTCCCATCGCCGGAGCATACGCGTCGTTCTGATTCATCGGCGGCAGGCCGAGGAGCATCTCCATGGTGTGGATCAGATTCACTGTCGTGTAAAAACGATGGTCGACATAGGGCACGTCGGCCGTCCCCGGTGAATATTTGCTGACGACAAACGCTATAGATCGATGGGCATCGATGTGGTCTCCGCCGTTTTGCGCGTCATCTTCCAGGATGAAGATGGCGGTGTCTTCCCAGTACGGACTGTGCGAGACCGCGTCCACCACGCGGCCAACGGCAAGATCATTGTCCGCCACCGAGGCCTCCGGCCGCGGGCGTTCCGGACGCGTTCCTCCCGTATGATCGTCGGGAAGATAGAGTAAAACGAAGGCGGGCAATTGAATATCCGGGCTCTCGTCAAACTGCCGGGCGCGCGAATATGCCGCAAATTCATTCAGGAATTCGTCCGTCCGAAGCTGGTCGGGATAGTCGGTTTCGAAATCAGGATAAAGCGGATCGAAGTGACCGCGCAGCACCGCCTTGGTAGGCTTCACGCCCTTGAACATAGGAACTGGCCACGGCCACGGACTGGGCGCGCCGTGCGGATCTCCCACGTTGGCCGGCAGATCATCCCCTTGGTGAAGCTCCGTTTGCTGGCATTCGGCTTCTTGCGCCGAAGGAGTTCCCCGCTTCGGCGACGCGGCCTTGCGGATTCGATTGCACCACTCTGCGCTTACATACTCGCCGTAGTCCCGGTAGCTCAATCCATTGTGAGCCAGTTTGTCCCATAGAAATCCGGTGCCAGGATCGTCGATGTCGGGTTGCTTGTGCTCGAGAGGAAATTCGTCGGCCACGGTGCCCTGAAAATCATAGGTTCGCTCTTTGCCTCGATACGCGATCTGCCAGGTTTTCTCGTTGTAATCGCTGGTAATGGCCGCAGTGGACCAAAGATGCCCGTCTCCGGAAACTTCGCCGCTATCGTAAAAATTGTCCAGCACGCCAAATTGCAACGCGAGCTTATGTTCGTTGGGCGTTATGTCGGCGCCATACATGGTCAAAGATGGATCGCCGTCGCCCACTTTCAGGTCTCCAAGAATCTGGTCGTAGGTGCGATTTTCCTTGATGATGTAAATCACGTGTTTGATGGGATTTTTACCGCCGGCAAACTGAATGGTTGCGGCATCGTTCGTACCCGCATCTTTATGCAGGAGGTTGTCATGCTCCACAGTGCGGGTAAGCTCATCCAGCTTGCGTACAGTGGAAGGAATATTCAGCCGCGCGATGGAGCCTTGCAACAACGTCGCAATGTAGGCATGGCCGTGGTGCTTGATCTCCCTGGCCAGCTTCCCCGGACTTTTGTTTGGCCCCGTGCCCTGGCCCTTGGCGGTTGCGATCAAGAGATCGTCGCCGTGGACGGCGAGGGCACTCGGATACCAATCGGTCGGGATAAAACCCAGAGCGGGCACGATTGCAGGACTGCTGGCCGCGGCGTTCAGCTTTATATCGGAAGCATCGAATACAGCGACGGCGTCAAGGGATGCGTCGGCCGCGAACAGGCGCTTGCCATCTCCAGATTCAGCCAGAGCACTCGGAAAAGCTCCAGCGAATTGCTGATTCTGATCTGCGGTGTTCAGCAGAGCCAGGATCCGGCCATCTCCCGTTGAGACTGCCGCAACGCTGTCTGCATTCGCGAGCGCAACATACAGTATCTTTTCATCCGGGCTCAGTAACATTGCGGTGGGATGCGAACCGGGAGCCGTCGGATCTTCGGGTTCTTTCAACTTGATCGAACGCACCACTTCGCCGCTACTCAAATTGAGTTCTGCCACGCGCGACGCATTCCACAGGCTGCACCACGCCCTACGTCCATCTCGCGTGGCCACGACTGTGTAAGGAAATGAGGATGGCACCAGATCGCTCGTGCTGAGATCGAAACGCTGCAGCACCTTACCACTGGCCACATCGAGCAGCACAACGTTGTCAGACAGATTATTAGCGACCAGGAGCCGGTCGTGACCGTGGCCTCGTCCAGCTAGTGCCAGTCCCGCGGGATATGGTATTGCGGCCACAGACTCCGTCTTCCGTAGACCAATTGCAATCTTCTTTCCCGCAGCAAGTGCCTGCGGTTCAATGGCGATGAAGCGCTCGGGCACCACTTTGCCATCCGCGAAGCTATATACGGCAATTCCATTGCCCGTGTTGCCCGTCTTCTGACCCTTCGGATCAGTAATCGAACCCACTGAAGCGTAGAGATGCTTTCCTTCGGACCCGAACACCAGACCGAGAAAGTAACTTTGATGGGCTTCCTCGCCAAATCGCTTGTCGGGATAATCGGAAAGTTGATTCGTTTTGAGATCAAGGACCGCGATGGATTGCGTTCCCAGAGTTTCTTGTGTCCCGTAGCCGTCATTCAAAAGCGCCGCGTAGCGGCCGTCGGGGCTGAGAGCGATCGTCGCGGGAAAGCTATTCGTGCTTCCAATGCGCCCGGGCGACGGCGTAGTCAGCAATTTGCGGGTGGGCAGAGAAATCGAAGACGCCGTTGAGGAGGATTCCTGGGCCTCAAGGGATATCGAAAGAGCGATCACGAACATTACGAAGATAGCGAGGGAAAATCGAGACACAAAGCCTCCGTGGTGTTCGATCTTTAGCAATACATATAGGAAGAATTGACAGTAATCCAAGAGGGAAGGTGTGGTCAAAAAGGCTGCTGTCACAGCAGAGCGGAAGTTTCACCAGCAGAGGGCCGTAATCCTCTAAAATCCCTCAAGCTCGCGACGTGCCCTCGCGTCCGGAAGCGCCCTCTGGATGCTCTTCCACACCCACATTGTGCCTCACATCGGCACCTTGCACCCAGAAGATGACATCTTCAGCGATGTTCGTGGCATGGTCGGCCACGCGCTCCAAATTGCGCGCGATAAGCAGCGCATCAAGCGCCTGCCGCACTACTTCAGGACGCTGGTTCATGGTCTTCACCAGTTGGATGAAAGCATCGTCTTTCATGCGATCCACCACGTTATCCATTTCCAGCACGGCCTGCGCCAACTCGACTTTGCCTTCGATGAACGATTCGAGAGCGCGGCGTACCATGGCGCTCACTGCAGAACCCATGCGCGCAATATCGACCGGCAGGTCAACGACCGGAAGATCCATCATGTCCATCACACGTTCAGCAATGTTGACCGCTTGATCGCCTACACGTTCCAGATCCGAATTAATCTTGGTAACGGCGAGGATGAAGCGCAGGTCCACCGCCATCGGTTGTTGCATGGCCAGCAGGTCGAAGGCAGCCTCGTCAATCTCCCGCTCGGAAGTGTTGATCAGACTCTCGCCTTCGAGAACCATCTGGCAACGCGTGAGATCCCGATCAATATAGGCCTGCCGGGCACGGTCTACGGCTTGTTCCGCAAGTCCACCCATGCGGAGCAACTTCTGGCGTAGGTCGTCAAGCCCTTGCTGAAAGCGCGTACGCATTATCCGAACCTTCCTTATCCAAATCTGCCTTATCCAAATCTGCCGGTGATGTAATCTTCCGTCCGCTTGTGGGACGGTTTCGTAAAGATCTTTTCCGTCTTATCAAATTCAATCATCTTGCCCAGCAGGAAAAACCCGGTAAACTCCGCCACGCGTGCGGCCTGCTGCATATTGTGCGTCACAATTACGATGGTATACCGTTCTTTGAGCTGGAAGATCAATTCTTCTATTTTCCCGGTGGAGATCGGGTCCAGCGCCGAGCAGGGTTCATCCATCAGCAGAACTTCCGGTTCGACCGCGAGAGCTCGCGCGATGCAAAGCCGCTGCTGCTGGCCGCCGGATAGACTGGCGCCGGATTTCTTATGAATATGATCTTTCACTTCATCCCACAGAGCGGACACTTCCAGCGATCTCTGCACGATCTCATCCAGCTTTCGGCGATCGTTAAAGCCATTCAGCTTCAGTCCCGAAGCCACGTTATCGTAAATGGACATCGTCGGAAAGGGATTTGCTTTTTGAAAAACCATTCCCACTCGCCGCCGCAATTGCGTGGCGGACGTGCCGTTGTAAGCATCGATCTCTCCGATGCGAACACTGCCGGAAACTCGCGCCTCCGGGATGGTCTCATGCATGCGGTTCAGACAGCGAATGAATGTAGACTTGCCGCAACCGGATGGACCGATCAACGCCGTAGCATGGTTCGCGGCCATCGTCAATTGAACGTCGTACAACGCCTGCGTCTTTCCGTACCAGGCGTTCAGATTTTCGACCTTGATTTCGACGCCCATAGACTACGCGGCTCCGAAGCTACCGCGACGCACCGCGAAGCGCACCGCCGCTACCGCGCTGACGATGAGGACTATTAGTACCAACGCTCCCGCCCACGCCTGCCTGTGCCATTCATCGTAAGGAGAAATCGCGTAACTGAATATTTGTAGCGGCAGCGCGGCGGTGGGTTGATTGGCGCGCAGATTCCAGAATTGATTTCCGAAGGCCGTGAACAGCAGCGGTGCAGTCTCGCCTGCGACCCGTGCAAAGGCAAGCATTATTCCAGTAATCACCCCGGAGGTTGCCGTTCGTAGAGTGATCGAGAGAGTGGTTCTCCAGCGTGGAATGCCAAGCCCATAAGCCGCTTCCCGTAAAGCCTGCGGCACCAGCAGGAGCATTTCTTCCGCGGTTCGTGTGATCGTCGGAATCATCATGATGGCCAGCGCCACTCCACCCGCCAGTGCAGAAAAATGTTTCTGATAAAGCACAACAATAGAGTAAGCCACAATGCCGATCACGATGGAAGGTACGCCGTTAAGCACATCGGCGGTAAATCGAATTACGTCGCCAAAACGGTTGCGTCCGAATTCGGCGAGATAAATTCCGGCACCAACGCCAATCGGTACGCCTAAAATACTGGCCAAGGCCAGAATGAATGCCGAACCCACGATCGCGTTCGCCATTCCTCCGCCCGCTTCGCCCACCGGCTTCGGTGTTTGCGTGAGAAAAGCCCAGTTAATCGATCCCACGCCTCGATACACAAGATAGGCGAAGATCGCAAACAGCGGCACCAGTACGAGAATCACCGTCAACACAGCCACTCCCGTCATGGCGTGGTCTGTGATCCGCCGTCGCAAAGCGATCGCCGGCACGGAATGCACTGAAGCGTTCTTTTTCGTCTCAGGCATTCACCCTCGAAGGCTGGCCGCGAGTCACGGTCCACACCAGCAATCGTGCCAGCGCGTTGACAACGATCGTAACCAGGAACAGAGCCAGCCCAATCTCGATCAGGGCTGCAAGATTCAAGTCTCCTGTGGCTTCGCTGAACTCATTGGCCAGCACGCTCGCCATCGTGTAGCCGGGCGCAAAAAGCGACTTCGCGATCTCCGGTCGGTTTCCTATCACCATCGTGACGGCCATGGTCTCTCCCAGAGCGCGCCCCAGCCCCAGGATGATGCCGCCCATGATTCCCGCCCGCGCGTTGCGCAATACTCCCACTCGAATCATTTCCCATCGTGTAGCGCCCAAGGCCAGCGCGGCTTCCCGTTGATGTTGCGGCACCACCATCAATACTTCGCGAGTGATCGAAGAAATGATGGGAATGATCATGACCGCGAGTATAATTCCCGCCGCCAGCATGCTGATCCCGTAAGGTGGACCCGTAAACAATCCAGTCCAGCCCAGAGTTCTCGACAAGAACGGTTGGACGTAGTTGCTGAGCAGCGGCACCAGCACAAAGATCGCCCATAGCCCGTAAACTACGCTCGGAATAGCGGCCAGCAGTTCCACAAAAAATGAGAGCGGTCCACGCAGAATTCTAGGGCACATCTCAGTGGTGAAGACCGCGACCCCAATCGAGAGGGGCACCGCGATGATCAGGGCCAGAAGCGACGACACCAGCGTGCCGTAAACAAAGGGCAACGCGCCGAACTTCTCGTTAACCGGATCCCAATCCCGCGCCGCAAAAAACTTAAATCCAAAAGCGTGCCAGGACGGCCCGGAGCGCAGCACCAGTTCATAGACAATCAAGGCCAAGGTCGCCAGCACCACCAATCCGCAAAGAAGCATGGCGAATTTGAAGATCTGGTCTGCCGACTCCCCCGGCTTGGGCAGAAAATCGGCGACCCTCTGTCCGGAGCCTTGCAGAACCTTAACTTTCGTATTTTCTGCGGGTTGCGGCGAGAGCATATCAGGCCGAGGTCGGGCGGCGTTGGCCATCGCCACTACCGTAGCAGAATCCTGTTAACAGGGTGTTAAAATGCAGAAGCTTTTCCGATTGCCTTTTCGCGAACAAGCCTGTATTTTCTTCCGATTCGCTCCTCTTATGTCGATCGCCGCAAAGCGCAGTCATGCGATTTTTCAGAAGCTTGAACGGGACGTAATCAAGCTTTCCTCGAAACCGCAGGCGAAAAGCGTCCATCGCTTTCGTACGGGAACCAGGCGCCTTCAAATCCTTCTCGGCGAACTTTCTCCTAAAGTCACCCGCAGCGAGAGGAAACTCCTGAAGCTCCTCGGTCGCATCCGTAAGCGCGCGGGTAAAGTGCGCGACCTTGACGTCCAGTCGGCCGCGCTGCGGAGCCTTAAAGTCCCTCAGGAGCCGCGCCGCAAAACTCAGCTCATCAGTCATTTGATTGAACTCCGCGGCGTGCAGGAAAAAAAACTGCGTAAAGCGGTCGACGCGGACACGGTGGGCGAGATCCAAAAGCGATTGAAACGCGCCGCCAGGCGTTTTAATCCGGAAGCCTGCCACGATCCTTTCGCTGTCGCCAAGGCTATGCTCAACCCGCTTGAGCGCGCAGCATCACCGCTCACGGAACCGATCCTGCACGAGTACCGCATTCTTAGCAAGAGGGCCCGCTATGCCGCTGAGTTTGCCAGTCCCTCGAATGAAGGTAACCGTTTCATCGCCGAGATGAAGCGTATTCAGGATGCGTTAGGAGATTGGCACGATTGGCTTATTCTGACGCAAACAGCGATCAAGTACCTCGGCGAGGTACGCGAATCGCCACTAGCAGCGGAATTGCATAACGTAATGGGAGCAAAATTCCGGCATGCCGTTGCTGTTCTCTCTCAGACGCGAGGAAAACCGGAAACTGTTTCCCCAAGGGCTGCCAAGTCTCCAGTTCCAGTTCCAGTTGCTCCGTCAGATCGCGAACAGCCTCTGCGTCTTACCTCGTGAGGCCATCTTGTTAGCGCCAGCGAACTCTCCATTTAGCTGGCCTAGGCTTCGCCGAATGGATGCTAGTTTGTCGACGATGCCACGCTTCTGGCCGACTCGCTGCTCAGGGTGAACGAACCTTTCATCCGTATATCCCGCGATGAGGATCCGACCAGCACTTCGAACGGGCCCGGTTCTGCCACCCACTCTTTGTTCGCGGTGCTGTAGAACGACACTGCATTTCGATCGAGCGTGAAATGTACACTCTTGGATTCTCCCGGGGCGAGATCCACTCGTTGAAATCCTTTCAGTTCCTTCACGGGGCGATCCACTCTCGAGTGTCCATCGTGCACGTAAAGTTCGACGACCTCTGCGCCGGGCCGAGATCCAGTATTGCTGACTTGCAGGCTCACTTCTACCGGCTTGCCGGACGATGCTTCGCTCGGCGTTACCTTCAGGTCGCTGTAATCGAACTTCGTATAAGAAAGACCATACCCAAAAGGAAAAAGGGGCTCTACGTTTTTCTTGTCGAAATATCGGTAGCCTACATAAATGCCTTCCACATAGTCGACCTGCAGATGCTCACCGGGATAATGTCCGTAGGCGGGCGAATCCTTCCACTGCTTAACAAACGACACAGGGAGCTTTCCTGACGGATCTGCATCGCCAAACAGAATTTCCGCGATTGCATTCCCACCTTCCTGCCCGCCATACCACATGTCGACGATCGCTGGAACTAGAGCGATCCACTTTGACATAATCACAGGGCCGCCTGCGTTGATCACGACGATGGTGTGTTGATTGACCTTTGCGACGGCCTCGATGAGGTCGTCCTGTCCGGCAGGCAGATCAAGCGACTTGATGTCAAAATCTTCGGATTCGAGGTTTGGAGCTCTACCCACCACAATGATGGCGGCATCCGCTTTTGCCGCGGCGTTGACGGCTTCATTTCTGAGCTGCTCTGGCGACTGCGAGGTGTCTTTGTTTCGGTCCTCGCCTTCCATGGTTGTGCCTAATGCGTAGCTCACCTGCACCCGTTGACCTGCTCGATCCTGAATACCTTTCAAAGGACTGACTGAATACTTTGGGACGACAAGCGAACTGCCGCCACCACCAGTCCTGGCTACCGCTGCGTTGGGCCCGATGACAACGACAGAATGAATCTTCGTTGGATCGAGCGGAAGCAAATCGCCCGAGTTTTTGAGGAGAACAATGCTTTCGGTCGCCGCCTTGCGGGCCACGTCCCGCTGCTCAGGCGTATCGATGTCGCCGGTCGCGGTGTGCGGCTTGTCGAATTGTCCGCTGACGAATATGACACGAAGGATGCGGCCTACGTTTTCATCGATCGTGGCCACAGAAATTTTACCGGCAGAGACATCTGCAAGCGCTTTTTCCGGAACCAGCCACCCGCCGCCGTTGCCCGCCGCTTGCGTGCCTGGTTTTTTCAGCCAAGCCGCCATCGGCGGACCGCCTGGCATTTCCACGTCCATGCCGGCATTCACCGTAGCGGCAGTGCTGTAGGTACTGCCCCAATCGGACACCACGAATCCCTTGAAGCCCCATCCGTTTTCAAGCACCGCTTTCAGCAGAGGAGAGTTTTCGGCACAATACACGCCGTTCAGCTTGTTATAAGCCGACATCACAGACCAGACGCCAGCCTCCTGCACAGCCGCTTTGAATGCGGGAAAATAGATCTCGTGCAAGGCTCGCTCGTCAACCACTGCGTTAATTCGGTGCCGTTCGAACTCCTGGTTGTTCGCCGCGAAGTGCTTGACCGTCGCGATGATGCCCTCTCCCTGAACTCCCTCGATGTACGCCACGGCTAACCGACTGGTGAGATAGGGATCTTCGCCGTACCCTTCGAAATTTCTGCCCCAGAGAGGAGTGCGGTTAATGTTGACGGTCGGTCCTAGGATCATGTCGCGTCCCAGAGCTTTCATTTCCTGACCGATTGCCTGCCCCTCACTTTGCAGAAGGTCGGTGTCCCAGGTGGCGGCCATCGCAACTCCCGCAGGAAAGGCAGTGGTGGCAACTTGATTCTTCGCTTTCTCAGCCTTGCCCTCAGAGGAAGGTCCCGTCCACGATCTGATCCCGATTGGACCGTCAGCCATTTTTATCGAAGGTATACCGAGGCGTTGATTCGGAACGGTCTGCATCCAGTCGGCCCCGCTAAGCATGGCGACTTTTTCCTGCAATGTCATGCGGCCGAGCAGATCTTGCACCCGTTGATCGACGGGCAGGTCGGGATTTTTGTACGGGGGATTATCGGAGCCGCTTTGATTCTGGGCAATGCTGTATAGGGCCGCAAACACAATTAAGACCGGACAAAGAAAACGCCTCATCGTTGTTCCTCCAGAACACTCAAATCCCGTATGGATCGGGCATGAGCCAAGTGCCCGCTTGAAACGTCACCTTTTTATCACAGATTGGGGGTGCCAGTTTCCGCGAAAGATTTCCTTTCGTTCGAACTCAATCCGTATGCCTTGGCGTTGTTATCCGTTAACCAGATTGCAAAGTGAATCCCTTAAGAGTACGTGGCGAGTTTAGGGTATCGAGCAGTTGCCGCCGCCGATAGGATGCTGCACGCCGTCGGAGGATTATGAAACCGGCACTTGTCCAGCCAGTTCCAAGCCCTTCACCTCATGAAGCAGCGCTTTCTTCACTTTCTTCTGTAAGTCCGTGGAAAGCTTCTTGCCATGCGATGTCAAATAGAAAGTATCAATCGCCATTTGTCCCTCGGTATCGATCAATGCGATTTCGATGTTGCACTCCTGCTGGGACAGGCAGGAACTGATTTTGTGCAACAACCGCGGGCGATCCTGAGCAATCACTTGCAACAGGGTACTGGTCGAAGAGCATTCGTCGTCGAAGTCGATGCGGGTTTCCACCATCACCTTGATCTTGCTGCTTTTTTCAGCGCGTTGACGATCCCGCAGCATTCGATCGAGATCCGCTTCCCCCGCCAAAACTGCGGCAATGCTCTTCTTAAAGCGATCCCACTCCGACAAATTCAACTCCAGAGTGCGGAAGCGATCCGTGAAATAAAGAGAGTCCACCACAATTCCAGCTTGGTTTGAGAAGGCATTGGCTTTGACGATATTCATTCCCCACGCGGCCAGTACTCCCGTCAAAATCGCGAGCAACGATGGGCGATCTTTAGTAACCAGCGTAAGTTCATACCAGTGCCGGCCGCGTTTAAGACCCACCTGCACGGGATCGTTCCCGAACTTCTCCGCCATTTCCATGTGAGCGATGACTTCTTCGGCGGAGTGCACTTGCAAATATCGCTGCGGGAATCCTTCCACAAAATTCCTGAACTTGGCACCGGTGACTGGAGCCAGACTACGCAGGCGCGCGAGTTTTTCGTCACCTGCATCGTTGTGCACGCGATGGTCGGCGCTGCGATTTAAATAGTTCGCAGAGGCAATATAGAGCTGCCAAACGCTCTCTGCCTTCCATGGAGTCAGCGCCTCAGGATTCACTGCCTTGATGTCCGCATAGGTCAGGAGGCACAACATTTTCAGCCGCTCTGGCGTGCCCACTCTATTGGCGAAAGCCGCAACCGTTTCGGGATTGAAAATATCCCGCCGCAGTTGCGCCGACATTTCCAGATGGTTTCCGATCAGAAATACAACGACCGCACGCTCTGTGGGATCAACATCCAGCCGGTCCAGACAGCGGCCGCCAATCTCCAGGCTGGCCTCCACGTGATTGCCGCCGGGCACTCCCTTCCCTGTGTCATGCAATAACAGAGCGAGGTAGAGCAGTTCTGGATCTTCCAATTCACCCAGCAACTCCGCGTATCGCCTATCCCATTCCGATTTCGATTCATGCAATCGGTGCAAGCTTTCAATGGCGAGGATGGAGTGCTCATCCACGGTGAAGCGATGGTAAAAATCACGCACCACCAGCGAATCGATTGGCTTCAGTTCCGGCAGCAGCAAAGTGAGTAAACGCATCGAATGCATGGCCCGCAATGCCTCGGCTGCGTGTGGCTGCAGCAGCGTTTCTTGGAGATACAGCCATAGTTCGGCGCCTCGCGGGGGGGTTACCGCAAGCGCCGGAAGCGCCTGCTCAATGCGGTGCTCGGTTGTGGCGCTTAACTTCAGACCATGATGCGCCATAAAGTGAAACAGCCGCAGCAGTATCTCGGGATCTTGAAGGGACGAGGACTGCTGCAAGAAAATCAAACCATCGACCACGGAAAAGTCCGGATGCGACGGCCGTGTGCGCCAGCCCTGAAATTGACGGCGCAGCGCAGACCAGGATTCCGGAATCTCTTCCATCAACTGCATCACCGCGCGTTGTACAGCGCGGGCATGGCCGAAGTAAATTCGCATCCAGTCCGCAGCGGTGAGGTCTGCTGAATCCGAGGCTCCGATCTTCCGCGCAGCGGCTTCGTCCTGCGCCTCCCAGCTCAGCGCGTTGTCGTCACGCCCGTGCCGGAAGTGCAGAAAACAGCGCGCCGCCATCAGGAACTCGAGCGCCGCGTCCAGTTGCTTCCGCACCGGCGCGCGCAGCGAACTGGCATCGGGCCAATCGCCCAGTTTGCCCATGGCAGAGATCAGCCCGAGCCAGATAGCCACGTTGCAATCGCGAAGGCCGCCCGGGGTCTCTTTCAGATTCGGCTCGAGATGAAATACGGTATGCCCAAATTTTCCGTGGCGTTCCCGTGTCACCTCGGACAAGCCCTGCAGCAATGGCTTCGATTCGCGCACCACCAGCTTAGGAATCAATTTGTTATGAAGGCGAGAGAACAGTTCTGGATCACCAGCTAGAAAACGGCAATCGAGCAGAGAGATGGTGAACTCTGTGTTGTGGGGATCAAACCGGTCGCATTCCGCCAGTATCCGAGCTGCGGGACTTAACTTCAGCTTAAGATCCCACAGCTCCTGGGAGAAACTCTGAACCGCCTCTTTGTGAGTTGCCTCGGCGGAGCGGTCGGAATACAGAAAGAGCAGATCAATATCGGAATAAGGAAACAACCACCCTCGCCCGAAGCCTCCAATGGCTACTAGCGCGAGGCCTTGCTGACGGCGGTCATCAGAGGAAACACATTCCCGCCAAAGCCGACCGAGAATATTTTCGATGAGCTGCGTGCGTTGAGCAATTGCGGTGCACCCGTCTCCGGTTGCGGCGAAGTCGCTCGCCATCCGCGCCGATTCTTCGGCAAGAGAGTTTCGCAGTTCACTGATCAGTGAAGACGCAGCCGTCATGACGAGGGGTCAATGGATCGATGATCGAAGTTCGCGCTCAATAGTCGCAAGTCGCAATCTTTACAACGCGCCCTCGCCCCGCTCGTCATTGCGGATGCGAATCGCTTCCTCCACTCGCGTCAAAAAAATCTTCCCATCCCCGATCTTGCCGGTGCGTGCGGCCGACACAATGGCTTGCACAGCCTTTTCTACCATCGCATCCGCAAGCACCACCTCAAGCTTGGTTTTGGGAATCAAATCCACGCTGTACTCACGCCCCCGATAAACCTCAGTATGGCCCTTTTGGCGACCATGGCCGCGTACCTCGATCACCGTCATGCCCTCGACGCCAATTTCCTGCAGCGCGCCCTTGACCGCTTCCAGCTTGGAGTTCTGGATGACCGCTTCCACTTTCGTCATGATGTTGTTCTCAAGCTCTATATTTCGCGATTGCGAGGTTCGGCTATGCCAGCATAAGCCAACACCAGTATTAACCTCCGCGGTTCTACTCGACAAGTGCAAGCGCTGGATCATTTGCGCTTTGCGACGCTGGGGGACACCGTTTAGCTTCTATAGCGGACCCATGCCGGATCAGACAGACTGGTAACGGCCCACTTTATCGTGAGGGATCGTTTTAAGGAAATCGAAACTATTGATCGTACGAATCACGATTTATGCGGTGGACGGAGGCTTTTCTACATCGGGACAGGCGGCAAAAAAACGTAGCGGTGAAAACCTAACTATGAATATGAGAGGCGACCATCGGCATTTGTTCAAACAGTAAGCTGATTTGCAGTGTAGGCGCCTCTGGCTTGGCGTGCACAATATCGTCCGCGCCGGTGACGACCGACGGTGGAGAGAGCATGCAGCCGTCGCCCAGGCGGGGAATCTTGTTCTTGAAATTGCCCGCCACCATGTTGCAAACCTCGCCAATCGCGTCTGAGATCTCCGAGCCCACCTCCTCGACAGCCATCCCAAGCATGCGCGATGCCATTAATGCGGCAGCCGGTTCTTGACAGCGAACACTCATCACTCCGCTGAGAATGCCGGCCAATCCCACCATGGCGGTCACGTTGAGGGGAGCTGTAGGCCACGCGACGGGCACTGAGTTCGGACCCGAGCATCCCTTCAAAAATTCACGGGTCGCCGATTCGAGTACGGGAAACCAGGGAATAACTTGATTCATATTTGTCTTCTGAACACATCGGCCAAAAGTGAAATAACTTTAGTGGACTGGAGGGCGGAAGGAGAACCTGGCAAAACGCAGATTTGGATTTTGCTGGTAATCTCGAATTAGATATTCAGGAGAACGTAACTCGTTGCCCCCCATCATTAACGCACAAGGGATTTCAAAATCGTTCGGAGCGAATCCCCTGTTTCAGAATGTTTCCTTTACGGTTTCCGAGGGCGACCGCATTGGATTGATTGGCCCGAACGGCTCGGGAAAATCCACGTTGCTCCGCATTCTCGCCGGTGACGTAAGTCCGGACAGCGGCGAAATCGCGATTCGCAAAAGGGTCAAGCTTAGCTACGTTGAGCAGGAATCGAAATTCGCGCCCGGCGAAACTGTGCGGTCCGTGGCCGAGAAGGCGATGGACCGCTCCGCGGTAGCGGACTCAGAGCGCGGCACTCTCCTGGCTGAAACCCTGGGACGTGCGGCCTTCGAAGATGTCGAAACCGAAGCTTCCGCACTATCCGGCGGCTGGCAGAAGCGGCTGGCAATTGTCGAAGCAATCGTTCAAGCTCCCGATATCCTACTGCTCGATGAGCCGACGAATCATCTGGATCTGGCTGGAATCGAGTGGCTGGAAGGTCTGCTGGAGGCCGCATCCTTCGCCTGTGTGGTGGTCAGTCATGATCGCTACTTCCTGGAAAATGTCGCCACGACAATGGCGGAGCTGAACCGAATCTATCCCGACGGACTGCTGCGAGTCGCAGGGAGCTACAGCCGGTTTCTGGAGAAGAAAGAAGAATTCCTTCATGCCCAATCGAAGCAGCAGGAGGCGCTCGAAAATCTTGTACACCGCGAGATTGAATGGCTGCGGCGGGGGGCGAAGGCGCGGACGCGCAAGTCCAAGGCCCGCATCGATAAGGCAGGAGAGCTAATAAGCGAACTGGCGGATCGGAATGCCAGAAGCCGGAGCGGATCCGCGCAGATCGATTTTTCCGCCACCTACAGGAAGACGAAACGCCTGATCGAAATGGAAGATGTCTCCTGCGAAGTAGGGAGCCGCAGATTGTTCACCGGGCTGAACTGCGTCATTACCGCCGGAATGAGAGTGGGACTCGTCGGCCCGAACGGCAGCGGAAAGACTAGCCTTTTGCGACTGCTGCGCGGAGAAGCGTTGCCGCTGAGTGGAGAAATTCACCGTGCTGACCGGTTGCGAATCATTTACTTCGATCAGACGCGCGAGCTCGACCCGGATGTGACGCTGCGCCGTGCTCTGGCTCCGGAGGGCGATTCCGTTATCTATCAGAATCGGCTGACTCACGTGGCATCCTGGGCCGCAAAATTCTTGTTCACGGGTGAGCAACTGAGTCAGCCGGTGGGAAAACTTTCAGGCGGCGAACGAGCCCGCGTTCTGATCGCCCAGCTCATGCTGCAGCCCGCTGACGTTCTTCTGCTGGACGAACCCACGAACGATCTCGACATCCCGACCCTGGATATTCTCGAAGAAAGCCTGCTGGAGTTTCCTGGATCTTTGGTTCTGGTAACGCACGATCGCTACATGCTTGATCGTGTATCCACCGTTGTTCTTGGACTCGATGGACAGGGCGGAGTGGGGCTCTTCGCGGATTATTCGCAATGGGAGGTCTGGCTGGACGAACATCAGAGAAGGGCGCGGACGGCGGCAACCGGTATCACGGCGAGTTCTCACGGCGGCGCCAAGGATGAGGGAAACCGCCAGGGACCGGCTAAGAAGAAGTTGTCGTATCTGGAAGCTCGGGAATATGAAACGATTGAGCAGCGCGTGGCGGAGGCCGAGCATTTTTTGCAAAGCAAGCGGGAAGAGCTGGAAGATCCCGCGATTGTAAGCGACAGTCAACGCCTCGTAACGGCCCACGCACAGATGGAAGACGCCCAGGACAAAGTGGATGAGCTATACGCGCGATGGGCAGAGCTAGAGAAGAAAAAGGTTTGAATTGGGGCTCTCGGCCCTTCCGGATCGTGCCGCATTCATCGAGCCGACTCTCAGCTTCTTCCTTGTGAAATCCTAGCTACACACAACTGCGCAAGAAACCTGCACCACGCTTCATACCGGCGTCGAAGCCCTCGCTTTCTGCCAAGCAAACTGTGGAAAATAGGTGCGGGATTCGATGGCCTTTCGGGCGTTCAATAAGCAAAGCCGCTGCCAGCCATGTTCGGCCTATCCGGCCACGCTGGAATTCGAAATTCTCCCCGACCGGGAAGAGGTGTTCCTGCAAACGTCCTGCAGGCCTTGGCAGGAATTAAACAATCAAGGTTTGAGTAAACGAATTAGCTCCTGGTGCTCCTGGTTGCTTTGGATGACTACGCAGCGCTTCGGCATGTAAACTGTGATCCTTCGTCATGCCGACCTTCGCCGCGGTTGATATCGGTTCCAACTCAGTCCGCTTAAAAATCGCGCGTCTCACGCGCGGCCATCTTCGTCCCGTTCATGAAGACCGCGAGGTCACTCGTCTGGGGGAGGGGGTGTTCCGCTCTGGCTTCCTCACTCCAGAGTCCATGGCCGAAACCGTCAAGGTGTTGCGCCGCTTCCACCGCGCCACGCAACAGATCGTCACCGACCCAGTACGCGTCGTCGCCACCAGCGCTCTGCGCGACGCGCACAACTCCCAGGCTTTTCTCGAATGGGTGCGTTCCGCCACGGGATGGACCGTTGAAATTATTTCCGGCTTGGAAGAAGCCCGCCTGATTCACCTTGGCCTCGTCTCCAATCTTCGCGCCGACAGTTCGGCCACTTTGATGATGGACCTCGGCGGTGGAAGTTGCGAACTAACCGTCTCTGTCCGCGGCCATATCCGCGAAACTGTTAGCCTTCCTCTTGGCGCGGTACGTCTTACCGACGAATTTTTGCGTCACGACCCGCCGCGCAAAGGCGAGCTGAAACGAATGCAAGGATTCGTCGCTCGTGAGGTCAACCGCATCGCCGCTCGCGTGGTGGCGGCGAGAGTTCGAAATGTAATCGCCACCTCTGGAACCGCCGCTGCACTCGCGGCCGCGGCCAGCCATTTGCGCAAGAACGGAACTCGGCAGCGCATGCTCGTCTCCCGTGCGGAAATGACTCGACTCGCCAAACGCCTGGCTCGGCTACCCGTGGAAGAGCGCAGAAAAATTGAAGGCATCGGTCTTCGGCGCGCAGAAATCATAGTTGCCGGAGCCATGGTCTACCACGAGCTTCTGGATCGCTGCCATCTGAAAGGTTTTCGCTATTCGCCACTCGGATTGCGCGATGGCCTGCTGGCGCAGATGGCCGCCGAATATGACCGCAGCACGCGCTCTGGAAAACAAATTGAATCGGAACGCTGGGAGTCGATCACAAAAGCGGTGAGTCACTATGGTGTGGACATGAAGCACGCGCTCGATGTACGCGAGTCCGCCATGTTTTTGTTCTCCGCGCTGCGCTCGGTACACGGTCTGACTCCGGAATATCGGGAGTGGCTATCCGCGGCCGCGATGCTCTACGAGGTGGGAGACTACGTCAACCGCAACGGCCATCATCGGCACACCTATTACATTATTTCGAATTCGGAAATACTCGGCTACACACCCCAGCAACGCCGCTTGATTGCCGCCATCGCGCGCTATCTGGGAAAGTCACGTCCGTCACTGGACGAAGCGCCCGTCAAGGTGCTCGATCCCGCCGACCGCCCTGGTGTGCAGAAAGCCATCATGCTGCTCCGGCTGGCTCGCGCACTCAACCTGGGCCGCAGCCGGGCCGTCCAGAAGGTGCGCGTCAGCCACCAGGGCGCCGAGGTGCGCCTCACCCTCATCCCCCGACGTCGTATGGGGGTGGATCTGGAATTATGGGCGATCGAGAAAGACGCTGCTTATTTCCGGGAAGTATTCGGAAGAGAGCTTTCCACCGCGGCGGTGTAAAGGATGCGCAAGGCCTTCGGAGTCAGACACCACTGCAGCGTGCCGGAGCTGCGGCGCATGTCAACCCGCGCCACCGCTCCCTTCTTCAGTTCAACCGACGCTTCGCATGCTGACTCGCTGATCACGGTGCCCAGGAATTGACTCAGATTTGGATTGTGCCCGACGACCATGATCGATTCCTGGCTTGCATACTTTTCCAGCAGGCGACGAAAGTCCGCGAATGTGCCTCCGGGACGCAGTGCAGGCTCCATTTGCAGCTTGCCTTCGTAACCCATTTCGTTTCCCACGAGCGACGCCGTTTGCGTCGCGCGTTTCAGCGGACTGGAGAGAATCACGTCCACCTGGGCTTCGATGGCCGCCAACGCGCGGCCCACATATCCGCACTGCTCGATGCCTTCCTTGTCGAGCGCCCGCTTCTCGTCCTTTTTCGGATTGATCAGCTGCTCCCCGGCACTGGCATGGCGCAGAAAATAAATAATCATCGCGAATTATCGTTCCCTTCCCGCTGGCGCCCGGCGCTTCCTGGCCGGAACCGGCGGCGGAGCGGACTCCAACTGCTTCCCTTCCGCCACGCTGATGAGAAAATCCTGCGCGCTGAAAGCCGCCGCACCAGTCGGCGGTCTGCGATTCCTTCTGCCCTGCAAGGGCTGCCACGCGCGAATATAAGTCGCGTCGCGCAGCAGGATGCGAGCCTTGCGGTTATCTGCTAGATAAGCATCGAGGATTTCGCGGCGTACCCGCTCTCGCAGAAACTCGTCCCGCAGCGGCACCAGCACTTCCACCCGCTCGTACAGATTGCGCGGCATCCAGTCAGCACTGCCGATGTAAATTTCTTCCTCGCCGGCATTGCCAAAGTAATAAATTCGGCTATGCTCGAGAAAGCGTCCCACGATGCTCCGCACTCTGATCCTGTCGCTCAGCCCGCGCACGCCGGGACGCAAGGCACACATGCCTCTGACAATCAAATCGATTTCGACTCCCGCCTGAGAAGCTCGATACAAGGCGTGGATTACATTCTTATCGAGCAGCGCATTCATCTTGGCGATGATTCGCCCCTCGCCGCCCCGCCGTGCATGCTCTGCTTCACGATCAATCAACGCCATGGTCTTCTCTGCCAAATCCAGAGGCGCCACCAGTAGCGGCTCGTAGCTTGGGTTCTCGGCATACGCGGTCAGAAAACTGAAAACGTCATGCACCGCCCGGGTGATCTCCGGGTTCGCCGTGAATAAACTCAGGTCGGTGTAAATCCGCGCCGTGGTGGCATTGTAATTACCGGTTCCAATGTGAGCGTAGCTGCGCACTCCATCCGGATCGCGCCGCACCAGCAGCGAAAGCTTGCAGTGAGTTTTAAGCCCGACCAGTCCGTGAAACACCTGCACCCCCGCGTCTTCCAGATCGCGGGCCCAGCGGATGTTGTGCGCTTCGTCGAACCGTGCCTTCAACTCCACCACCGCCGTCACCTCTTTGCGCGACGCCGCATCGATGAGCAAGGGAACAATCAAAGAGTGCTCGTTCGTACGGTAGAGCGTTTGCTTGATGGAAAGCACGTGCTCGTCTTCCGCAGCCGACTCGATAAAAGCAATGACCGCATCATACGAGTCGTAAGGATGATGCAGCAGCACATCGTGCCGCCGAAGTTCTTCAAATAGATTTTGCGATTTCGCCGTCAGCCTTAACTCGCGAGGCGCAAACGGACGGTATTTCAGATCCGGTCTTGCGGTCTGCTCATACACATTGAACAGCCGCGAAAGATTGACCGGACCATTCACCGGAAAAACCTGCCATGGGTCCAGCTCAAAAACTGTTCGCAGGCGCTCGATCATCTCCGGATCCGCATCAGCCTCAATTTCCATGCGCACCGCATCGCCTTTGCGGCGGTTGTGCAACTCCGCGCGCACCGACTCCAAAAGGTTCCGCGCTTCTTCCTCCTGCAGATAAAGATTGCTGTTTCGAGTCACGCGAAAGGGTGCCGAGGCCACGATGTCGTAGCCGCGATACATATTCTGCGCATGATGTGCCACCAGGTCGGCAAGGAAAATAAAGTCCGTCGTATTGTCGGAGGGCAGCCTCACCAATCGAGGCAATCCACGAGGAACAGAAACCACTCCTGTATAGGTAAGCGCTGAGCGCCGCCTCCGCCGCAGAAGCAGTCCCAGGCATAACGCCTTATTGATCACACGGGGGAACGGATGCGTGGGATCTACCGTGACTGGCGTGAGCAGCGGATCCAGCTCCTTTTCGCAATATTCATCCACGAAGCGCCGCGCCTCGGCATCCAACTCGTGCATGCCGAGTACACGGATCCCGTGCTCGGCCATAGCCGGCCGCAACGAATTCCAACATTCATATTGCTGGTCAACAAATTCATGCGTGAGCTTTGCCAGAAGATCGCGCTTGTCGGTCAGCATCAAGCCGTCGGGGCCGGCTTCGTTGTAGCCGTCCTCGATCTGCTGCACCATGGCCGCCACTCGAATTTCGAAGAACTCATCGAGATTGCTGGCTGAGATCGCCAGAAATTTCACCCGTTCCAGAAGCGGATTACCCGCGTCTTCGGCTTCCTCGAGCACCCGTTCATTGAAGGCGAGCCATGAGGTGTCGCGATTAAGGTAGAACTGAGGACTTTCCAGTGAAAGGCGAGCCATGTGCGAAGACTATTGAACTATCTTTCGTTTTCGTTTTAGGGGGTCCGCTTCCGATCCGACCTTACCAGGACTTAGCCGGACCCCTAGTATAAAGCATCTCCCCAATGCCGTGCTTACTGGCCTTAAGCCGGTCAAATAGGAACGAAAAAATCCGGCGCATCGCCAAGGCAGTTTCCCAAACGATGCGCCGGTCAAAGATAAGAGTGACAGTTGCGTTCTACGGCAAGTAATAACGGAATGAGGTGAAGACCATGCCGTCCAGTCCTTCCGGGGTCACTCCGGGTGCGCCCGATCCTGACGGACCCACGCCGGACCAGGTCTGGCGCGTCACGTAGGAATACTGAGTGCCGAACTGAAATTTACCTCTGGGACCGTTGTAGAAGCGGTACCAGAAGCCGGCCGTGCCTTCGATCATGGCTCGCGTGTCCGCGGTGCATTTCGAGAGCGAGCCGGGGTTGAAGCCGCTTGTCACGGCGAAAGAAGGAGGGGTCTCGGTGTAGCAGCCGGAGTTATTGAAATGCGCCGATCCATAGCCAACATATGCGCTCGTCGCGGCATTGTAGTCGGACGTCCGGCCGTCATACTCCGCGCCGGTATAGGCGTACACGTCGAGCTTCTTGCCGTGCCATTCGAGCGAGGCTAACCCCTGGTAATTCTTGATCAGGTCAGGAGTTCCATCGGCATGAATGGCCAAGTCGGATAGATTTGCCGCACCGTACCTCCCCACTCCATCGCCTCCAAAGGCGTGCAAACCGAAGACGATACGCTTGTTATCGAAGTTCCAGCGGGCGTTGGCTCCGAAGCCGCCACCGTTTTTCGAATCGTTATAGGCACCCGAAGCGTTGGGACCTGTAAGTGCAGGATTGTTGGGGCAAGGACCAGTCGTGCCGATGGCAAAGTTTGCGCACGGGAAGACTCGGTCGCGGAACCGGTCGTAGAGTCCGAAGATTTCGTAGTGCCCAAACCCGGGATCGAACGCCACCTTGGCGATGATGTCCGGCGACGGGTTAAAGGCATAAGTAGCTGCCGGAGTACAGGTCGTGTAGTAGACCGGAACCGTTGCGCCGGTAGGAGTGTAGGAACTGGTGGCGCAAGCGGTGAGAGCGTCGTTGTAGCTGTTGGTCGCGCCCGCCGCGCCCAGCAGGAAGTTGGTCGTGTTTCCGTGGGTGGTAAGCGTGCCTTGTGCGTTTTCCATGGCAACCGCGAATGCCACTGTTTCGCCGAAGGTTTTGGTCAAGCGGATCCCATATTGCCGGGCGAAGGTAAATCCGACGTTATACTGCGGGTCGATGGTCATGGGCCGGGCATCATTGGTTTTGCCCAGGTCATCGCTGGGTGCGATGCCCGCCTTATTTTCGGTCACCAAACTCCACATCTGGCCGCCGAGGAAGCTCCATCCGTTATCGAATTTGGCTTGGCCCCACGCCTGGCGCAGACGGAAAGTGTAACTATTTGTTTGAGTGGCTGACGAGGTGTCGCCGGAGGAGAGAAAGTCGCCGGACATGTAGCTGGAAAACTCCACGTTCTTCAAACGCCCGTCGACATATACCGTGGGGCGGGACTGGCGAGCTGAACCAAAAAACTCCGATAAAGAGCTCTGCGAAGCGCCGGGCATCGTGAGCGAATTGAACGGCGTAGGCAGGTCAGCGCCGAGGGCTCTTGACCGCCGCACGAATGCCGCTTCGGCGAATCCGCCGGGCGTGATCGTGATTCCCCTGAAGTGGATGGACACAGGACCGTGCATCGGGTTTGTATCGGGCTGCTCCTTAGTCTCCTGTAAGTTGAGGCTCTGGCTGGGGTTGCTATCCTGCTGAACCGCAACATCGCTCTTCAAAGTCGCCATTTGCAGCTGCGGAGCAGGCTGGGTCAGTGCGGCATTGCTGACGGCCGCGACCTGCTTCGAGTTCTGCTGCAGTTGTTGCGTCAGTTGCTGAATCTGCTGCTGTTGCTGCGCCAGAACAGACTGTTGCGCCCTCAGCGCAGCCTGCTGCGCCGCCAGCGCGTCCTTCAACTCCTGCACGTCCGCCGCCGTAATAGCCGCCGGCTTTTGCTTTTTCTTCGAAGTCGCTGTCGCCGACTCTGAGGTTTGCGCCACGAGGGTCGTCGCCAAGAATAAGATCACGCACCACTTCCAAACAGAAGTCATTCCGCTCTCCTTTTGAAAAATTAATGGAAAATATCGAGCTGACTACTTAACCAGCTTGATCGCGTCTTTCTCTTTTTGGACAACATTCTCAGGCAGCGGTGCATAGGAAAGTGCAGCCGTCATCTTCTGTCCATCGGTTACCATCCAGTTGAGAAAGTCGGCGAGAATTTTCCCTCGCGCCGGATCCTTCGACTGCTCCGGGATCAATAGCCAGGTGAAGCTGGAAATCGGATACGCATCTTTCCCGGGGGCGTTTGTGATCGACACGCGAAAATCCGCCGGCATTTTTGGCGCCGAAGCCGCAGCCGCCGTCACGCTCTCAAGCGATGCCTTCACAAAATTCCCAGCCGCGTTCTTCACGCTGCCGTACGAAATGTTGTTCTGTACCGCGTAGACCAGCTCCACGTAACCGATCGCGCCCTGGAGCTGCCGAATCGATCCCGCCACGCCCTCATTTCCCTTTCCACCCAGCCCGATCGGCCACTTTACCGACGTGCCTGTCCCTACCTGGCTTTGCCACTCGGGGCTGATCTTCGAGAGGTAGTCCGTCCAGATGTAGGTCGTGCCGCTGCCATCGGAACGATGCACCACAATGATGTCTTTGTCCGGAAGATTCACGCCGGGATTCACGCTGGTAATGGCTTTGTCATTCCACTTGGTGATCTTTCCCAGGAAAATTCCGGCGAGCGCCTCGGGAGTAAACTTCAGCTCGGCGTTCACCCCCGGAATGTTGTAAGCGGGAACATCCGCGCCTAACACGGTCGGCATGTGAAGGATTTTTGTCTTCGCTTGCTTCAGCATTTCATCCGTCATCGGACCATCGCTGGCGCCGAAATCTACCGTGCCATTGATGACCTGCCGGATGCCGCCGCCGCTGCCAATCGATTGGTAGTTGATTTGAATCTCAGGATGCAGCTTTTGATATTCGCTGAACCATTTCGAATACATCGGATAGGGAAACGTCGCCCCCGCTCCATTCAATGTGGTCTGGGCAGTTGCCGGCAAAGCTAGAAGCGCACACACCAGAAGCCGCGCGATTCTTCGCATCACTCTATGATTCCTCCTTGGATCGACACTCAGTTCTAACGGCGTCGTGTTAAAGGCTGGTTACAAACCAGTAAATTTCTGATGAATGGGATTTTGTAGTCACCGGAAGGAAAGCGTTCGGCAGCAGATTTCGAAGAATGGCTTTTAAAGTCCAGCTTCCGCACGCACGATTCTGCCGCAAGAAAGTCGAATTTAAAAAATGTGAGCAGTTCCGCCGTTTGGTGCACGCGCTAATTCAATGTCCGTTCTGCAAGCGTGCAATTTCCCACGGAAAAAGCGTATTACCCGGAAATTGCGCTCGCAGGGACGACAGCAGTTCCAGAGCGCGCGGCTTGTTTGTCCGCAGGCAGCCCGCCCATTCGCATAAGCCACCGGAAGGGCGCCGACATGCTGCCGATGATGTACTTGCTAAGCCCGTCGGCAACAGATCCGCGCAAAAGGAGCCAGATAGTGGCTATGCTGGGCCGTTAACTGCAACTGCGCGTCATAGCAATTCGAGCAAACTGCCAGCAATTGCTGCGCCCACGTCGAAGCCTCCTTGGTGTAGTGCAAAGAAGCCAAATTCCTTTTTTCAATCAGAGCGACATAATCGGCCTGCAATCCCGAGGCAAGAGTCAAAGCAAACAACGCATCCGGATCCTCATCGTTCTTGTTCAGCCGGGCATGCGCCAGTTGCTCGGCATGATCCAGTGCCACCTCGAACTGGTGGTGGATCGCAGGGTCGGGGCTGAGTGTCGAACGATCGGGAAAGGTTTTGTCATCGTCGTAGTTTTGTCCCTCAAGAACTCCCAGCCGGTTGAACTCGGAGAAAAGAAATCAGCCGCCTGGCTGACCGGCCCCACTGGATCATCCGGATGCTGATTCTCCCATGCGGAAAAATCTTTTTGCGCTCCCGCGAAATCCAGGTTGGAAAGCCCCAGAAATCCGCGGTCCAATGCCGTGCTGGGAATGGCATCGGGTTCCGCTGCCGCACTCGCTAAGGCGCATGATGCCAAGCCGAGCCATAAGACTGCTAACATACCGAAGGCTAGGGCGCTCCGCGTTGAGTTGATCGACAGCATGGGTATCGCTTCGAGTCGGTTCATTATCGTTTGTTCCCTGGGAAGTGCAACATTTCTTTTTGCTTCTTCCTTCGATGCCGTTCATCAACTCTGTGGCCAAACCATTGTCGCCTGCCGAGATTACGGATGGGTATGGTTGAACTGCCCCCGGGCTAACAAATGAGCAATTCTCCCATCTACGCTCCGGGAGCTCCCGGAATCCCGCCACGGTGGACCTCCAGCGCCAAGTCCGGCGCCGGCACGGCCTTGAACCAGCACAGCAAAGTTTGGTTCACTATCAGCCACGGTATTCTGAATGAGGTCTACTTTCCCCGCGTGGACCAGGCCTGCACCCGCGACCTCGGCCTCATCGTCACCAACGGGCGCAACTTTTTCTCCGAGGAAAAGCGGCATTGCACCTTCGAAAACCAACCCTTCGAACCCGGCATCCCGGCCTACGAACTGGTCAATACTGAGATCGGCGGACGCTACCGCATTCAGAAAGAAATCCTCACCGACCCTTACCGCAACGTAGTGCTGCAAAAAATTCGCTTCGAACCCCTCCAGGGTCAGCTCTCCGACTACCGGCTCTACGTGCTGCTCTCCCCTCACCTCGCCAACTGCGGTTACGACAACACCGGTTGGGTCGGAGATTACAAGGGCGTGCCGATGTTCCTCGCTGAGCACGACGGCACCGCCTTAGCCCTCGGATGTTCCACCCCTTGGACCAAGATGTCGGTCGGATTCGTCGGCACCTCCGACGGGTGGCAAGACCTCTCCGCTCACTTCCAGATGCAATGGGAATACCAACGCGCCGAGAAGGGCAACATCGCCTGCACTGGCGAGGTCGATCTTGCGGTCTGCAACGGGGAGTTCGTCCTTGCCCTCGGATTCGGCGGCATCGTAACCGAGGCGGGACAACAAGTCCGCTCCACTTTGTTCGAGGACTACGACGAACTTCGCCGGCACTATGTCTTCCACTGGAAGCACTGGCAGGATACATTGATCAAGCTCGATGAACCCGAGCGTCCGTATGATCTTTATCGAGCCTCCACCGCCGTCCTCCGAACCCATGAATCCAAGGATTTCCTGGGCGGGATCATCGCCAGCCTTTCGATCCCCTGGGGCTTTAGCAAAGGCGACGAAGACCTGGGCGGATACCACCTGATTTGGCCCCGCGACCTCGTCGAAACTGCCGGCGCACTGATCGCCGCCGGTGCCGTCACTGACGCCGTAAAAGTCCTTCGCTACCTGGAGGCTACCCAGGAAGCCGCCGGCAACTGGGCGCAGAATCTCTGGCTAGACGGACGCCCTTACTGGAGCGGCATCCAGATGGATGAAACCGCCTTCCCTATTCTCTTGCTCGATCTGTTGCGTCGCGAGGCAGCGAGAGAACTGGGCAAGCTCGAGCGTTGGTGGCCAATGGCGCGCAAGGCCGCGAGTTTTATCGTGCGCAACGGCCCAGTAACTCAACAAGATCGTTGGGAAGAAGATGGCGGCTATTCACCCTTCACCTTGGCGGCGGAAATTTCCGCGCTGCTCGCCGCCGCCGATATCGCCGACCTTACCGGTCACAGCGATGCCGGCTCCTATCTTCGCGAGGTAGCTGATGCCTGGAACGACAACATCGAACGCTGGGTCTACGCGACCGGAGGCGATCTCGCCGAGCAAATCGGCGTCGAAGGCTATTACGTCCGCATCGCTCCACCGATCACCGAGGCCGCGGCCTCGCCAACGCAGGGCTTTGTTCCCATCAAGAATCGGCCTCCCGGAGAAAATACCGAGCGCGCCTTCCGCATCGTCAGCCCCGATTCGCTGGCGCTGGTGCGATTTGGTTTACGCGCGCCCGACGACCTCCGCATTCTGAATACCGTCCGCGTCATCGACGCACTCCTGCGGGTGCAGTTGCCGCAAGGACCGTGCTGGTACCGTTACAACGGCGACGGATACGGCGAGCACAAAGACGGATCGGCATTCGACGGCAGCGGCATTGGTCGCGCGTGGCCGCTACTCGCTGGGGAACGCGCCCACTACGAACTTGCCGCGGGCCGCCCCAAAGAAGCTGGAGCATTGCTAACCGTGATGGAAAACTGCACCGCCGGTCACAGCCGCCTGCTTCCCGAACAAGTCTGGGATGCCGACGATATTCCCGCGCTAGAACTTTTCCGAGGCAAACCCTCCGGCTCCGCCTGTCCCTTGGTCTGGGCCCATTCCGAATACATCAAACTCCGCCGCTCCTTGCGCGACAACAAAATTTTCGATCAGCCTCCTCAAACCGTTCAACGGTACCTGGTGGAGAAACCCATCCGCCAGATCTTCGGCTGGAGATTCAACAACAAGACCCGCTCCATCCCTCGGAACAAGAAACTTCGGCTCGTGCTGCTGACTCCCGCGATGGTGCATTGGAGTATCGATGGATGGAAGACTGCGCAAGATACCAACACCCGCGATACCGGCCTTGGCACCTACATTCTTGATTTGCCAACCGCCTCATTGACGGTGGGAAGCCAGGCCGTCTTTACGTTCTACTGGCCAGAGGAAAGTCGTTGGGAAGGTAAGGACTATACGGTGGTTGTGGAGTAGCGGGGACTTGAGACATGAGGGTTCTGATCGTGGGGCGCGGACACTCTTGTCCATCGTCTTTTGATCCTGACGTTAACCACTGAACAAAACTGCCAAACATTGCCACCATTCTGATTTTTCTAGCCGTCCGCACCCACATTGGAGTAGATAATTTCCACGACTGTGCAATCGTCGTTCAGCGGATTCCCCGCACAAAACTCCGATACTGCAGAAAAAATTCCCTCCAGCGTCGGGGCCTTTGACGCGGCCGCTTCCAGCCGAAAATCCTCGAAGAAGTCGCCCATGGAATTCTCCGCCTCGGTCACGCCGTCGGTCACCAGAATGAAGCGGTCGCCTGATTTCATCTGGCAACGTGCGCTCTCAAACGTCGCGTCCGGCAGCAAACCCACCGGCACGTTGCCGTGGGGGGGGCGCATCACTTCCCCTCCGCACACCAGCAGTGGCTGCACGTGGCCGCAGTTCACATATTCCAGATCGCCGTCCCGGCGCAGCCGTGCCAGCAGCACCGTGGCATACTTTTCTCCCACCAGCTTTTCGGTGAAGAAGTGATTCACCGCCGTCACCACATCGAGTAATGGCATGCCCGAACTCAAATGCGAATAAATCATTCCCTGCAGGGTGGAAGCCAGCAGCGCAGCCGAAACTCCTTTACCACTCACATCCGCAAGCACCACCGCAAGTCCCTCTTTGGTATTGACGGCATCGAAAAAGTCCCCGCCAATTTCCTTACAAGAAAGATTCTTCCCGCGCAATTTCGCGAACGGCACTTCTGGAATCTTCACCTGCATGAGCCGTTGCTGGATGCTGGCAGCGATAGTCAATTCCTGCTGGTACCGTCGCGACTCTTCCTCAGCCTGTACCAGCCGCGCGTTCTCGATCAGCGACGCAGCTTCGGTTGCGATCGCCCGCAGAATGTCATGGCCCACACCGGAAAATTCGCGCGAGGCAAACCGTGAATCCACGTACAAGACTCCCGTCACCTCCGAAGCTGCATTGGGCGCGGGCGTCTGCTGATCGCGCGTAGCCTGCACCTGCCGTTTGCGCAGCGGAATGCAAATCACGGTCCGCAAATCGTAAGCCACAATGCTCTGCCGTCCTGCCAAATCGTCGGAGCTTCCCGTATCCGTGAGCAAAAATTCCGAGTTCGACCGCAGAGACTCTTCCAGCGCGGAGTGCGAAATTGTTTTGTCATCCAGCAGCGATTCGCCCTTGTTGTTGCGCCCCGCTGCCAGTTTCAGTTCGCCCTCCTCATCTTTCAGAAAAACATAACCGCGCTCGGCGCGAGTGAGGCGCAGCGTGACCTCCAGCATGGTCATCAGGATTTCGTCCAGCACGCCCGCCGTATTCAACTTGCGCGCCGCTTCCAGAAAGAGCGTCAACTTTTCCAGATCGTTTGCTTCCTGCGAAATCTGTATGCCGGAAATCTGGCTTAAAAACTCGCGAGCCGTATTCGACGTGCCGTGCGCCGGATTGAAAATCGCGTACGTCGAATCCCGCGCCCCGAATTCCAGGCGGTCATTCCGTTCCAGCTTTTGCCGCTGAATTCG
This sequence comes from Candidatus Sulfotelmatobacter sp., assembly GCA_049515395.1. Classification (GTDB taxonomy): domain Bacteria; phylum Acidobacteriota; class Terriglobia; order Terriglobales; family Acidobacteriaceae; genus Sulfotelmatobacter. The sequence goes on along the minus strand of JBEKUD010000006.1, from coordinate 62,161 downwards.
TTCGCCGTTGACGAACGTGCCGTGCTTGCTACCCTGATCGACCAGAAAAAATCCGTCATCCTCCAGCACAATGAGCGCGTGATCCCGCGACACTCGCGGATCCGCGATCACCAGATCCTTGTCCACTTTGCGCCCCACACTGAACGGAGTTCGGTTGAGAACGATATTTTTTTGCTCGTTTCCCTGCACCAGCACCAGCGCCGGGAACACTCCCGAACCGGAAGACTTGGGGCGGCTTATGGCATTTAGGACCATGGGATTTTGCGCGTCTTCTGGCCTGAGATTACCCAGAATTCGGGCCGTTTAGAATAATGACAGCAATCATACCCCCACGGGAAGAGTTTTTGTCGAAACCGCCTGTAGCGCTTCCCCGCAGCCGTCCGATAGACTGCGACGTGCTTCTGTCCTCCACAACTCGCTCGCAGAGAATCGCATCTGGAGCTCGGACGTTCCTCCTCTTCATTCTGCTGTGTTCATTGCTCAGTCTTGCCGGCGCACGTTTGTCAGCCTCCCTACAGGGTACGGACTTCATCGATTTCTACGCCGCGGCGCGCATGCTGGCCGACGGCCATGGACATCAACTTTACGATGCCAACGCACAACGTCAATATCAGGCTCGCTACTCCGGTAGAGTCGGCACGCTCTACATACATCCGCCATTCGAAGCTGTGGTCTATCTTGCCGTCGCATGGCTGCCATTGAAAGCAGCGTGTCTTCTGTGGTGGGTGCTGAACTTCGGATTCCTTGCACTGGCCACTCACCATCTCGTGGCCGAAGTATCATCGCAATACGATTGGCGAACATTATTCGCCGCGGCGTTGACTTTTGTCCCGATCCTACTTTGTCTTCTTCAAGGGCAAGACTCAATCCTCTTGCTGCTTTTCTTCGTCTTTGCATTCACCACCCTGAGGCGCGCCCGCGCGTTTGCCGCTGGATGTTGGTTGGCCCTCGGACTGCTTAAGTTTCAGCTCACGCTGCCGATACTGTTACTTCTCCTGGTATCGCAAGGCAGAACTGCCAAAAGCGGCCTGGTGAAAGGGTTTGGCCTGGTTGCATTGGTTTTGGCAGCCCTGTCGATCGCCATTTGCGGATGGTCCGTCTTCACTGCCTACCCTTTATTCCTGCTGCATCTTCCGGAGCAGCCGTTTGCGGGAATTTTTCCTCAAGCCATGGCCAACTTTCGCGGATTACTCTTCTTGGCCGTCCCTGCTTGGCCCTCCGCTTGGATCTTCGGCGCTGCATCAATCTTGTCAGCGATGGCCCTGCTAAAAGCGTTCGCAGATTGGAGAGACGCATCGGTCGATGCTCCCCCCAACTCCGCAAGCCCGGAAAATTTCGATGTCCCTTTCGCGAGCACCGTGGTGTTTGCTCTGCTCGTTAGTTATCACCTGAACCCGCATGATCTCAGCCTGTTGCTGTTGCCGATTTACCTGCTGGCGAATCTCAACTGGAAGCGGACATCCCGCCCGCGCACGGCCGCGGGGTGGCTGCGAGCGAGCCTGCTCGCAATCCTGCTTCTCCCGCCGCTGCATTTGTTGGCGTTGAGAGCGCACTCTTATTCCCTGGTCGCCATTCCAGTGCTTATGCTGTTTCTCACCAGCGGTTCGCAGGATCAAAACGCAGCCATCAAGTAACCGCGCGCTCCCGCATCAGCGTTCTCCTCTGTGTAGCCATGTGTTTCCCGCGCACGTCGATGAGGATGAGCAAGAATATCAGCACCGGCAAAGCGAATGTGGCGAAGAAGGGCCACTCCCATCGCGGGAGCGTCCAGGCAGGCGACACTAAGAAGTATGCGCCGCTTAGACTCACGGTCGCGATCCACTGCCACATTAAAGCCAGCGCCGCAGCAGCGTACCCGAGACGCGCCCCGTTCAGCCGCGAAGCCGTCACGCTCTTTTCAGTCGATGTCTTACCACTCGATCTCTCGCCACTCGACCTATTACCAATCGGTTTCTTAGCAACCAAGGTGCGATCCTGCAATAAAACCAAAATCGCGGGCAGCAGCAGCACCTGATTGTAGGGCGCATACATGGGCACTACCAACACCGTCAGCGCCATCACCAGGGCTAGCGTCCGCCCGAAATCCTCGGAGTCGGAAGCCTCATGGCGCAGCTTCCACAGGGAAAAAACGCACCCCAAGGCCGCCATCGCACCCAGAATTTCTCCCGCTCCACCCCAAGGCATGATCTGGTCGAGCACGGATCGGTTCTGCGTGTACTGGTGATATTGCTGGATCGCCTCGGCAAACATTCGCCACCAACCTGGCAACACGATCTCGGCGCCCGCCAGCAGCAAAACCATGACCAGCCCAAAGCCAAATGCTAACTTTCGGCGTGCCCGCCAATCGCTTAGCGCCCACGCCAGCAGCCAGATCACCGGAGGCCCTGCCAGTTGCGGCTTGATCGTAGCCAGCGCCAACAAAACTCCGCCCAAAAAAAACCAGCCACTGGCCACACAGGCCGCGGCGCCGGCCAGCAACGCCGCCACCAACAAGCTGAACTGTTGCAACCTGATTCCTTGTACGGCTGGAAAACTTCCCAGCGTGAGCACGATGCAGGTCGCTGTGGCAGTCATAGACAATCGCCATCGTAGCGCCCGCAACCACAGGCATACGCTTCCAGCCGTCAGCCCAAGCAGCAACCAGCTATAGAAAATCTGGACTGCGTGAAACGGAAGTCCAATCAGCGGCGCCAACAGAAAAACTACATAAACGGGATAAGCAAATCCCTGCTGATCTTTAGGATCGTTCGGGCGCGCGGCGTCGAGTCGGCGTCCGTAATAGCCTTCCTGAATATCGAGCGTGACATCGCGGCTGTAAGGGTTACGATGGCGCAACAAAAGTTCCCGTGTACCCAACCACCGCGGATAAAGGTCGGAAAGAAAGCCACGCGGAATCTGTTTGGCCTCGGCGTCAGCGATCTGGTGCGCGCGCAGGACGCCGATCACATAAAACCACATGCTGGCCGCGGCGATTGCGGCCAGTACCAAAACGAGCACGGATTGCAGATGTTTCTCCAAGCTCCGCCTAGTGCCCTCTTCAACTTCCATCCCGTAACCGGCCGCACCCATGTTACAACTGGTGGGCAAACTTCCCGATGCGAAAGCGAATCACAGTAGCGGGAGTCGTTGGCGTGGCCAGCGGCGTCTTCTGCTGGTTCTTGATGAAACATCTTCATCAGGATGCCGCTGACTTCCGCTGGGCCATCCATATCGCGCATCAATTGCTTGCACGACGGAATCCCTACGACACGTCGTTTGAGCAGTATCCGTTGACCGCAGGCTTGTTCGCTCTGCCCTTCGTCCACCTGCAGCCGGAGATCGCCGCGGGTCTTTTCTACGGACTCAGTTCCGCACTTCTGGCCTTCGGCCTGACCCGGACTGGATATCACCGCCTGCTGGTCTTCCTCGCCTACCCTTACTGGGCCGCCTTGCTGACTGCGCAGTGGTCGCCAATCATTGCCGCCAGTACGTTCTTCCCTCTTCTTCTGCCGTTGACCATGGCCAAGCCACAGGTCGGAATTCCGGTTTTTCTCACCAGCGTCACCCGGCGCGGTCTCGGGGCTTGCCTGCTGATTGGGGCCCTGAGCCTGGCCGTCATGCCCCGATGGCCTTGGCTATGGCTCGCCCAGACGAACCATTACGAGCACTTCATCCCGCTTCTGGTTTTGCCTGGACCGCTGTTATTGCTCGCTCTATGGCGTGGTCGTGACCGCGATGCGATTTTTCTGCTGTTGATGGCCTGTATGCCGCAGCGCTGGTTCTTCGACAGCTTTGTTTTGTGGCTTATTCCCAAGTCCCGCCGCGAAATTATCTGGACCGCTGTTTTCAGCTGGGGCGCAGGCCTCCTGCGCTGGTACCACACTCCGCATCACTTCACAGAAGTAGGGCGCTGGACCGTGCTTTTCATCTATTTGCCGATGCTGGTCGTTGTCTTATCGCGGACTACTGCCAAATACAGTCAACTAGAAGTTAAGTGCTGAACCCCACTGGGCAAATGCAAGTCGCGCGCCAACTCCATGCCTATTTTCCAGGTCCACCATAGAAGCGTGATGGCCATCAGATTTAGGTGGCCGCTCACAAACCAAAGCACGATCCACAACGGGCTGATGACTGTAGGAAAAGCGGGAAGTAGAAGGGTAAACCTGTAGGCTGGTTCTTGCGCCTGTGTCTGCACGCAATAATCCGTAACCAGCACTAGCGGCAGAATCAACAGAGCGAGATCGTGCGCATTGGTGTGCCAGCCGATCAATCCTGATACTAGGATCGCTAAAGAAAATTGCAGCTCCAGCCTTTGCGGATGAGACTTCCCTCTCCCCTTCGTAGCAGCGAGAAGAAACAATATAACCGCACTTGATACTGCCGTAATACTTCCCACCGTCCTCAGAAAAGGCCACGGCCAACCCGTCAACAATCCGCGCAGATTCGGCATAATCTCTGAACCCACCCCCCCAAAGCTCGGTGTGTTCACCACACGGAGAACATAGGCGGGATAATGGAGCATATTCTGCCAGCCCACCAACCCGATCGAAACGAATGCGAGAATCAGTGAAACCATTGCGAATCCTGCCGCCACCCGTTTGACCTTCCAAACGACGATGAGCACAATGATCGGGAGAATCCACTGAAACTTGAACGCTCCCAGCGCGAACCAGCAACCGGCAAGAAAGTTTGTTTCTCTTTTCAGCGCGTCGAAGCCGAGTGTGCAGAGCAACAACAACAGAACAGAATCCTGGCCTTGCAATAAGCAGTCGAAGATTGGAAAGAAGGCAAGGGATGCAAATACAAATTTCCAAGGTGCGATCGATCGAAGAGTGGGCACGGACCGCCTCAAGAGGCACGCCACGAAGAAAAGTGCGAGAAGAGCCAGCAGATCCCAGACCATAAATGCCTGCGTATATGGCAACAGTGTCAGCGGCAAGAAGATCAGCGCTTCGAAAGGTGGGTGGATGTAGGGCAAAGGCCCTCGGCGGGATGAAATGTTGCCCGCAAAGCTTTCTTGTGCCTCATATTGTATCTTCGGGTTGTAGAGTTGATGCCCAAGTCCATGGCGCAACAGCGTCGCCGCCGTGTAAAAGGCCGTGAAGTCTGGATAGCCTTGCTCAATGCGTCCTCTGAGATTGATGAATAAAAACAGATGCAAGCACAGCATGCCCGAAACAAAGACACGCACAAGACCGCAGCGCAATGTGATCCGTCGTGTCGATATGCTTTGTGCGTGGCTAGCAGGCACGGTGGATTGCGATTGTACCCTGTACGCTGGCACGTTGCTTGCTGCGCGCAAACCTTACTTTTCCCTGCAGTCCTGGCGATCCCACCGTCGCCACGCCACGCTTTCATGATTTCACCGTTTAGCGCGACTTCTGTTTCCCGCCCCTGGACGCCTCTTGTCGCGGTCCTGGGTCGCCGCGCCCACTGAGAGCCTGGCAGCTACCCCAGGCTTCCCGTCAGTGCCCTACCGGGTTGGTAGGAACTTCCACCTTGCTGACCCAGTTGCCAGAGGCCCTGCGAAGGGCACGATCGGCTTGGTGTACGGGATCCTGATCGGCGGGGGCCAGCTTCGAGCCCGAGACAGAGGCCTTGCGATTTCTTGGCAATTCCCCGCGGCGCCCACCCCCTTTGGCCAGGCGGGCCAAAGCCGTTACTAATGTGCAATTAATTAGACATGTAGGGGACTTTCGAGGGTATTATGGTTTATGTTTTGGAAAATCCTCCGTTAGGACAAGCGAGAAATAAGCCTATGAAACTGCCCTCGGAGGCCGAAGCCTTTTCTCCGTTTCAACCGTTGAAGAACTGTAATTGCCTAAGGAGGCTATCACTTATGCACCACCTGTACAGGCTCTGGCATGACGACGACGGACAGGACATAGCGGAATATGCCGTAATGCTGGCCGTCATTCTGGTTATCGTTGTCGGCACGATTCGGCTGATTGGTTCGAATGCAAACAATGTTTTCTCGAACGTGGCCAGCTCGATTCAGTAAAATCTTGTCGCGCGGTAAGGTAACTACGCCCCTCGCCTGCTTCGTGAGCGGCACCGTGCTTCTTCGTTCTAACGGAGTGCTATGAACCGTACGCGTCTGTTGATGATTGGGGCCGTGGCGTTGGCCTTGGGCATCGTCGTGAGCCTCTTCGTCTACAAGACTCTTCAGACCAGGGGTTCCTTGAACAGCGAACCGGGCGCGGAGGTCGTGGTGGCTGCCGACGATATCCAGGTCGGAGCCAGGGTCCAGGAGCACGACCTGCGCATCGTGAAGTACCCGGTGTCCGCCCTGCCCGCTGGAACCTACAGTGGGCGCTCCAAGGTGCTTGGCCGCGGCGTGATCCTCCCGATCGCGAGGGGGGAGTTCATTTTGCCCAGCAAACTGGCGCCGGAAAACGCCGGTTCCGGTTTACCTTCCCTCATTCCGCCGGGAATGCGCGCCGTCTCGGTCCGGGTGAATGAAGTTGTCTCCGTCGCCGGCTTCGTCGGTCCCGGCACCCGTGTTGATATCCTTCTCACCGGGACGCCGAACGGAAGCACCGAAAATCAGACGACAACGGTCTTGCAAAATGTCGCCGTAATTGCGTCCGGCCACACTTTGGAGCGTAATTCAGCCGGCGAGGCGCAAAGCACGCCAGTGATCACTCTTCTGGTCTCGCCTGACGATGCCGAACGCCTGACGCTGGCCAGTTCCGAAGGCCGTATCCAGCTCGCTCTTCGCAACCCTATCGACACGCAGCAGGACGAAGTCCCGGCAGTCAACGCAAAAGGATTGTACAAGGGGGGTACACCGCCCGCAGCTCCGCCGAGTCATGCCCACGCCGTCAGGCAACCAAGAGTTCAGCAACCCGCTCCCGCTCCCTCGGTGCTTAGTATTGAGGTTTACCAGGGTGATAAGAAAAAGGATGTTGTCAATTTTCCCGAACAAGGGACGGAAGAGCCCAAATCGCCGAGGTAGTTTCGGCCTGCGCGTCTCATAGATTGCATGCAGGTTTCCTCATTTGGAGAGGAATCACACGATGAAGTTTTGCACGACAGCTCTAATAGCAGCCACACTTTGGCTTCCTATGCCGACGTTCGCCCTCGCCGATTCCGCGCTTCAACAACAGCCTGAAACGGTTGCCCCTGCCCTTGCGCAAGATCAGGCTGTCGCAGCGCAAACCACTCTTCCACCCCAGTCAGCCCTGCCACAAGGCTCGGCTCCCCTCCGCGTGATGGTCGACAAGTCCCTGCTCATCAATACCACCGAGCGCCTCAAGCGAATTTCTGTCACCGACCCGAATGTAGCCTTTGCCCAAGTCATTACGCCAACCCAAATCCTGGTTCACGGTAAAGCTCCCGGCGAAGTCTCGCTGCTTATCTGGGACGAACTCGAGCGCTCCCGCAGCTTCGACCTCCGCGTCGATGTTGATGTCAGCGCTTGCGCCGAAGAGGAACATCGCGTCTTTCCTGACGAGCAGATTTCCGTCACGCCTTCCCGAGCCGCCATTGTTCTCTCCGGTCACGTCACCACGGAAGATGTTGCCAAGCGCGCTGGCGAACTTGCTGCCGCCTATTCCAAGAATGTGGTCAACGTGCTCACCTTCGGTCCTGTGGGCGCTCAGGAGGTTCTGCTCGAAGTAAAGTTCGCCGAAGTTGACCGCACGGCTCTTACCCAGCTCGGCGCGAATCTGTTTTCCAACGGCGCCGCGAACACGATCGGAACCACCACCACCGGCCAGTACGGCGGCTTCGGCACGCAATCCGTCAGCCAGACTGTCGGGCAGAACGCTCCGGTCACGGCCTCGCAGACGGTTAACAACGTTCTGAATCTATTCTTGTTTCGTCCTGACATTCATTTCGGTGCCGTCATCGAAGCTCTCCAGACCAAGAATCTGCTCCAGATTCTGGCGGAGCCCAATCTGATCGCCGTCAACGGCAAGAAGGCAAGCTTCCTTGCCGGTGGCCAGTTTCCTTTCCCCATCGTGCAACCGGGACAGGGATTCACTGCCGTCACTATTTCGTTCAAGGAATTCGGCGTCAAACTTGACTTCACTCCGGTCATCATGCCCAACGGCAATATCCACCTGGTTGTAGCGCCCGAGGTCAGCACCCTCGATTTTGCCGACGCTCTCACCATATCCGGCTTCACCGTCCCTGCCTTGAGCACGCGCAAAGCTGAGACCGAATTCGAATTGCGCGACGGACAAAGTTTCGTAATCGCCGGATTGATTGACAATCGCGTCACCGACATCTGGAACAAAATTCCCGGCCTGTCCGATATCCCGATTCTCGGCGCCTTCTTCAAGAGCAAGAGCGTTCAAAAAAGTAATTCGGAGTTGGTGGTATTGTGCACGGTACACCGAATTTCCCCGAATAACGAATTGCCGCCCGGCCCCACCAATCCTCAGCCCTTTATGGACAAGGATAAGTTCGACGGAGGAAAGTCCGGTACAAAACCTTCGGGAAAGTAACGGACGCAACGTTGGAATCAGGAATGAGAATCGTGCCTCGCACGTGCCTTTGTTGATTCGTGGGATAAAAAGGGGGCGTCATGCGAAGCCGAACGCCCGGCACGACAGTTCCCGGGCGGAGAAAGTAAAAATAACCCGAGTCCCGCAAGGGACGGCAAGAATTTACACGCAGGATCAAGTATGCCGGAACTTTCCGTCGTTATCGTGGCCACAGACAGTGAGCAGCGCACCGTGCTCCAGGTGCTGGTCGATGGCACCAGCGTGGCCAACACGGTTCACACCTGCGCCACTTTTCCTGTGGCCGCCTCCGATCCCATCATGCGCCGCGTTCAGGCGGCCAATCCGGACGTCCTGCTGATTGACATTCCGGCCGATAACCAATCCGCCGCCATGCGCGCCATCGAACTCCTCCACCAGGAGATGCCCGACTCTGCTGTCTTCGCCATCGGCAGCCTTAACCAGCCCCAAAACATCGTCAGCGCCATGCGTGCTGGGGCCCGCGAGTTCATCGAACGCCCCACCACCACTACCGATTTGCTCGAAGCTTTCGTTCGCCTCACCACCGCCCAGCGCCGCGTTCATAAAGAGGGTCCTCGCGGAAAGGTATTCACCGTAGTCAATGCCAAGGGCGGCAGTGGAGCCACTACAGTAGCCGTCAACCTGGCGTTAGCCCTGCAATCCGCCCACGGCAACACTGCCTTGATCGACCTCGCTCCTCTCGGGCACACGGCTCTGCATCTCAACCTCAAACCTCTGTTCAATATTTCCGACGCTACCCGCAATCTTCACCGCATGGATAGCTCCCTGCTGGAAAGTTTCATGACGCGTCACAGTGCGGGGCTGCAACTCCTCGCTGGCACCAGCGCCCCCGCCGCCATCGAACCTACCACCGCCGAGTTTGTCCGGCTCTTCGATATGTTGGTGGCCCACTACCGCTATGTCGTCGTCGACAATTCTTCCCGTCTCGATGCTGCCAGCCGGCTGGTCTCGAATTTGTCGGAATTCGTTCTTCTGGTGGCCTGCACCGACGTGGCCTCTTTATGGAGTGCAGCCCGCGTGCAACAATACTTAGGGGAAACCGGAAATCGCGAGCGCTTGCGTCTGGTTCTGAACCGCTTTCGCAAGGTGCCCGGCTTCACCGAGTCCGACGCCGAAAATGCTGCCGGTGTCAAATTGTTGTGGCGGGTACCGAACCAATATTTTGCCATCTCCTCCGCCATCGATCGTGGTTCGCCGGTGATGGAGCAGAGTCACACCGAAATCGCTCGTTGTTTTTCCGGGCTGGCCCAAGAATTGACCAGCAATGACGTTGACGTGAAACGTACCGCCTGGTCCTTGTTTAAGAGCGTTTGACCTCCAAGTCTGAATAAGGTTTTATGGCTAATCTGCAAACCTTCGAGCACACCGAGTACCAGCGGGTAAAGTCCGACCTGCACCGCAAGATCCTCGACCGTCTCGATCTCGAGAAACTGGGCCGCTCGAACGGCGATAGCGCCCGCGAAGAAGTTCTCGTTCTGATCCGCAACTCCGTCAACAGCGAGGTCGTTCCCCTCAGCTTTACGGAGCGCGAACGCCTCTCGCGCGAAATCCTCGACGAAATCTTCGGTCTCGGTCCGCTCGAGCCTTTGCTCAAGGACCACACCATCTCCGACATTCTCGTCAACCGCTTCGACCGGGTTTACATCGAACGCGCCGGCAAACTCGAACTCACCGGCTTATCCTTCAAAGACAACCAGCACCTCATGCAGATCATTGAGCGCATCGTTTCCCGAGTCGGCCGCCGAGTGGATGAGTCTTCACCCATGGTGGATGCCCGACTTCCCGATGGTTCCCGCGTGAACGCCATCATTCCCCCGCTCGCGCTGGATGGCGCCTGCCTCTCGATCCGCCGTTTTGGACGCGAGGCGGTCACTGCCCGCAACATGATCGAGAATCACAGCCTCACGGAAGCCATGCTGGAGTTGCTTTCAATCATGGTCAAGGGTCGTCTGAATCTTCTGATCTCCGGCGGTACCGGCGCGGGAAAAACTACTCTTCTGAATGTCCTCTCCGGTTACATTCCTAACGTCGAGCGCATCGTTACCATCGAAGACGCAGCCGAACTTCAGCTCAAACAGGAACACATCGTCCGGCTCGAGACCCGGGCTCCCAATATTGAAGGCAAAGGGGCGGTCCGCCAGCGCCAGTTAGTCATCAACAGCTTGCGTATGCGCCCCGACCGCATCATCGTTGGCGAGGTCCGCGGAGAAGAAGCCTTCGACATGTTGCAGGCCATGAACACCGGCCACGAAGGTTCCCTCACGACCGTCCATGCCAACTCCGGCCGCGACGCCTTGGCCCGCATCGAGAACATGGTTTCGATGGCCAATCTAAATATTCCCGAACGCGCCGTGCGCTACCAGATCGCCTCTGCTATTCACGCCGTCGTACAAGTCGCCCGCCTGTCCGACGGCACGCGCAAGGTTGTGTCCATTGCCGAGGTAACGGGAATGGAAAACGAATCCATCGTCATGCAGGATATTTTTGTGTTCGAGCGCCGCACCGTCGATGAATCGGGAAAAGTGCGGGGATCATTCCACGCTACCGGAATTCGTCCTCAGTTCGCCGACCGCCTGACCACCGCCGGGGCGCGAATCCGTCCCGCTTTATTCGAATCGAGAACCGAGATTTGAAGATCGAGTGAAGGGCTATTTTCGTGCAACGTGTGACTATATCGAAAGGTGAGGTTGCCGCAGTTTACCGAGGAGTTCTAGAAGACACACCATGCCCGCTGTAATTGCATTAGTCGTCTTTATCGTAGTTGCCCTCGCCGCTTTTGTCGCCGGCTCGCTCATCGACCAGCGCAGTGCCCGTGCTCGCCTCATTCGAGACCGCCTCGCCACTGCGCAGAAAGCCCCGGAGCGCGAACCCAGCGAGGAACTGGCCCTTGTCCGGGACGAACAACTCAGCAAGATTCCCGCTTTCGACACTCTCCTCCGCCGCTCCGCGCGCGTCTCCGCCATGCAGGATGCTCTACTGCAGGCGGGCATGAAATTCCGTGCCGGCAACTTTCTTCTGCTTTGCATTCTGTCCGGCGTGGTCGCCGGTCTGGTGACCGTGCTTTTTACCAAGAATCCCGCCATTGGATGGGCTGCACTCGTCATCGGCACCTTTCTTCCCTATTCCGTCGTATCCTACCGTCGCCAGAAACGCTTCGAAAAATTTGAAGAACTCTTTCCCGAAGCCATTGACACCCTGGCCCGTGCCGTCCGCGCTGGTCACGCCTTCACTACCGCTCTGGAAATGATTTCCACTGAGGTCGCCGAGCCGCTGGCCAGCGAATTCCGCCAACTCTTTGAAGAGCAAAAATACGGCATGCCCGTGCGCGATGCCCTCCTCAATCTAACCGAGCGTATGCCCCTGGTCGACGTCAAGTTCTTCGTCACCGCCGTCATGCTGCAGCGTGAAACCGGCGGCAACCTCGCCGAGATTCTTGACAATTTGTCCTACGTAATCCGCGAGCGCTTCAAGATTCAGCGCCAAGTGCGGGTCCACACCGCGCAGGGCCGCATCACCATGGCTTTGCTGATGGGCATGCCTCCCACCGTGGTCGCCATTCTTCTGGTTTACAGTCCGGAATTCGTCCATCCGCTTTTCTATGATCCCATTGGCCACGCTCTGCTGGTAATCAGTCTGGCTTTACAGACAACGGGTTATTTTGTGATCCGCAGGATTATTAAGATTCAGGTATGACCATGCCGTTAATCTTGACCATCATCGTCTTCGTTACCGTTGTTCTGGTGGTGTTCGCCTTCGGCGCCGCCGCCGTGACGCCCACTTCCGTCTTGGGAGCCCGTTTGCGTGCCCTCGGCGGTCAGCCTACCGTCGCTCAGGAAAAGCCTCAAATCAAAGTACGCGATCGCATCGAGCAAGCCCTCGATCCTCTCAGCAAAGCCATTCCGCTCTCTCCCTCCGATGTCTCCCGCACTCGCAAATGGCTCATCCAAGCCGGACGACGCGATCCCCGTCATGTCAGCTACTACTTCGGATCTCGCATCTTTCTGGCCTTTCTTGGTCTTGCCGGCGTGATCGCTTTCTCCGGCCTCGATAGCGTGGCCTTGCTGGTCTGCGTGCCCGCTTTCGGCTTCTTCATCCCTCGCTTCATCCTCAAGCGAATGATCAAAGAACGTCAGCGTCGCATCCGCATCGCGCTCCCCGACGCTCTCGACCTCACCGTCATCTGCGTGGAGGCCGGACTCGCCCTCGACCAGGCGGTCATGCGCGTTGGCAAGGATTTGCATCACGCCCACCCAGAACTCAGCGACGAGTTTCACCTGGTCACTCTTGAAATGCGGGCCGGCAAGCCTCGCGCCGAGGCTCTGCGCAATCTTGTCGATCGCACCGGCGTCGATGACCTGCGTTCGCTCGTCGGAACACTGATTCAGACCGACCGCTTCGGCACTTCCATCGCCCAAGCCTTGCGCGTTCATTCCGATTCTTTGCGAACCTCCCGCCGTCAGCGCGCCGAAGAGCAGGCTGCCAAAACCACTATCAAGATGGTCCCTCCCCTCGTGATTTTCATTTTGCTTCCGTTCCTCTTCGTTACCATTGGTCCAGCGCTCATTCAGGCCTATCGCTCCCTCGTCACAAAATAGCCTCATATTCGGCAGGAAGAGAAAAGCGAGTAGTGGAGTTGAACAAAGTAAGTTGGCGCAGTTCGGTTGTTACCTCGGCAAGCGTTCCTGACGCGGCGATGGATCTGGGCGACCGGCGCAAAGCTTCGTGTAGTCGGAGCGATCTATCGCGCGTTTCGCTCGCCTCCCGATTGAACTCCACCACTACTGGAAGCTAAGCAGAGCATCATGTCGCAATCTGACTCGCGCGCTCAGGCGTTCAACCAAACCCGCCAACGCTTTCTCGCCACGGAACTGGCCGTGGCCGAGACGCACTGGTCCCGATTGCGGGGACTGCTAGGCGCGTCCGCAGATGACTTTCGTAATGGACGAGGCCTCTGGATTCGGCCCTGCCGCGGAGTTCATACTCTTGCTATGCGTTTCCCCATCGATGTCGTCTATCTTGACCGCGACGGCACCGTCGTGCACCTCGAGCGCAATCTCCGGCCCTGGCGCTTCGCGCCAGTGCGCTTGCAGGCGGTTTCGGTCCTGGAATTGCCGGTGCATACCTTAGCCCAAACAGAAACCGCATTGGGCGATAGAATTAAAATCAACATGAAGGGGGCGCCCAGCCTTGAAAAGGCACGGCTTCCGACGCTCACTGGCGAGTAGCTGCAAAAGTGGTATTAAATACAAGAACAGGTAGCTTCAGCCCCGAGGGAACAATTTATAGGACGAACGGGTTTATTTTTCATGGTAACTCAAACTCTCCAACTCGAACAACGGTCCCAGCTCCACGATGCCCCCAAGCTCCTCGTAGAGTGGTCACCGCGTTGGCAGGAGTTCACCACTTCCATCCGTCCCGCCCTCGCCCGATCCGGTCCGCGCCTGGCCGGAGAAGCTCCCCACGGCATATTTCCCAATCGCGGCCTGGTCCCCTCATTTTTGCTCCAGGCGTTACTGCTTCTCATCATGATGGAGCTTCCGCGCGAGATCAACCGCCTCCGTCCCTATGCCGCTCCCCGCCTGCAGCCCGTTGAAGTCATTTACTACTCCGCCGACGAACTCCCGCGCACCGAAGATTTAGGCGGAGCCCAATCCGGCGCCAGCGGGCGCGCCGGCGGCGACGAAGCGCGTGATCGCAGTCAGACCATTAAGGTGGATCGCGGCTCTTCGCTCGCCGAAAAAGTGGTTGACGCTCCGAATCTCAAACTCCCCGCGTCCACCGAATCCGTCGCCAACCTGCTCGCTTTCAAATCTATTCCCGGACCGCCTCCCTCTGAAGGGCTGCGTTCGTCTCTTACCGCACCCAGTCTTCCCGCCAACGTGATTGCTCCGGCACAGCTCAACGTTGCCCGCGATCAATCCCGCGGCGGCCTCACTCTCAGTTCTATCGTGCCCCCCGCGCCCAGTATTTCCCCGGACCGCTCCCGCACCGCCCCTGTGCTGACGGCAGCTATCGTCGCCCCTGCGCCCAGCGTGCTTTCCGAACACACGCTTTACGCTCCAAAGCTCGATGCCGGTATCATCGCCCCTGCCCCAAATATCTTGAGCGACCGCACTCGCTCCGCGCCATCTTTGAGCTCCACCGTGATCGCGCCTGCGTCCTCGCGCATATCCCGCGATCAGGTTCGCTCTGCTCCTGCTCTCCACGGGACCGTGATCGCGCCCGCACCTTCTTCCGTAACCCGGGAAGTTTCTCCATCGCGCGTGCAGATGGATAATATTGCCGTCGTGCCTCCGCCCGTCTCCGCTCCCGAACGCGAATCCTCGCGCATTGCAAAACTCAATATGCCCGTGCCTTCGGTCGTCGCGCCGCCGCCCTCCGCCGATTCTCCCCGTGACTTTCGCCGGCTCGAAAGCGGCGGCGTTCGCTCCTCCGCGCCCAACGTAATTCCTCCACCCCCTACACAGGCGGCCAACGGATCTTTCGTCAGCACCATCATTGGCAAACTCTTCGGCACGCAGGATGTCGTACCGCCTCCTCCGTCTGTCTCATCCGCTAGCACCGCAGGCACATCACAAACTTCCGCAGGCGGATCCGGCAACTCTCTCGTCGCCAACGTCATTCCACCTCCGCCCTCGGTAGGTGGTTCCGCCTCAGGATCTGGTGAACCTTCTTCCGCACGATCCCAGGGCTCACCGAACGTAGTCGCGCCGCCTCCGATGCTTGGCGGTGGCGCTGGCAGCGGCTCTTCATCAGGACAATCTCGACGCTCGTTACTCGGCGCTTCGAACGTCATCCCGCCGCCTCCATCGGTCAACGGAGCTGGACAAAGCTCCGGTTCGGGTTCTCCAAATTCCGGCGGCTCTGGCAACGGAGGTCTGCTCGCCAATAACGTGATTCCGCCCCCGCCCTCAACTGGATCAGGCTCCGGCCTTTCCGGCTCGGGCAGAACAGGGAGTGGCATGGGAGGCCCTGGAGACATCGGTTCAGCGCTCGCTCCCCCCAAGGGCACAGGGGGGAACTCCGACGACTCCGGTGTGGTTTTGTCCGCCGATCCCGGCGCCAAACCCGGGATGCCCGGCACCGGCGGAAAAGGATCGCTTGCCATGTCTCCATCGGGTGGCGACAAACCCGGCCTTGGAGGCACGGGCGGAGGCTCGGGCATAGGCAATGGAAACGGGGCGGGCAGCGGCTTGGCGGGAGAAGCTACGGGCGCAGGAAGATCCGCTACAGGTCGGGGCTCGGACCCCAACGCTCGCGGAGGAATCTCTCCTACCCCCGGGGCCGGCGGCGCGGGCACCCTTCCTGCCGGCACTCCAACTGCTCCCGGGGTCGACGTTCGCGGCGGCAGCACCATCGTCACACTTCCGAGCTTCGACTCGGGAAACAGCGACGCTCCCAGCCTGCCCGGCCGCTCGTCCGTAAAGAGCGACACGGGACCGGCCATCACCATCGTGGCCACCTCGCGCTCCGGGGGCGCCTTCGATTTCTACGGCAAGCTTCCCGGGGACAACTACACCGTCTACGTCGACACTTCTGTCGGCACCGTCGTCATGCAATTCGCGGAGACCGATCCCAACACCCACGCAGGCGCTCTCATCGGCCCGCAAGGTCTTCGCACCGATCTACCCACCGGACTTCCTCACGCCCGCGTCGTGATCAAATGCAAACTCGACGCCTCGGGTAACCTGAGAAATCTGCAAGTGCTCGAACCCGGCCCCGTCGCCATGACCGCAAAAATCATGGCCACCCTTCCCAGTTGGAAATTCCGTCCTGCCACCCGCGGCGCCCAGCCCGTCGCCCTCAACGCCATCCTCGGCTTCAACATCGACACCAGCGACCGTTATTGATGGTTGCAAAGTTCGGGAAGGACACACGACTTTTCAGCCGTGCTGACGTGCATGAAAATGCTATCTCTGGAAGAGCGGCGATGCAGCCGCGTAAGGCGTTCAAAATGATCAGAGCTTCAGCCCTAAAGCCGCAACCGCGCCATCATCGCATAGGCCCGCCGAAACCACGCCCGCTCCCGCCGCCTCTGGTACCCTGGCATCGTCGCCCGCTTATCGATGATTTTCTGCACCCACTGCCTCGCCTCATCCACCCGCCCTTGCGCCTGCAGGAACGTCGCGTAGTTGTAGTAAGTTTCCGAACTCGTAGAAATTTTCGTGGCTTGCTCAAAGAGCTTCCCGGCTTTTTCCGTCTTCCCCGTCTGCGCGTAAGCATGCGCCAGCAGTCCTATCCCGCGATGAAAATCGTAAGCGGGATCGGCCTCCACGGCGCGCTCCAAATCCGGAACCGCCGCCGCGAAGTCCCCCAACTCCACCTCCGCCACTCCTCGCCGGTAAAATGGATCTACCGAATCGGACCGCTGCGAAATCGACCGGTCATAACATCCCCGCGCCTTGGCAAAATCTCCATCATCGAGATATAGCAACCCGAGCTCCTCATAATTCCCCGCCGAAGGATTATCCAGAATCGCCCGCTCCAACTCGCGAATTCTTCGTCGCCGCGGAAACACCTGAAATGAGCCGTGCAGCAGACCTGCATCCGGAATCACTTCCACCACAATGTAAACCGCCGCCCCAATCCATCCCAGGAAAAGAATAATGAAAATCCAATAAGTATCCGGACGCCGGCGAATAAAATGCACAATCGCTACCGCCTGCAGCAAAAATCCCCACCAATGAAAGAAAAAGAAAAGAAGTCCCATGCGTTGCGAAATATAACACGCCGACAAACCCGTGAGCTCTACTCCGGTGACCTCTGTGCCCCCGTGTTAAAGATTCTCGATCCATAACTGCCGCAGAAAAGCGGTATGTAACAATAAAGAAATGCACCAAAGAATCCAGACCCTGAAGCTCGAGCCCAAGAGCCCGAATCCGGGCCAGATTCGCCTGATCGCCTCCGACATCGATGGCACGCTCCTCAATCCCCAATTTCAGATCGCACCCGATGACCTCAACGCCCTGCGCCGAGCCCACGCCGTTGGCATTGAAATCGTTCTAGTCACCGGACGCCGTCACACCTTCGCTCTTCCCATCGCGCAGCGACTCGGCTTCGACCTCTGGCTCATCAGCTCCAACGGTGCCGTCACCCGCTCTCTTTCTGGCGAAACCTTCCACCGTGACCTCATGCCGCGCGAGACCTGTCGCCAAATCTGCACCTCCATGCAAGCTTTCCGCGGCCACACCGTTCTCACCTTTGACAACGAAACCAGAGGCGCCATCGTCCTCGAGCATCTCGACGCCCTCAACGACAGCATCCGCCGCTGGCTGGAAAAGAATATGCAGTACATCGACTTCATCATTCCCATCGAGAACTCCCTCGTCACCGACCCCGTCCAGGCCATGCTCTGCGGCTCGATGGCGCGCATGGCCGAAGCACTCAAGGCTCTGCAAGCCACGGGCCTGGACAACCGCATCACCATCCTCCGCACCGAATATCCCGAGCGTGATCTTTCCATGATCGACATTCTGAATGCCGGCTGCTCCAAAGGCCACGCTCTGGCCCGCTGGGCCGCCCACCGCGGCTACCACCGCGAGGAGGTCATGGCCATCGGTGACAACCACAACGACGTGGAAATGCTTGAGTTCGCCGGCCATCCGGTTATTATGGGGAATGCCTGCGAGGAACTCCGCTCCCGCGGCTGGAGCATAACTCTGGCCAACGACCGTTGCGGCGTCGCAGCAGCTCTGGATGACGTCGTCAGTAGGTAGAGATGGAAGATGACATACCGTGGTAGAGCGGAGCTTCAGCGCCGCGTAAAGCATCAGAATAATTTGAGGCTTTAGCCATGGGAACTCAACTTCGCGCGCATCAACTTGAAATGAACAAGCTGTTCCAACTCGCACTCCTGATTGCGCTCGCCCTACCTGGCTTCGCCGCCGACTCCGCCGTGCTCCGCAACGGATTCTCCATCCGGCACCAGCGTCGCCAAGTTCTCGGCTCCGTCACCCGCCTCTACATCGATGGAGATCAATCCAGCTTCGTCGACATCCCCACCGCTGAAATCGATCACTTCGAATCCCTCCCCGATCCTCCCACACCCGCGCCCACCCGATCTCCACGCTTGGCTTCCGCCGCGCAGAATCCATTCGACCTGAACCAAGCTGTAAGAGATGTCAGCGGAACCTACCAACTCGACCCCGATCTGGTCACCAGCGTGATCCGCGCGGAAAGCGGATTCAATGTTCACGCCGTCTCCCCCAAAGGCGCTCAGGGATTAATGCAGCTTATGCCCCAAACCGCCTCGCAACTCGGCGTCCGCAATGCCTTCGACCCGCAAGCCAACGTCGAAGCCGGCACCCGGTATCTCCGCGAACTCCTCGAGCGCTACAACTTCGATCTCATCAAAGCACTCGCCGCCTATAACGCCGGGCCGGAGCGCGTCGAGCAATACAACGGTGTCCCTCCTTACTACGAGACCAAAGCTTACGTCGCCCGCATCGTTCGCGACTTCAACAAAAAGAAAATCGCTGCCAAATCGGCCAGTTCGTCTGTCGCCGCGAAAAAAAGGACCTCAAGCACTCCAGTCCCAGCCCACGGTCAAGCAAAATCAAATCCCGACCAACACCTCGCGGCGAACTAACGACCTTTCGCAGGAACTTCCGCCTTCCTTACAAGAGATAGAACCACAATCCTCCTCCTAAGCTTCTTGAACAACCTGCACCATGGATTTCGTCGGCTGCTGCAGCATCGAAGGAAGACACAGCGATGTTTACAGCGAGGATAGGCCGCAACACGAGGAGTTAATCGAGATCCGAAGATTGGGAGGCATGTACGGCAGAGCTAGATTAATAACGCAGCTGACGGTGAAACCTTAAGGTTCAGAAAAAAACGGGGAGCCATTTTCGGCTCCCCGCCAGTAATATGCTGCAAGCCTAGAAGCTGACTCGCAAGGAGAACTGACCGAATCGACGCTCGTCGTTGTTGCCACCGCTGGCGAAGGTATTCAGACCGCCCTTAAGCCCGGTGACTGTGATGGGAGTTGTGGTCGGGCCACCACCGTACTGGAGAGCCGGAGTAAATACATACATGTTATGGTGATTGAAAATGTTGAATCCCTCGGCTCGGAACGTCAGTCCGACGCGCTCGGTCAGCTTGAAATTCTTGCTCAGCGCCGTATCTAAGTTCCATGCCCCGGGGCCACGGAAGGCGTTCCGGGCGGTCATATTAGCTGGAAATGGTCCAAAGTCCGAAATACCTAGGGTTGTGTTGAGAGGCGCAAAACTAGCGGGTAGGGGCAGCGTTAACAGGTTGAAAGCGTTCGGGCCGGACGCCACAGGATTCGAGGTGACATGGAAATCGGGGGGAGTGGCTGGCGTCAACCGCGGAATAGTGTACCCGACTTCGATATTGTTGGCGTCGTATGCACTGAACGGAATCCCCGTACGCGCTGTAAAGATACCTACGATTGACCAGCCCCCGAGTGCCTGACTCCCCCTTCCGCTCTTGAACCACGGAGTCTCCCAGATTGGTGAAACAACGAACCGATTCCGGACATCATAATCCGCGTTGCCCCAATCCAGCTTCGGGTTGGCAAGATCGGTATAGCCAAGACTGCCGATGTACCCGGATCCGCCCTGCAAGCTGTCGGAGAAAGTCGAACTGATGTCATCAAGGGTGTGCGACCAGGTGTAGTTCGCAACCAAACTTAAACCAGTGTTGTGCAGGTTCTGCGTTTGGAGTTTAGCGTTCAAGGCATCGTAGCGACTCGTTCCGCCACTGCCCCGCATGTTGATCGCGGCATATTGCTGGTTTGGCCGCGTGAGGCATTCAGCTCCGCCAGTGATGAAATTTTCCCCGGGGCAAGCGGCGCCAGTGGCCGGGTCGGGTGTGGTGACTAGAGGAGCCCCGAGATATACCTGAGCTGCGCCGAATTGGTTAATGTTATTGATGTCATAGAGATGAACGCCGTGAGCGCCGCTATAACTCAGCTCCATAACCGTGTTGCGAGTTACTTCGCGCTGTAGCCCCAAGCTCCAGAACTGGGTCTGCGCCGTGTGGATGTCAGGATTCGGCATGCGCAATTCAACCGGGCCGAGGGGACTTGACGGGCCTGGCAAGCCGAGAGGCCCGAGGTCGTTATTGGTAACTAAGACCGTGCAAGTCGGATCACTGGGGGCGCAAGTCTGCTCTAACACGGCACTGGCTGGAGGGTTGAAGCTGGCATTGTAGGTTACGTTGCCAAAGTTGCGTTCGTAGCTGATGCCGAAACCGCCGCGCAAACTGCTCTTGCCATCGCCGAAAACGTCATAGGCGAAGCCTACGCGCGGCGCGCCTGTGCCCCAGCTTGGAGCCCAGAACTGTCCAATCGAGCTCTTATTTGCAATCTGGACTGCGCCGGTGGCGGTTTGCTCTTCGAGGGTAGAGCCCGGACCGAAATAGAAGTTCGAGTCCAGAGTCGGATCGTTGTTGTGTTGCACCCCGTAGTGCTCATAGCGGAAGCCATAGTTGAGCGTCAGACGGGGCGTGATCCTGAAGCTATCCTGGGCATAGAGGGCCCAATCTTTATAGCGGTAGCTACGTCCATAAACGGCTGAGTGCAGCGGCGGAGTTACGATACTGCTTGCTGGACATGCGTTGGCCCCCGAGGCGGTGGTTCCGATAAATTCGCCCCATATATTCAGCGGACAAGGAAGTGCGCCATTGGGGTCGACTCTGGCGGTAAATCCAGAGCTGCCGGCAAGTTGGCTGCCACCAGGATTTCCCGCGACATTCACCAAGTCGTTCATGCTGTCCTGCGAGGTACCGCCGAGCTGTTCCACTGCCTGCGCGTAGGCGCCGTAGGCCACGTTCAACTGGATATACGTGAACTGGCCTCCGAAGCGCATATTGTGCTTCCCCTTGGTCCAGGACAGGTCATGTTCCAATTGCACCGTATTCTGTGGTCCGCCGAATGGCAGGCCGCCCAAGCCCGGCTCCGACGCGTTGAATAACCCGGGCATCTGAATGATGCCGTTTGTCGCCGGGTCAGTAGGGGCGACAAACATAAGATTGGGGACATTGACCAAGGCATTGTTGAAGGAGTTCGCGCTGTTGAAACGTGTAAAGCTAACTTTCGTGTTGCTGAGCACGTAGCTGCTGAAGGTGTGGTTTACCGAGAGCAGATAGCTCTCGTTCGCATTGACGGAACCCACATCATACTGCGGGTAAGCGGAGTATGAAGCTGTGCCCGGGAAGAAGTTGTCGTTCTCGCGGCCAGCTCGGAAAAACATCTGGGTCTTATCGCTCAAGTTGTAGTCGAGGCGCCCTACGAGGGTGTATGTGTTCTGAGGTTGTCCGCCTCCATCATTAAATGGCACATTGAAGTTTACGGTATCGAAGACCGGGAGCGTTCCGGGGAGTGTCGTGACCCCGTTTACCATACCGATAAAGCCGGGGCTGGCCGCGTTGATCTGGGCTACGGTAGCAGCCACACCGGAACTAGGTACAGCACCTGTAGCGAAACTGGCAAAGTAGGCTTGGGCATTTGCCGGCAACGCTGCTATAAATGCGGGGTCGAATACCTCTTCGGTCTGCCTCGAGGAACTCCGAACGCGCGTCCACTCCGTGCTCTCCGAAATGAACAACTTGTTCTTGATGATCGGACCGCCCGCCTGGAAACCGAACTGGTTGCGCGTGTAACTACCCTTAGGGTCGGGCAGCGGCCCTGTGTTGCCGGCCGCAAGGAAAGCATTATTCAGGGCGTCGTTATTGTAGGTATTGGCGGTGTACGCTGAAAGCCGATTGAATTCCCACCCGGAACCATGGAAAGCATTGGTACCGGATTTAGTGCTCACGTTGACCACACCACCTGCGGCACGGCCGTACTCGGCCGAGAAATTGTTGGTGATAATACTATATTCTTGGACGGAATCGATTGGGACGTACTCGCCTACCACAGCGCCGAAAATGCTAACATTCTCCACGCCATCGAGCAGAATCTCCGTGCCCGATTGGCGCTGTCCGTTGATGGAGTAGCCTACGCCGCGGCTGGTAAGTTCCTGGCCACCTCCCCCAGCAGCCGTAACTCCGCCGTTGGAAGTGTTATCGCCATTACTGACGTTGCCGGAAATCGCAACAAAGTCATAAGGGTTGCGGGTCAGGCTGGGTAGTTGCGCCAATTGCTGCGTGTTAATGAGTTGCGAAAGTTCCTGGGTTTGCGTGTTTACTTCGGTCCCAGCACTCTCAGCTGTGACCTCAACCACCGTCGAACTCTGGCCGATCGTCAGTTGCGCATCGACCATGATGGTCCCTCCGACGGTTACTTCCACGACGCTCTTGAAAGTCTGAAAACCCTTGTTGGAGATCGTCACCTCGTACTTCTCTGGGGCTAGGCCAGGCATCGAGTACTGGCCGGCACTCCCGGTCACGGTAACCCGCTCGGCTCCGGTGGTGACACTCTTAGCTTTCACCGTGGCGCCGCTAATTAAAGCACCAGTGGCATCATGGACGGCGCCCACGATGGAGCCCGCTTCGGACTGCCCCCATCCCGCGCGCGGGCCGAACGCCAACAAACCTAACATGATGAAGAAAGAGGCTAAATTCCTAATCTTGCGACCATTTTGTTTCATTATCGTTCTCCTTCGCCGAATTCGAACGGGGAGCGCTCCAAGCAACGAAGCAAACGTTGGAGCTCTCTGAGCGCTTCTGAAGCCGCAGCCTAAAGGCAATCTCGGCCACGAACTTGACACCTCTGCAACCCGCATTCCAAAACAGAATGTCAGAAGGCTGTGTGTTTGTAACGTTTTGTATTGCTGGCGGCACCTTAAGTACAATAATCGGGACGGACCCAAGACTTGGCTTACCGATTTTGGAATACTTTTTGCTTCAGGGGGTACGCATGAGAGTACTGAAGAAGTTCCCGCTTCTGCATCGTCGAAGTGTTAGGGCTTGCCTGGAATGCGCGCCAGAGCACCTGCACGTTCTCCGTTATATGCCGTCATAGTTGATAAAACGGTCGAACAGGGCGCGGCCGCGGCTGAGCGCAACCAGCCCCACATGGGTTTCACCACTGACAGCGACCTCGGCCTTCGGAGTCGCGCTGCGATAAGGAGACTTAGGATGAACGAGGCCTTCAGCCCCCGAAGTGCCTGTGTGGGGACAGGCGGTTTCGGCAGTCCTTTCGAGCGAAGCTCGAAACGCTCATGAGGGACAGACACACCTGTCCGTTGCCGTTGACCTTCGTTAGAATTGAGGCACCCCCACCGGCGCAGGCACAACGGTGCAAGAGCGGCGCTTCAGTAGCCAACGCTCTTTTGCCGAAGCCACGAGCAACGCTGAGGGGGAAGTCGAACGGGCCGCGTAAACCCACTTCCTCTGAATTAGCGCTAGTCATCCCGAACTGGGCTGAAAGCCCGGTAAGGAACCGGCTTTTGACTTCGCCAGCTACCATGTAATCGCCGTGACCCCGAGCGCAGCCGTTCCTCAGGCAAATGAGGGGCGAGGAGTGGGTTAAGGAGCTCAGCACGAAGATATTGCCCCTGCGAATCAAACTTGTTAAGCAGGGTCGCATGAAGTCAATAAGCAATTGTGGGAAGATGGACGGACGGTTGGCCCATCCTCTCGCGATCTTCGCGAAAGGACGGGGATTTTGATCCCCCCGAAGCCGAAACGCGAGCCTCTTTTCCTTTCAACGACTTACCCCCGCCCAATCCCCCATTCAACCGCTAAACCCCATTTTTCTCCCGTTCGTTGTCTTAAAGATGCGCCATCCCCTTCCCTCCCAATAGGATGGCTTCAGCTCAACGC
Organism: Candidatus Sulfotelmatobacter sp.; assembly: GCA_049515395.1. GTDB lineage: Bacteria > Acidobacteriota > Terriglobia > Terriglobales > Acidobacteriaceae > Sulfotelmatobacter. The sequence continues at coordinate 37,958 of JBEKUD010000006.1, read as the reverse complement.
CCCAGGGAAGAGTGTATCAACCAGGTTCAATTCCCGGGGAGAGCCCCAGGTTGCGGGGTTTGTGGGACTAGGACCTCAGGTGTAGCCAAGACAAAGTTCTGCCCGAGTTTTCCTAAGATCGCACGCCCAACACCGAGAGACCTTGAAGCCAGGAGCGAGAAGCTATTATGCGCAAGCCGATCAAGTACGTTGAAAAAGCAGTCACCGTCGCCGCCAAAGGCGCTTGGGTCGTCTTCGACCGCTTCAATCAGATCAAGCAAAATCCCTCGCCCACTCCCAAATGGTCCGACAAGCCTCTGCTCAAGTCCTACGAAAAATCCAAGCCACCGCTCGGCTGGCCCCGCTCCACCGATTCCCTGTGCCCGAAGTGTGTTCCCGAAATCCGCCAGCAGATTCTCGACGGCAAACTTCCGCACGAAGTTTTGATGAACGAAAAAATCGGCGAGATCAAAGCCACCATCGTCGAGCGCGACGGCAAGATTCTGATGGTGAAAGATTGCCCGAAGCACGGGCACTTCGAAGACGTGATGTCGATCGACACCGATTTCTCGAAGCATCTCGAAGACGTCTTCCCCGGCCGCGACATCCTCGCCCACAATGACGAGAAGCTGCATCATCATGGCTCGTCCACCGTGAAATATGGACGCGGTTCCGTCCTCACCATCGATCTCACCAACCGCTGCAATATGATGTGCGACCCCTGCTTCATGGACGCGAATCAAGTGGGCTTCGTCCACGAACTGCAGTGGGAAGAAATTAAGACCATGCTCGACAACGCAATCACGATCAAGCCGCGCCGTCAGATGAGCGTGCAGTTCTCCGGTGGTGAGCCGACGTTGTCGCCGTACTTCTTAGACGCGGTTCGCTACGCCCGCAAAGTCGGATATAACTCCGTGCAGGCGGCAACGAACGGAATCGAATTCGCAAAAAGTTTTGAGTTCTGTCAGCAAGCCGTCGAAGCCGGTATGCGCTACGCGTATTTGCAGTTCGACGGCATCGGCAACGCCGCCAACGCTCACCGCATGGTCGGCAACCTGTTCGACGTGAAATTAAAGGCAATTGAAAATCTGCACAAGGCCGGAGTAGAAATCGTTCCGGTAGTCACGATCGTAAACGGCATCAACAACGAACAGGTCGGGCGCATCATCAAGTTCGCCCTGGACAATCCGAAGACGATCAGCTTCCTGAGTTTCCAACCCGTAAGCTTCACCGGCCGCGACGAAGCCGTAACCGACGACCGCCGTCAGGCTCAACGCTACACGCTGTCCCACCTGGCCCACGACGTAAAAAATCAAACCGGCCTGGGCGAACCAAGCCGCGACTGGTTCCCGATTTCATTCATGGGCACTTTCAGCGACTGGGCCGACTTGATGCATGCCAACGACGTGAAAAACGACTGGGGCCAGCTCTCCTGCGGTTGTCACCCCAATTGCGGGACCGGCATGGCGGTGATGATTGACAAGGAAACGAAGGAAGCTGTGCCGGTTACCGCGTTTCTGGCAGGGGATCAGCTTGCTAAAGATATTGCTAAGGTAAATGATGCAGCGCGCGGGAAGTTTCTCACTGTCGTGGGAATGGCGCTGTGTCTGATGAAGAACTACGATCCATTTCAGGCGCCGACGCATTTCAAGTTGATCGATTTGTTGCGGAAGTTTGACAAGAACTTTAACGCGACGGGAAAGAATTACGGGAAGGTTGGTCCGGAGCGCACGGTGGACGATGTGATGAAGCGGCGGCAGGATCGCTGGAACTTCCTCTTCATCGCGGGGATGTGGTTTCAGGATCTATTCAACTACGACTTCCGGCGGACGGAACAATGCATCATTCCCTACGCGACGCAGGAAGGCGAGATTTCATTTTGCGCATACAACACCGGCGTGGGCTGGAGAAACATCATCGAGAAGATGCACATGACGGCCACTCTCACCAAGTGGTACGAGGAGCACGGGCGGCACGAGATTTTCGCGGGCGGGAAAAAAGTGAAAATGGAAGATGAAACGCATTCACTGCTGCTCCGCGAAAATATCGTGACGAACGAACTGCAGCGCGATCTGGATAAGCTAGGGATCGCAAAGACTGCGCGTGAGGAAAAGAAGCGAGCAAGGGACGCGAAGGCGGCTGTTTCCAGCTCCCCGCTTCCGGCTACTGGCGAGGAGATTGAGGCACAGGGTGAGCATCGCGGTCCGCAGAAAAACGATGAGGCTTACAACGCGCGGATGGCGGCGCTTTATCGCGAGGTGGTGCTAAAGGAGAAGCCAGCGGTGGCGGAGAACGGATTCATTCCTCTGGGGGCTCTGGGGAAGTCCAATGGGAATGGCAACGGAGCGCACGCTGCGAAGCCGGAAGTTGCCGAGCCGGTGGCGGGAGACTAATCGCAACCTCCAGGGCCAGTTGGCGATATATCGAACTCTCAGTTCGGAAGCATCGTCCGCACAGTCGTAACGCTAACCAGCGTCTTCGGTTCATTCCTGGGCGCCGACGCTTTGCCACGCGCCCTCCAGATCAAAGGGCAGATCACCTTTTAACTAAAGCTGTGTGAACAGAGGCGGTCTGGCGAATTCCAGGCCGCGTTTCTTTGGTAGATACTGCCGCGAGAACTGGTGGTTGGCCTCCGCTTGGTTAACCAACTCATAAACCGGTTTGCTACAATCTCTGCATCATGAGTGTGCAAGCGTCATTCGTGGATGTTCCGGTTGCGATCGCCGAGATTCGCGCCGGTCGCATGATCGTGGTGGTGGATGACGAGGATCGCGAGAACGAGGGTGACCTCACCCTCGCAGCCGAAAAGGTTACCCCGGAAGCCATCAACTTCATGGCGAAGTATGGGCGGGGGCTGGTGTGTCTCGCGATGACGGAGGAGAGGCTCGATCACCTGCGACTTGGGCCCATGACTGCAGAGAACACATCCCAATATGGCACGGCCTTCTGTGAGGCAATCGACGCACGAGTGGGGGTGACGACAGGAATCTCTGCTTACGATCGTGCGCGTACGATTCAGGTGGCGATTGATCCTGCCACGCAGGCTTCCGATCTGGCGAGGCCGGGACATGTGTTCCCTCTTCGTGCACGCAAGGGTGGGGTTCTGGTGCGGGCGGGACAGACCGAGGCTTCCGTCGACCTGGCGCGGCTGGGAGGGATGGTCCCCGCTGGAATTATCTGCGAGATCATGAAGGATGACGGAACCATGGCGCGGGTTCCGGACTTGATCGAGTTCTGCGATGAGCATGGACTGAAGATGCTTACCGTGGCGGAACTGATTCGCTACCGCATGGCGCACGAGCGCTATGTGCATCGCGTAGGAGAAGCGCTCGTCGATACGCGTTTCGGCGAGTTCCGGTTGATTGCCTATGAGAGCGAGGTGGACGGAGGGGAGTCGCACGTGGCGCTGATTCGCGGCGATGTGGAGAATAGCGATGCGCCGGTGCTGGTGCGCATGCACGCGCATTGCCTGATGGGCGACGTGTTTGGGTCGACCGGGTGCGAGTGCCATGCCACGCTGGAGGGCGCGCTGCGGCGTATCGCGCAGGAAGGACGCGGAGCGTTGATCTATCTGCATCAGACTTCGCAGGGATTTTCTACGGAAAAGGTCGGAGAGCGTACGGCACTGACTTTTCATCGAGGACGGAAGTTACCCGCGTTGCTTGACAACGAGCGGCAGACGCAACGCGAGATTGGAATTGGGGCGCAGATTCTTTCGGATTTACATTTGAGGCGGATCCGACTGCTGACGAACCGGCCCAAGAAAGTAGCGGCGCTCGAGGGATTTGGGATCGAGATTGTGGATCAAGTCCCAGTGGAATTGAGCGGGGTGCAGGCAAGGAAAAGTTAGGCGGGAGGAGAGTGGCGGCCCCGGCCATTTCTAGAACGGTTTGCGCACGACGACTTCTGCCTCTCGAATAAAGAACTGCGCGGAACACTTTTCGGACCCGCAGATGACAGGCACGAGCCCGTTGATCTGGCGGCGCGTGATCAATCCAAGCATCCCGCAGGACGGGCAGGCCAGCACGGCCCAGTAGGGATCTTCTTTTTCGCCGACTTCGCCGGCGTTTTCCAGCACAAAGACGGTTCCGGGCTGCATCTGCTCCGGGATCCATTCGTTGATCATGTCGAGTTCGCCGACCATGTTTCCCCCTTGTGAACCGAAACTTTGCGGAGCAAATGCCCTGCCTATGAAGCCTTTCTAGCACGCCGGCGTTCAACCGGCGAAGTTACCGAAGTATTCGTTTTTCTGGCTACGACCTCGGCGCGCACCTGGCGGACCGCATCGCTGAGGCAGATTCCCAAAATCGGTTGACTGGAATTCTTGAGGATATCGACGATCTGCCGCGCCGATGTTTCGAGATAGAGATGGGTGCCATCGGTGAGGAGGTGGAGATCGGAGTTGCGGCTGACAGTTTCAGCGAGAGGCTTGCCGAACTCACGGTCCAGGAAGCGCATGACCTTTCGTACCCCCTGCAATGAGAAGCCTTTGCGGCGGAGCTCGCAGATGACTGCCACTTCGGTGAGCTTCTGCATGGAGTAGAGGCGGCGATGGCCTTCTCTTTCGGGCTTGACGACGCCGCGCTCGTCCCAATACTGGAGCTGACGCGCGGTGATGCCGGTCAGGGCAATCACGTCATGAGATGGAAAGCGATCCTGCATTCGTCCCCGATATATGAAACAATCTACGCGCTAAATGTTTCAAACAGTTTAGACATGACTTGGCGGGAGTCAACGAGGAATCGAGCCTTAGGGGGTAACTAGAAGAGTGCCTGCGTTATTGCTGGCCGCCGCCGACGAAGTGGACTATCTCCAGGCGGTCGCCATCGTTGAGTAGGATTTCGGGCCAGCGGTCGCGCGGTGCAATTTCCCGGTTTAGTTCGATAGCCACGCGGTCTGATGTCATGTTGAGGGTGTCGATTAGAGTCGCGAGTGTGAATGGAGATAGCGGGACTGGATCTGGGAAGGCGCGCTGTTCTCCGTTGATCTGCAGCTTCATGGCTTAAAGTTTCTCACACGGAGAACGGCCCGCCAAGGTTTTCTACTCGCTCTTGCGCAAGACGAATTTGCGGGTTACGGTGCGGCCTTCGTGGTTGGCCTGGACCATGACGGAGGAATCGGGGAGTGCGGACTCGTCGACCTCGACTGAGATTTCGGCGCTGCCCGCGGAATCGGTGACGGCCTGCGTGTAAAAAGGCGCGGAGTCCGGCCGGGCGAAGCGAAACGTTAGACGAGCGTTGGAGATGGCCGATCCGCCTTCGGTGACTCGCAACTGCATGGTTAAATTACGATTGGCGTGGACCGAAACGGCGTTCATCCATTCCACATCCAGTTGTTTGACGCTGGCCAAGGCTTCACTTTCTGCACGGTCGAGTACGCTTTCCAACTTCCCTTCCCGGATGGCTTCGAGGACCAGGCGATGCTGATCGCGTAGCTGCTGCTCTTTTTGGGCATCTCCAAAATTGGCGTCCGGAGCTGAGGTTGCATAGGAAATTGCTTTTTTTCCCACGCACCTTCCACGCACGAAGACCTGGGTCTGAAGAAGCTTTTCGCTTTCGCGCGCCTCGCTTTGCACGTGATAGACGGTGTCACCGTGTTTAACATCCGTGTTAAAGCCGAAAATCATAGGAATTGAGTATCGCGTGCTTCCTTAATTCTGCAAGTGGAACCCGAGGCACCCTGAGCTTACAACGTTTGCGGGGTAATCAGGACTCGAATTTCGATCGCTGATTGCATCATCGCCAAATTCTTCCTGGTTCCCTTGACACTCGCGCGCGCCAGCCCCTAATCTAGAATGTTTATGTAACTTGCTTGGCGCGAATTATATATACGCTCTCCTATGCCCGACAATTATTTCGCTCGCTACCTGCCATTCCTCATCCACATTCTGCTGGCGGGTGGAATTGCGACAGCCATTATCTTGCTTTCCTGGCTGATCGGGCAGCGTAAACCGACTCGGGCGAAAATGGAAGCTTACGAGTGCGGCATGACGCCGGTGGGAGACTCGCGCGGGCGCTTCTCGGTGCAGTTTTACCTGGTGGCGATGTTGTTTATTTTGTTCGATGTCGAGGCCGTTTTTCTCTATCCCTGGGCGGTCATTCTGCGCGATCTCAAGCATTTCGGTCTGTGGGAAATGTTTGTATACATCGGCATTGTTCTGGTCGGATTTTTCTATGTGTGGAAGAAGGGCGTGCTGGACTGGGGTCCGGAAGTTGCGAGGCGGGGAACACGCTGATGGCTTTGGCACCCGCGATTACCGATCTTGAGCAACTGAAGGATCACCCGGCAGTGGCGCGGTTACTGACCTGGAATCCGGCGGCTGTCACGGGAGTTAAGTTCGACCGTGACGAGATGACCATTTACATCGATGCCGCACACATTCGCGAAACTTGTGCCCTGCTGCGGGACAGTCCGGCGTGCGCGTTCAACTTCCTGTCCGATGTCACCTGCGTGGATTGGTATCCTGCAGAACCTCGGTTTGAGGTGATTTACCATCTGCTTTCAATCCCTCACAGGGAACGTGTGCGACTCAAAGTGCGGCTGGACAGCTCCAGTCCGGTAGTGGAGTCGCTGACGTCGGTTTGGCCTGGAGCCAACTATTTCGAGCGTGAAGTTTTCGATCTATTCGGGATTCGCTTTAGTGGACATCCGTATTTGCAGCGGATTTTGATGCCGGAGGATTGGGAAGGCCATCCTTTGCGCAAAGATTATCCGGTGGAGGGTTACCGCTGATATGGCGCACCTGTCACCGACGCCCGTCCTAGAGCCCGGACAAGATCGCACCATGATCTTGAACATGGGGCCGCAGCATCCATCCACGCATGGCGTGCTGCGGGTGCTGCTGGAGATTGATGGCGAGACCGTGGTGCGGATGATGCCGGACATCGGCTTTCTGCATACGGGTATCGAAAAGACTTGCGAGGCGAAGTTCTACCAGCAGGTAGTGCCACTGACCGACCGCATCGACTATCTGTGCCCCATGACCAACAATCTTTGCTATGTGCTGGCCGTGGAGAAGTTGTTGGGGCTGGAGATTCCTCCGAAGGCGCAGTGGATGCGGGTTCTGATGAACGAACTGACGCGCATCAATTCGCATCTGGTGTGGCTGGGCACGCACGCGCTGGACCTCGGCGCCATGACTGTATTCCTATACTGCTTCCGCGAGCGCGAAGAAATTTTGAAGATGTTCGAGATGATCAGCGGGCAGCGCATGATGACCAGCTATTTTCGTATAGGAGGACTAGCGCTGGAACCGCCGCTGGGATTCTTTGCGCGGGTGCGCGATTTTGCCGGACGCTTTCCGGGCAGGGTGGACGAATACGAAAATCTGCTAACGGGAAATCCCATCTGGATGATGCGAACCAAGGGCGTGGCTCGAATGACTGCGGAGGATGCCATCGCGCTCGGAGCCAGCGGCCCCACGTTGCGCGGAAGTGGCGTGGATATCGATTTGCGGCGCGATATGCCTTACTCGGGCTATGAGAATTTTAAGTTCAAGGTTCCGGTGGCGCAGGAAGGCGACGTTTTTGCCCGGTACATGTGCCGGGTGAGGGAACTGCGTGAGTCAAACACGATTGTGCAGCAGGCGCTCGACGGCATGCCGGAAGGCCCAATCAAAGCGGATGCTCCTGGGGTCGTGCTTCCCGACCGCGAAAAGATGAAGACGCAGATGGAAGCGCTCATCTACCACTTCAAGATCATTACGGAAGGTTTTGCGGTTCCTGCGGGCGAAGTGTATCAAGCGGTCGAGTCACCGCGCGGCGAGATGGGGTACTACGTGGTGAGCGACGGCACGGCGAAGCCGTACCGAGTGCACATGCGGGCCGCTTGTTTGGCGAACCTGCAGACATTGCCCAAGATGTGCGAGGGCGGGTTGATTGCGGATGTGGTGGCAGCCATCGGATCGATTGATATCGTCCTTGGAGAAATCGATCGATGAGATTTTCCGACGAATTCGAGGCGCGGTTTGTGGAGATGGTACCGCACTATCCCACCAAGAGGTCGGCTCTGGTGCCCACCCTCCTTTATGCGCAGGATGAAGTTGGATTTCTTTCCGACGAAGTGATCACGGAACTGGCGGGACGACTTGATCTGACGGAGCTCGAAGTGCGGAATGTGATCAGCTATTACTCGATGCTGACGACCAAGCCGCGTGGGAAGTTTAACGTGCAGATTTGTACGAATATCAGCTGCCTGGTGCGAGGCGGAGAAGAGATTTTGCGCCACTGCGCCAAGAAATTGGGTGTGGGGAACCACGGGACGACTTCAGATGGATTGTTTTCTTTGGAAGAAGTGGAATGCATTGGAGCGTGCAGTTGGGCTCCGGCGGCGCAGGTTAATTACGACTTCCATGAGAATCTGACGGCGGAGAAGATTGACCTGGTTCTGGACGAGTACAGGAAGAAGGCAACACAGTAGAGATTTCCGATTTCCAATTTGGATTGCTTTCCATTGGCAATCGGCATTCGAAAATCCGACACTTTTATGGCTGATTTGGTTTCCCATCTCGACGAGATAAAGGTCGTCACCCGGCGCTTTGGCATGGGCGCGACAAATATCGACCGTTATCTCGAACTGGACGGCTACAAAGCGGTGCGGAAGGCGCTCAGCATGGAACCGGACGCCATCATTAATGAGGTGAAGAATTCCGGTCTGCGGGGGCGCGGCGGCGCGGGGTTCTCGACGGGGATGAAGTGGTCGTTCGTGCCCAAGCAATCGGCCAAGCCGAAGTACGTTCTTTGCAATGGCGATGAGAGCGAGCCGGGGACCTGTAAAGACCGGTTGATTTTCGAGCACGATCCGCATGCGGTGATCGAAGGGGTGATGATTGGCGGGCTGGCGGTGGGCGCGGGCAGCGGTTACATCTATATTCGCGGTGAATATCGATACCTATCGATCATCATGCAGAAGGCGATCCGCGATGCTTACGCCAAGGGCTTCTTGGGTAAGAACATTTTTGGGAGCGGGCGAGACTTCGATATTTTCTGGCACGGCGGCGCTGGGGCATATGAAGTGGGTGAGGAATCGGCGTTGATGGAATCGCTAGAGGGTAAGCGCGGCATTCCCCGGATTCGGCCTCCGTTTCCTGCCGTGGTGGGGCTGTGGGGCGGACCTACAGTCATCAATAATGCGGAAACACTGGCCAGCGTGCCGCACATCATGCTGGGCGGGGCGGCGTGGTATGCGGGGATTGGTACGCCAAAAAATGGTGGGACGCGTCTGTTTTGCCTGAGTGGAAATGTTGCGAAGCCCGGCGTCTACGAATTGCCCATGGGCTACAACTTGAAGAAGATGATTTACGAAGTGGGCGGGGGGATTCCGAATGGACGCCAGTTGAAAGCGGTTGTGCCCGGAGGGTCTTCTACTCCGTGCTTAACGGCTAACGAAATCGACGTCGCCATGGATTTCGATTCGGTCGCGAAGGCTGGATCAATGCTGGGTTCGGGCGGGGTGGTCGTCATCGACGACGCACAGTGCATGGTGAAATTCGCGTTGCGGACCATGAAGTTTTACAAGCACGAGAGTTGCGGATGGTGCATCCCTTGCCGCGAAGGCACGGACTGGCTGGAGAAGACGTTGACGCGTTTTCATCGCGGAGGCGGCGTTAAGAAGGACATCGACAACATGCAGTACTTGTCGGAGAACATGCTGGGGCGGACATTTTGTCCGCTGGGTGATGCGGCGGCAATGCCGACGATCGCGTTTGTGAAGAAATTCCGCAAGGAGTTTGAAGACCACCTGGAAGGCAGACCGTGCCCTTACGAAAAAGAAGGAGCGGTGGAAGAGTTGCCGGTTCTAGCTCACTAAATTTCTCATGGCTGACGTAACACTTACAGTAGACGGCAGAAAGGTGACGGCCCCGGCAGGAACGCTGCTGATTGAGGCGTGCAAAACCGTGGGCATTGAAGTGCCTTCGTTTTGCTACTACCCCAATCTCTCGCTGCAGGGCGCTTGCCGCATGTGTCTGGTGAAGATCGAGAAGATGCCCAAGCTGCAAACCGCGTGCACTACGGTGATCAGCGAAGGCATGATGGTGACTTCCGACAGCGACGAGATCAAGCAGGCGCGGAAATCGATGGTGGAGTTGCTACTGGGAAACCACCCGCTGGATTGTCCGGTATGCGATGCGGGCGGCGAGTGCGAACTGCAGGATATGACGTTCTCCTATGGTGCAGCCGAATCGAGGTTCATGGAGGCTAAGAACCACAAGGATGAGCAGCAGTGGTCGCCGATCGTGTTCTTCGATCGTCCGCGATGCATCCTCTGCTATCGCTGCGTACGCGTTTGCGGAGAGGGCATGGACGTTTGGGCGCTGGGCGTGCAGAACCGTGGAGTGAGTTCGATCATTGCGCCGAATAAAGAAGATCATCTGGAGTGTGAAGAGTGCGGCATGTGCATCGACATCTGTCCGGTGGGCGCGCTCACTTCCGGCGCGTACCGTTACAAAACGCGTCCGTGGGAGATGAAGCATGTAGGCACGATCTGCACGCACTGCGGCGACGGGTGCAAGACGACACTTGGCGTGCGGCGCTCTGATACAGGAATGGAAATTGTTCGCGGCGACAATCGCGATAAGAGCGGCATGAACGGAGACTTCCTCTGCATCAAGGGTCGGTATGCTTTTGATTTTGCAAACCATGAAGAACGTCTTACGACGCCGCTGATTCGCAAAGACGGCAAGCTGACTCCCGCGACCTGGGAAGACGCGTTTGAGCTGATTGGCAAGAAACTTGCGGAAGTTCGCGACCGCGATGGTGGAGCGGCAATTGGCGTTATCGGATCGACGCGAACTACGAATGAAGAAGATTATCTTCTCTCCAAGTTTGCCCGGGTGGTTTTGAGAACAAATAATGTCGATCACCACCGGACCGCAGACTTCCCTGCCCTGGCTGCTGCGCTTCGCGGGAAAGCGGATCGCACGGCGAGCATGGCGGATGTTTTTACTGCGCTAGCTGTTCTGCTGATCGGGAATGACCCGACGGAGCAGCATCCTCTGTTCGCCTGGCAGATTCGCAACAACGTGCGCCTGCATCGGGGCCGGCTTTACGTGATTAATTCGAACCCGATCAAATTGCGGCGGCAGGCAACGACTTTCACGCAAATACCGGTGGGAACAGAAGGACAAGTTGCGGGCTTCTTGGCCGGCGACGACTCGGCCGCGGATGCCCTCATCAGTCCATCGACAAATAAGGATGCCTGGATTGCGCTGCGCGAGAAACTGCAGGGTGAGCAAAATCTCGTGATTGTGTTCGGTTCGGAGATTCGCGGCACCGATCTCGGCAGTCTTGTTAAGTTTGGAGCTGCGATCTCAGGCGCGAAGTTTGTATGTCTGGCGGATTACGCGAATTCCCGCGGGGCAGCCGACATGGGTTTGTATCCCGAATTGCTTCCCGGTTATCACCCTGTCGCGGGGAACACCGAGTTTCATCGGGAGTGGGGAGAAATACCGCAGGGCGCCGGGCTTGATATAGCGGGGATGGTTGAAGCCGGAAAAGCGGGCAAGGTGAAGGCGCTTTACGTTGTGGGATCGAATCCGATCGGGAGGCTCAACATCGATCCATTCGCGTTCTCTAAGAGTTTCGTGGTTGTGCAGGACATGTTCCTAACGGAGACGGCGGTGATGGCCGATGTGGTTTTGCCCGCGGCGAATGCTTACGAGAAATCGGGCATGTTCACCAATACCTGCGGCGATTTACAGCTGCTAAAAAAGGCGGGCGAGGTTACGGGCACGAAAAGTGACTTCGAGATGATCGTTCGCATCGCCGATGCGATGGGCTTTGAGGTTCGCAAGCTTGTGCCGTTTGGCCAAGGTGTACGCGCAGGCACGCATGCCGACATGGGACAGTCTCGTGGAGCACAGTCAGGCGAGGCCGACCGTCACGCGGTTTGGCTGGAGGCACATGGACTGGAGCCAAAGATGAGTCCGTTCGATCCAACGGCGATTCTGGATGAAATTCAGCGGCTGGTTCCCGGCTACGACGTATCCCGCATGAATCTGCTGGCGGGGAACAGTCAACCGACATCGCTGGCCGAAGCCGGGGAAGCAGTCGCGCATCAGCCGGAATCCATTGCTCCGGCGAATGATGATCTTTTCAGTTCTGGAACTTTGGGACGCTATTCTCGCGCATTGAAGTCGGTGGTGGAGAGTCACGAAGTGAGGCCCACCGAAGTTGCGGCAGACTGATTCTTGTATCGATGAATCGCGGTATTTTAGAGAGGAAGCAGAGGCCTTGTCCGTTGGCGTTTTCATACTCGTGTCGGTGATTAAGTCGCTGGTGGTTTTGATCGTGCTGCTTACCGCCGTGGCGTATACAGTGTGGCTGGAACGCAAGGTCGTAGGTCGCATGCAGAACCGATGGGGACCCACGCGGGTGGGGCCGTTCGGGCTGCTGCAGCCGGCGGCCGACGGGCTAAAATTTCTGTTCAAAGAAGATCTGACTCCGCCGCACGTTTACAAGCCGCTATTTCTGGCCGCTCCGATGATGGCGGTGATCTTTGCGCTGACTTCGATTTCGGTGATTCCGTTCGGCAATTCGATTACGCTTTTTGGGTACAGCATTCCGCTGCAGATTACCGATGTAAATATCGGGCTGCTGCTGATTCTGGGCGTGACCTCGATGGGCGTCTATGGCGTGGCGCTCGCGGGTTGGTCGTCCAACAATAAATATTCGCTGCTTGGTGGGTTGCGGGCCAGCGCGCAGATGGTCAGCTACGAAGTGGCGCTTGGCCTTTCGCTGGTTGGCGTCTTGATTCAGTCTGGCAGTTTCAGCTTACGCGCAATCGTCGATGCCCAGGGAGGACGCTTCCTCGGTTTCATTCCGCGGTGGAATATTTTCCACTGGCAGTTCGTTGGCTTCTTTATATATCTGATGGCGGCCTACGCGGAAACGAATCGTATCCCATTCGATTTACCCGAAGCTGAAACCGAACTGGTGGCGGGGTATCACACCGAATACAGCTCGATGAAATTTGCCATGTTCTTCATGGCCGAGTACGCCAATATGATTACGGTAGCTTGCGTGGCCACGCTTTTATTTTTTGGCGGATGGCACGGGCCGCTGGCCGGGCCGCCACTGATGCGGGCTTTGCTGCCTGTGTTCTGGTTTGTGGCCAAAGTTTTCTGTTTTCTATTTCTTTACATCTGGGTGCGCGGGACGTTGCCGCGTTTCCGTTACGATCAACTGATGTCTTTTGGCTGGAAGTTTTTGCTACCCCTGGCGATTGCAAATCTGATGGTAACGGCGATTGTCGTGGCTTGGTAGAAAAAACCAGTTGCCGGTTGCGAGTACAGGCGCTGAGACACTGGCATATGGAAGTTACTGGCGACTAGAAACTGACAACTGACAACTGTTCTTATGAGTTTTCATCTCATCTTATTTCTGGCGTTCGGCGCGGTCTGCGTAGGCGGTGCGGTGAATCTGCTGGCGCAGCGGCATCCGATCAACAGTGCGCTATCGCTGATCGCCGTGATGGCGGCGCTGGCTGGCGAATACTTGCTGCTGGGCGCGGAATTCGTCGCCGCGGTGCAGGTGATTGTTTATGCGGGCGCGATTATGGTGCTGTTCGTATTTGTCATCATGCTGCTGAACGCGGGCGAAGAGGAAGAGACCAGAGGAAGCCGCGCCGCTTTTCTACTCGGCGTGCCAGGAGTGCTGACCGGGAGCGTGCTTACCGCATGGGTGGTCCTGCGGCATTCCGGGACAGAAGCGGTGGCGATCGGGGCCTTGCCTGGACATCCGACAGACATTGCACAGCTACTCTTTCATGATTTCCTTTTGCCGTTTGAAGTGACCTCCGTGTTGATCCTGATCGCCATCATGGGAGCGGTGGTGCTGGCCAGCAAGCCGGAGTCTACGGCCAGGAAGGTGGACTGATGGTGCCGCTCTCTTATTACCTGGTGCTTAGCGGATTTCTATTTGCGTGCGGTGTCGCCGGATTTCTGATCAAGCGCAACATCATCACCATCTTCATGTCGATTGAGCTGATGCTGAACGGCGTAAATCTTTCGTTTGTGGCATACGCGGCGCATTGGCATGCGCTTTCCGGGCAGGTATTTGTCTTCTTTGTGATGGTAGTGGCGGCGGCGGAAGCGGCGGTAGGACTGGCGATCATAATCGCCGTGTACCGCACGCGCGAGACTTTGAATGTGGATCAGGTGAACCTGCTCAAGCTATGAATCCGATGCTCAATCTATGGCTGATCCCCGTTCTGCCGCTCGCGGGGGCTGCGATTAACGGTTTTCTCGGTAAGAGGTCGTCGAGGCATGCCGTGACTACCATCGCACTGTTTTTCAGCGGCGCAGCGTTTGCGATGGCTTTGTCGGTCGTGGCACGCTTTTCGTCGCTGACGCTTCCCTACCACGAGTATCTCGCTCACTGGATTCGCTCCGGCACTTTCCGTGTCGACTTCGCCTTCTATCTGGATCAACTCTCGCTGGTCATGTTGCTGGTGGTCACCGGTGTGGGATTTCTGATTCATATCTATTCCGTCGGTTACATGTGGGACGAACCCAGCTACTACCGCTTCTTCAGCTATCTGAACCTGTTCATGTTCTTCATGCTGACGCTGGTGCTGGCCAGTAACTACCTGCTGATGTTTATCGGCTGGGAGGGCGTTGGACTGGCGTCTTATCTGCTGATTGGATTTTGGTTCACCAAGGATTCAGCGGCGTCAGCGGGCAAAAAAGCGTTCATCGTAAATCGCATTGGCGATTTCGGGTTTCTGATCGCATTGTTCTTGTTGATCAAGCATTTTGGCTCGCTGAATTTTGATCAAGTGTTTCAGAGCATCACACCGCTGGGAGCAGAGACTGCCGGCGCCGGACTGCTCACGACGATCGGAATTCTGCTGATGGTAGGAGCTTGCGGCAAATCGGCGCAGATTCCGCTCTATATCTGGCTTCCGGATGCGATGGAAGGTCCAACGCCGGTTTCGGCGCTGATTCACGCTGCCACCATGGTTACTGCGGGCGTTTACATGGTTTCACGTTCGCATGTGATTTTTGAGCGGGCGCCGATCGCACTGACGGTGGTGGCGATTATCGGAACACTGACCGCTTTCTTCGCCGCGACGATTGGCGTTGCGCAGACTGATATCAAGAAGGTCCTTGCCTATTCCACCATCTCTCAGCTTGGATACATGTTCATGGCTTGCGGTGTAGGAGCGTTCTCCGCCGGCATCTTCCACCTGATGACGCATGCATTCTTCAAGGGACTGCTGTTCCTGGCAGCAGGGTCGGTGATCCATGCGGTGGGTGGCGAGCAGGACATGCGCAAAATGGGTGGGCTGCGCACCAGGATTCCGTGGACATTCTGGACCATGACGGCTGGGACTTTGGCCATTGCCGGAATACCGGGACTGGCGGGATTTTTCAGCAAGGATGAAATTCTCTGGCGCTCGTACCAAGCGAGTTGGGCGTACTGGTTGGTCGGATTGGTCACGGCGTTCCTCACGTCGTTCTACATGTTCCGGCTCTGGTTCCTGACGTTCTTCGGCGAATATCGGGGCGAGGCAGATGCGGGACATGGTCATGCAAATCATTCCGCTCACGATGCGCACGGAGACCACGGCCATGGTGGCATTCACGAGAGTCCGAAGGTGATGGTCGTCCCGCTGGCGATTCTGGCGGTGCTCTCGGTGATCGGCGGATATGTGGGCGTGCCAGGGTCACTGGGTGGAAACAATCAATTCGACAAATTTCTCGGGCCGGTGTTCGACGGGAGCGCTCCAGTCAATGCACAGAATGCTGCGGTGGGTGAGAAGGGAACGCCGGAACAAGAAACCGAGGGAAATGAACCCAAGAAGGCCGCTTCCACGGAGTTGATGTGTACTGCTATTTCTGTGGTAGTCGCCCTGCTCGGCTTTGGACTCGCGTGGCAACTTTATTATCGGAATCCACAGTTGCCCGACAAGATTGCGGCTTCGATGTCGGGCGCGTACCAGACGTTGCTGCACAAATATTACGTGGATGAATTGTATGGCGCGCTTTTCGTCAAGCCACTGATCGATGGCTCGACCCGAATTCTTTGGCAGGGAGTGGATCGCAAGATTATCGATGCGGCGGTGAATGACGCGGGGGATGGTGCCAAGCACGTCTCCGACATAGTGCGCCATATGCAGTCTGGCAATATTCGTTCGTATGCGGGATGGGTCGCAGCCGGATCCGCGGTCGTGATTGCGTTCATGATCTGGATGGGAGTGCGATGAGCATCGACAATCTCAGCTCTATCATCCTGACGCTGGTGACTTTTGTGCCGCTTGCGGGTGGGCTGCTGCTTATGTTTTTCCCCCGCCGCGACCGGGACATTCGAATTTTTGCTCTGGTCATTTCTCTTCTGACGTTCGTCCTGTCTTTACACCTGCCGGTTCATTTTCATCGGCCGCAAACAGATTTTCAGTTTCAGGTGGACAGGCAATGGGTTTCCACTCCGAACATCCACTACCACATGGGAATCGACGGGATCTCTCTATGGCTGGTGGTGCTCACCACGTTTCTCACACCACTCTGTGTGCTGATCTCGTGGACATCGATCCACGACCGGGTGAAGGAGTTCTTCATTCTGCTGCTGGTTCTGGAGACTGCGCTGATCGGTGTATTCACATCGTTGGACCTGTTTCTCTTTTACTTCTTCTGGGAAGCGACGTTGATCCCGATGGCGCTGCTGATTGGCATTTTCGGGCATGAGCGCAAAGTGTATGCCGCGGTAAAGTTTTTCATGTACACCATGATCGCCTCGGTGTTCATGCTGGCGGCGATCCTGTGGCTTTACGCGCACACCGGCAGCTTTGACTTTGTCGTGATTCGCGATCAGATCATGAACGGAGGCGTAGCGAAATTTCCGGCGGCAGCCCAGTGGTTGTTTTTGGGATTTTTTCTAGCGTTCGCAGTGAAAGTCCCACTCTTCCCTTTTCACACTTGGTTGCCTGATGCGCACGTGGAGGCGCCGACGGCTGGGTCGGTGCTGCTGGCGGGCGTGCTGCTCAAAATGGGGACTTATGGATTATTGCGCTTCAACCTTGGGCTCTTTCCCGGGCAATCACGACAGAACGCTCCCTGGGTGATGACGCTGGCCTTGATTGGGATCATCTATGGCGCTTTGGTAGCCATGGTCCAGCCCAACATGAAGAAGCTGATTGCCTATTCTTCGGTCAGCCACTTGGGATTTGTGGTGCTGGGAATTTTCAGTTTCACCCAGGCAGGATTGAACGGCGCGATGTTTGTAATGCTGGCGCATGGAATTTCAACGGGCGGATTGTTCATGCTGGCGGGGATTCTTCACGAACGGCGGCATACGTATGAAATCAGCGAGTTTGGTGGACTGGCGTCACCCATGCCGTTATATGCGGCGTCGTATCTGGTGATCGTATTGGCGTCGGCGGGGTTGCCTTTGCTGAATGGATTTATCGGCGAATTTCTTGTACTGAGCGGCGCGTTCCAGGCGAAACCCGTGTATGGGATACTCGGGGCCACGGGCGTGATTTGGAGCGCCGTCTATCTGCTGTGGATGTACCAGCGAGTGTTCTACGGCAAGGTTACGCACGCGGTGAACAATTCGTTGAGCGATCTTTCTGGATTCGAAAAATGGGCGGTGTGGCCTTGCGCCGCGGCGGCTCTGGTGATGGGGGTTGCACCGATTCTATGGCTGGGAGCGGTTGATCCGGCAGTTCAGGCGGCGCTGACTCCATTGGCGCGGGTGGCGAGCAGGGTGGTGGGACAATGATCGTCGCAACGATGAGCGTCGCATCGACCATGGTCGGAAGCATGATCCCAAAGCTCGTCCCGGCCTATTCGAAGGTGCTCCCGCAAGCCGCCGATTACGTTCGAATCCTGCCCGAAATTGTTCTCTCTGTTTTCGGGATGATTGTGATGGTTCTGGAACCACTTCTCGACGAGAAAAAGGGGCAGAAGGTGCTGGGGCTGATTGCGTTGCTGGGGGCGGCGGCAGGTATTGGGGCGACATGGCTCATGGCCCAGTCACCGGGCCTGGCGTTCTGGGATTCGGTGCGGGTGGACGGATTCAGCGTCTTCTTTCACTTTCTGGTGACTGCGATCGCTGGCGTCGTCATCCTTAGTTCCTATGAATATATGGCGGTACAAGGAATTCGCGCGGGAGAATACTACGCGCTGATTCTTTTCGGTGCGGTCGGCATGGCGCTGATGTCGTCGGCGGTGGAACTCGTTCTGATTTTCATCTCACTCGAGATATCTTCCATCGCTTCTTATGTGCTCACCGGATTTCGGCGGCATGAGGCTGCCAGCGCGGAAGCTTCGTTGAAATATTTTCTGCTTGGTTCATTCGCGACGGCCTTTTTCCTGTACGGGGTGGCGATGATGTTTGGCGCCACGGGCTCGACGAATATCGACCAGATCAGCCGAGCGTTGCAGAGTGGTCCGATTTCTTTGCTGGCATTCGTGGCTGTGGCGCTGATGTTTGTGGGTTTAGGATTCAAAGTGGCGGCAGCGCCGTTCCACGTGTGGACCCCTGACGTGTATGAAGGAGCGCCAGCGCCAATTGTGGGATTGATGTCGACCGCGCCCAAGGCAGCGGCATTTGCGGTTTTGCTGCGCATTGTTTTTGTGATCGATATGCCGGGAACGTTCTGGCTGATCTGGGTTGCGGCCGCGCTCTCCATGACATTGGGGAACGTGGGCGCGCTTGTCCAAAATAACGTAAAGCGACTGCTGGCCTACTCGTCGATTGCTCACGCAGGCTATCTGCTGGTGGCATTCGCAGCCGCGCCGGTTCTGGGGACCTCGGCAGCCATGTTTTACACCGCGGCGTATGCGGCCATGAACCTGGGAGCTTTTGCCGTAGTCAGCCATTTTGCCAACACCGGCGAACGCTATGTGACGATCGAAGACTATGAAGGGCTGGGCCGCAGTTCCCCGCTGCTGGCAGCGACGCTGACCATCTTCCTGCTGTCGCTGATCGGTATCCCCATGACGGGCGGCTTTTTTGCGAAGTTCTACGTCTTCAGCGCCGCCGTAAAAGCCAACTTGATCTGGCTGACCGTAATCGGTGTGCTGAATAGCGGCATTGGGGCCTACTATTATCTGCGCATCATCGTTGTAATGTATATGCGCGAATCTCGAAAGGAAGTTCCGGTGGCGCCGGTTCCTTTCGCGCTGAGGATGGCGCTGGCGTGTTGCATCGCGTCCACCCTGTATCTTGGACTTTTTCCTGGTCGTGTGTTGCAGTATGCGCAGGATTCCGCGCGGCAACTCGTGCGGTCGACCGGGCCCGAAATGCCTTCCCCGGCGCCTGTGTCGGCCTCCGGCGAACCCCTCGAACAGCTCTGAATCGCTTGTGGAAATCCCGAGTGTTGATATTTGACAAGCGCTGCAGGCTGCGGCATTATGGGTTCACCGATTGCTGATCTTCGCTCCAGGGGATAACGTATCGGAACGGAGGAAAAAATGTCCGAGTTCATGCGCAGGCTATGGTCAGAAGATTCGGGGCAGGATATCGCTGAATATGCTGTGATGCTGGCGGTGATTCTGGTGCTGGTGGTCGGAACCATACGCCTGATTGGATCGAACGCTAATAATGCTTTTTCCAATGTAGCCAGTTCCATCCAGTAGTTCACAGATTGCCAATCATGAGTAGTTGGCAAGACGGGAAGATTACATTATGCAGCCATTTCCCTCGTTTACCGGGCAGTTACGCTACTGTCGGAGTAGCGGCTGCGGCGGCACTTGCGGGGAGATCGAATCACCCATGAATGACTAGATTCAGGCAAGTTCCACGAGGAGCCGCGATCCGGGATCGCGGCTTTTGCTTTTTCAAGGAAAGAGCCTTTACACCAAAGCAACTGACAACCGAGAAAGGCCACCTAAAACAGTTTTGCGGTTTTCTCTCTGTGCTTCCGTGGTGAAAGAGCTTGAGATCTCAGTACGCAACTTAGGAGAAACACATGATTGTCAACATGTCTGAAAAGGCGACCGAGCAAGAAATTGAGCACGTGATCGAGCGCATTCGCGAAGCGGGCTACCAACCTCATATCACACGCGGAGTGGAACGCACGATCGTGGCTGCTGTGGGAAGCGGTCGCCGGCACGAGATCGAAGCACTCCAGGTGGCGCCCGGCGTAGAGAATGTGGTTGCCATTGCACAACCCTTCAAGCTCGTCAGCCGGCAAGTGAAGCCGGAGAGGTCCGTGGTAAATGTAGGTGGGGTCTGCATTGGTGGGCCGGGCGTTGTGATTATTGCCGGACCTTGCTCAGTGGAGTCTCGCGAACAGTTGCTGGGAACGGCGCATGCCGTTAGGCGGGCGGGCGCCACGATGCTGCGCGGTGGCGCCTACAAGCCTCGCACTTCGCCTTACGACTTTCAGGGACTTGGACTGGAAGCATTGAAAATTCTGCGGGAAGCGCGCGAGGCGTCCGGGCTCCCTGTAGTCACGGAAGTGATGAGCACGGAAGATGTGGACATCATTTGTGAACATGTCGACATGCTGCAGGTGGGAGCGCGCAACATGCAGAATTTCGCGCTTTTGCGCCGTCTGGCAACCGTGAGGAAACCGGTGCTGTTAAAGAGGGGACCGTCGGCAACAGTGAAGGAATGGCTGCTGGCTGCGGAGTACCTGCTATCGGGAGGGAACAGTCAAGTTGTGCTCTGCGAGCGTGGGATCAAGACCTTCGAGACGGAGATGCGCAATACGTTCGACCTGGCAGCCGTGGCTTTGGCACGCGATCTCTCTCATCTACCGGTGATCGCCGACCCCTCGCATGGAACCGGCAAGCAGAGTCTGATAGCCGCAGTCTCGCGTGCAGCAGTCGCGGTGGGAGCCGATGGACTGATCATCGAAGTGCATCCCTGCCCAGAGCGGGCGCTCTCGGATGGCGCGCAGTCTCTCGACTTTGCAGGATTCGAAAAGGTGATGAAGGCCCTTACGGAGCCGCTGCGGCAAGCAGCCGTGGTCGCGGACATGGCGCATGTGTAAGCCCAGAAGGGTCAGGGCGTGAGATGGGATCGAGCAGACTTGATCCGCATGGCGGGATCGCCAAACAGGATATACGTTTTTCGCACCGCAAGATCCGAGATGCCTGACTTCGCTTTGAGGATTGAATCTCCCAACGACAGTGGCAACGAGCTCATCGCGCCTTGAACTACCAGTTGGTTGAGAGTGGTCTGCGGCGAGGCCTGATTCAGTCCGCTCGAGGCCAGCACCGCTACCGCGCCTCCATTCGGGGCGAGCATCAGTGAAACGGCGAGCGGATCTTCGTAAACATCCTGGAACAATCCGTTAAGGCAGTCCATGATAAGGAAGACCGGCAACGAAGTCCCGTTGCTGAGAGAAGTGGCCGCGGTGCTGTCGAAAAAATCGTTACCGGACCATTCGTCTTCGGAGCCGTGTCCCTCATAATTCACCAGCACTTGTCCTGAGTTGATGGCGTTGAGGATTGCCTGGCGCGCATCGGACGGGCTCATGGCGCTGCCGAAGACATCCGTCACCTGCAGGGTGGAGGGCAGCTGCGCCTGGACAATCTTGCTGTCATTCGTAAAGTTTTCGGTATCGTTGACATCAGCGACCATCAGCGCCTGGGACGTCCACGGGCCATCGGTGGATTGCCCCTCATAACTGGCGATCCTGTCAGCCACGAGTTGTGCTTCGGCGGCCGTGCTCACCGGCAAGCGCCCGGTTGCAATGGTGGGCATGCCGCTGTCATCGAAATCTGAGAACCAGTCGTCGGAGGCCGTCATCATCCCGGTGGTCGCAATGATTTTCGTAGGAACGAAATCCAGGTGGCCGAATCCCAGATAATTGCGGGGATCGAGCGAGGCTCGACCGTTGAGCAAGAGATATCTCGGCGCGGCGTGCCACGCCTTGACCGCCGTCTGCAAAAAGTCCCGGATGGCTTGAGGACTGTGCTCGCCGAAGTTGAACTCGTCGTAGAGATCGTCAACCAACACCACCACGGATGATTTTTTTTCCATTGCGTGCGCGCGCACGATCCCGCCTAGAGCAACCGCAAAGGGCTCCGCCGACAGCATCACAACTTCGCTGCCGGCTTGGGTGAAATGCCAGCGCGAGGGATGGTTCTGGCGCATCCCCACGGGTGAGGCAATGCGGTCATCGGCCACGGCAATCAGAGTGTGTTGCGTTGGAGCCGCACGGGTGGTCAGGGACCATGGCACCTGGAATTCCATTGAGTAGTTGGTCGTATTCGAGGTCGATTGCGGCGTAACTCGAATGCCAAGCGCGACCGGTCGATCCGGATTTGTAATATCCAAGACGACGATTCCAGGCTGAGTGAATCCCGTGACCTTCAACTCATCCCCCGATCGTCCGGTGAAGGTGAGGGCATCGGAGTCGGCCGCATAAGAGTGCGGATAGGTGATGCGAATCGACTGCAACAGGCTGATATCGTATGCACCATCCTGCGAAGTCAGCGTGACGGTGTTGGTTCCGTTCTGCAGAATGCCGGCCGGGACTGCAATACTGAATTTTCCTTTCGCTTGACCCGTGAAGTTCACATCGCCCAGATTGGCGCCATTCAGCGCGATGGTGACATCATGCGGGAAAGCCAGGATCACACCCTGCAGAACCACTTCCAGCTGTACTGGCTGGGTTGAAGCGGTATCGAGGTTGTTGACCTGCATGGTCTCGTTCATGGCCGTAGAAGAAACCAGCGGTCCAAAGAAATTGTTGCCGTCGGAGGTTATCAACGCCGAAAAGTAGGTTGTACGAGGCGCGAGTTCCACGGTGAACGGGAAGCTTGCCGGAGGTTGACTGGAGCCGGCAGAAAGTGGCAACCGGCGAATGCGTTGACCGTGCGACTCTTCGACCGCCAGCCAATAAGCTCTGGTGCCTGAGTAGGGTGTGTCGATGCCGGTGCCGTAGAAAAGAATTGCAGCCTGAGGACCAAAACCTCCCGCGCCGGCGGAGGCGCCGCTGATCTGAATGGGCTGCTCGATGGCCTCCGCGTAAAGGTGCAGGAATGCGGGATCGCTGTTTGGATCGAGCCCAGCAGCGACGAGTTGCGGTTGAGTCAGGCGGTACCAGCCTTCGTGCTTCACAAATATTTTTACCGCTGGATGACTCGCGAGTTCGAATTGCTTCTGCTGCTGCACAACCGTAGCCAGAGTAGGGGATAAAACATTCTCGATGGGGTGACTGATGTCGTTGAGCGTGGGTGCAGGCTGCGCCTTGTTCAGCTGGTTCAGCATGATCGCCGAAGTGCGATCGCTGGCAGAAAGGGCGTAGTTGCTGGAGGCCGCTGGCGAAACTGGTCCGTGGAACACGCGAGTGCCGCTTACGTCCACGTCTTCCAGCCAATAAGAGCTGCTGCCGGCGTTCGCAGACGAATCGATCCAGCTGTAAGTTTTGCCTGAATGTTTCGGCAAGGCCCCGCTCATCAGCAGGGCCGATCCGGCGATTAAGGAAGAGTTCAATGGAACACGTTCCCCAGCCTGCTCACGATAGACATTGAATCCGAGATTGTGCGCTTCGCCACCTGTCTTCCAGAGAAGAACGACGCGTTCTGCCCCGGTCCTGTCCACGCCGCGCTGGGCTGAGAAGGACTCCAACTTAATTTTGGTCGCAGCGGTGATGGTTTCAGTTTGTGTGGAAGTGTTGGCGGTCGTCATCTGGTCCGCGACCACACTGGCTGTGTTTGTCGCGAGCCCGGGCGCTCCCGCGAGCGTGAGAATGGTAATTGTGGCTGTGTCGCCATTGGCCATTGTGCCCAGCAAGCAGGTTACGGTGCCGCCCGCCTCTGAGCATGTTCCCGCCGTCGCGATCACCGGAGAAAGAAAAGTAACGTTCGTGGGCAACGGATCGGTCACGATGACGTTGGTCGCGGCGGCGGGGCCGTTATTCGTGACCGCGAGGGTATAAGTCAGAGTGTCGCCGTCGGCGACGGTGGAAGGGGGTGTTGCGCTCTTCCCAATAGTCACGTTCGCGCTATTTGCATCCGCAACGGTAACAGTAGCGGTCGCGCTATTGCTGGTGAGGTTTGGAATGATGTTCGTGGCCGCGGCGGTGGCAGTTTCGGCAATGTTGGTTCCGGAAGCGGTTCCGGCGTTCACTTGCAGCACCAGCGAAAAGCTGGCACTCGCGTTGAAAGCGAGCGTGCTGGCTGTGCAAGTGATGGTGCCTGCGCTTCCAACTGTCGGTTTCGTACACGTCCAGGCCGCGGGAGGCGTAATGGATTGGAAGTTAGTGTTCGGTGGCGTGGTTTCGCTGAAGCTGGGTGCCGCGGCTGCAAGCGGACCACTGTTGGTGACGCCCTGTGTATAAGTGACATTGCCGCCTGCGGCAACCGAAGTCGGCGAAGCTACGTTGGTCGTGATCAGATCGGCTTGAGTTGAAAGAGCGACGACATCCGCGGCGATTGCGGTATTGTTAGCTAAGTTTGGATCGGCGGATGAGGAACTCCCCGATGCGGTGCTGCTGATCGCGGTGCCCGCGGCCGTTCCGGAATTCACCTGAACCACGATGCTAAAGGTGGCTGATCCAGCAGCGAAAGTGGGGTCGGTACAAGTGATCGCGCCTGTAGCGCCCGCAGCAGGAGTGATACATGACCATCCTGCAGGAGGCGTGCCGATGGAGACAAATGTAGTGTTAGCCGGCGTGACTTCGGTCAAACTTGCCGCCGTAGCCGTGCTCGGTCCGGCGTTGGTGACGATCTGGGTGTAAGTAACGTTATTGCCAGCCTGCACTGGAATCGGGCTGGCGATATTCGTAACCGAAAGATCAGCCGAGGCCGCAACCAATACGCTGCTCGACGCGCTGTTGTTACCCGAGTTGGGATCGACCGTCACCGACGAAGCGACTGAATCTGTTTGTGTGATCGTGGAACCGGAGGTCGCAGCCGCGCTCACTTTCACGACGAACGTAAAAGTAGCGGTGGAGACCGAAAGTGTCGGGCTGGTACAGGTAAACGTTCCGCAAGTCCATCCGGCCGGGCCGGTCAGCGAGACCGCTGTTGTGTTAGCCGGGAGGCTCTCCGTGAAGATGACGGTGCTCGCGCTGGCAGGGCCGGCATTGGTGACAGTCTGCGCGTAGGTGATGTTACCGCCTGCCGATACGGGATTCGGACTAGCGGAGTTGGTGACACTGAGGTCAGCTTGCGTCGCGCTTGCTACAGCAATATTAACCGTAGCCGAGTTGTTGTTCTGATTCGTATCCCGAGTTGTGGTAGAGGCGGTGGCAGTGTCGGTGATGATAGTTCCGGCGGGCGTGCCAGCATTCACAGTCACGACTACAGTGAACGTACTGATCGAACCTGGCGCCACGCTGGGATTGGTGCAACCAGAAGCAAAGGAGATACAAGTCCATCCCGCCGGAGTCGCGCCGAATGAGGTGAAAGTTGTATTGGCTGGAATCGCTTCATTGAAGGTCACGGTACTGCAACTGCTGGGTCCGGCATTCGTGACGATTTGCGTGTAAGTAATCGTGCCACCTACGGCGACGGGACTTGGCGTCCCGGTATTGGTCAACGCCAAGTCGCAGGCCGCGGTAAGCGGGGTACTGATTACTGTGCTGTTATTGGCCGAGTTGGGATCGGTGCTGGTTGATGAGACCGAGGAAGTTGCCGTGATCGGAGTGGCCAAAGCCGTAGATGCTGTGTTCACGACCACGATGATGTTCGCCGACGCACTCAAGGCGAGGCTGGGATTAGTGCAGGTCACGTTGCCAGTTCCACCCACCGCCGGGGTTGTACAAGTCCAGCCGGCGGGCGCGGAAACCGAAGCGAACGTTGTATTGGCAGGAACAGGTTCTAGAAAGCTGACTCCGCTGGCTGCGCCGGGACCATTGTTGGTTATCGACTGGATGTAAGTAATATCGTTGCCCGCAAAAACGGAAAACGGTGTTGCGGATGTGCTCAGTGCAAGATCAGCTTGCACTGTGGAAGATGCCACGACGTCGGTGGCGATAGCGGAGTTCGCTCCAAAAGCCTGGTTCGCGGCGTTTACCGTCGCAGTGTCGGTGATGATTGTTCCGGCGGCCGTGCCTGCGGCCACTTGATACACAGCAGTAAAGGTGCTGAAGGAACCTGCCGCCACGCTGGGGTTCGTGCAACTCACAGGGGGGGATGTGCAGGTCCAACCTGAAGCGCCTGAGAAAGACACAGGTGTGGTGTTCGCAGGCGTTGCTTCGGTAAAGCTTGCTGCACTCGCCGCGAGCGATCCCGTGTTGGTGACTACCTGGGTATAAGTAATGTTGGATCCGGCAACCACAGGATTGGGTGAGGCGACATTCGTCCCGGATAGTTGGGCACCCGCAGTGGTTCCGACGATGGTTGCAGCAACGGCGATGTTATTGCTCGAGTTGGGATCGCTTACCGACGAACTTACCGTGGCAGGATTAGTGATTACCGTGCCGTTCGCGGTTCCAGAGTTAACTCTTACTACCAGCGAGAAGGTCGCCGCTGTGCTGCCACCCATATTCAAGTTCGTGCAGACCACATTGCCGGTGCTTCCAACAGGCGGCGTAGTGCAACTCCAGCCTGCAGGAGCAGCCATCGAAGCGAATGTGGTGTTCGCAGGGACAGCTTCCACTAGCGTGGCATGGTCGGCGGCGCTGGGACCGTTATTGGTGACGACTTGCGTGTAAGTAATAATGCCGCCGGCAGTTACCGGGTTCGGCGACGCGGAGTTCGTCACGCCGAGGTCCGCACTGGAGACCACGTTGGCAACATCGGTGGCGCTGTCGTTCGACAAGTTGATTTCGCCGCCGCCACTTACCAGCGCGGTGTTGGTCTCAACAGAGGGAGCGGTCTGCGCGACGTTGGCGTTGATAGTGATCGAAGGATAAAAACTGCTTGCCGCCAGCACAATCGGGTTGACACAACTTACAGTCTGCGCTGCGATCGAACACGACCATCCAGTGCCGCTGGCGTTGGTTGGAGTCAGCCCCAGGGGCAGCGTGTCGTTCACGGTTACTACGCCGCTGCTGGCACCGTAGAGGCTCAGATTCTCAACTGGAATGGTATAAATAGCGGTAGAGCCGCGAGTGAAGTTGCCCACATGGCTCTTTCCCAGTGTCATGTCGGGAGTGCATTGGGCACCGGACTGTGTGCCCGATGTTGACGAGATGGAAGCATTGGTCACGCTTGTGCCAGTGGCACCGGGCGTTGATCCATAGGCCACGCCGGGATTTTCGGTGAGGCCATTGGTTCCGCCACTCACACTGACACTGGCGGGCGTACCGGAAACGAGCACAACTCCTCCGCCACCGCCACCGCCCGGGCCGTGCCGATTCCCCAGAGTATAGGGATTGCTTTCCCAGGCGTTACCCCCGCTCCCGCCATTGGCTTGCAGAGTCAGGCCACTTTCGCCGCCGTTGGCAGAGAGAATAACAATGCTGCCTCCGGCACCGCCGCCACCCCCGGAATCGTTCGCGGTACCGTTGTAAGCTGAAGTACCATTGGCTGTCAGCGTCGCAGTTCCGCTGAGTGCGTTGGTGCGAATGATGATGCTGCCGCCTCCGGCCGCGCCACTGCTGGCCTGATTGTCTCCATCGGAGTTATTCCGCGTGCCGGCTCCTCCGCCGCCGCCCACGGCGATGCGATTAATCGTCGCGGGAAATGCCTCGCCACCTTCGCCGCCCACACTCAGATTGCTGCTCCACGAGTCGCCGCCAAAACCACCTGAGCCGCCGTTGCCACCACCACCGCCGCCAGCATTCTGGTCGTTGCCGCCGGGAGACGCGGTTTGGGGATCTGCGTCGGTACCGCCGCCACCCGCGTTCCCCGCGGCCCCGCGCGCCATACTGCCATCAGTTCCCGTATTACCGCTGGGATAGCCGGTGTTCGTATGCAAGAAGCTTCCGCCGGATTCTACCCATTCGGGAGTACCCGCAATGCCTTCGCCTTTCGGGGCATCCCAGCCGGCCTCGCCCCCCGCTGCTCCGGTGTAAGTGGCGGGAGCAGGCTGACGATAATCTGTATTGGCGCCGCCGCCGCCAGTCAATTGCATGCCGGCGCCGCCCCGGAAGCCTTGTCCGCTGACCGACACGGTTGCGCCGTTCAGAGTGAGCGTGCTGGAGGCATCGAGGGCGAGAACTCCGCCGGTGGAACCGTTCCACGCCTGGGCTGTGGGGGGCGTGGTTGCATTGAACGAAGCAGTTGTGTACTGCGGCACTACAATCACCTGATAGGTGCTCTGTCCAGCCGTGGCCGAGGCGGAGGCGGAGTGATAAGCAAAGACAAGTCCGCCGCCAGTACCTACACCGGAAACAGTCAGGGTGCCTCCGCTCGCGGGGACTGCGTTTTGGGCCGTAACAAACTCGTAGTCGCCGGCGCTATTCAGAGCAGTAAAACCTTGGCCGGTGAAACCGTTGCCATAAGCGATGGTGTTCGAATCACTGATACTGGCATCCTGCATTTGAATAATCAGCAAAAGATTTCCGGCTGCGATGGCGCTTCCAGCACCGGTTGCGGCGCCCACGGGAACGGAGGTTGCGCCGGCAGTCACGCTCGCTGTTCCAGGATAATAAGTGTTGAGAACACCGCTCAGATTGTTTCCAGGCGCAGCTTGTGAAACCGCGGCGCAAGCAACCGACTGCACAGTCGCGACCGCAACGTATGTATTGTTGCCAGTGTTCGGGTCAGGTGGCGATCCGGCATCGGTGACCGTCGCCGTATTGGCGTACGATCCTGAATTCGAGGCTTGCACTGTGACCGTAACCGTGGCAGCAGCGCCGCTGGCCAGCGTGGCCTGCGTGCATGTGATAGGCGGACTGCTGCTGCACGCCATGGTCGGCGAACTCACAGAAACGAACGCCGGACCGGTGGCTAGTGTGTCGGTCAGCGAAACAGAATTTGCTGCCGACGGGCCGTTATTCGAAACAGTGATGCTGTAAACCGAATTCTGCCCAACGAATACCGCAGGCACCGAGGTGCTAACCGCAAGGTCCGCCGCCGTGGGATTGATGGATACCGCTCCCAGCGCCCAGTTGGAATTGGCGCTGAAGGTTTCTGAAATTGGCACGCTGGGAGCGCCGGTGCGGGCCGTTCCCGCCCCTGTGACGTCAGGAGGATCGGCGACTCCGCCGAACCTGGGTGTTGTGTTCAAATTCCATTCGGAGACTTGTGGTCCTGGGACAGCTACGGTCTCAGGACCGCCAATTGCGAGTGTGTCAATCACCATGCCATTTACGACGCTGGGCACGTCGAGCTGCGAGTAGCCACCGGCAGTTCCATTCGCCGATACAAAAGAACCCAAGGGAACGGTCTGATCGACGCCGGTAAAGGTAATGGCTCCGGCAACTACGCCTACAGTTTTGCCGGCTGTGATGTTCACGGATACAACGACGTTCTTGTTTCCCGTGGAGGGGTTGCGCAGATACCACATTTCCACCCTGCGGGTATTGCTGGCATCATTCTGAAATCCCAGAGACGTAAGGGCTGTGCCGTTGTAAGTTACGCCTGAGACCGTCGTCGTGGGGGAGTTCTTTATGTTCATCGAAACGCCGACCAGCAGCAAAAGCTTTGAACCGGTCGTCGTGGTTGTATGGGCAAAGGTGAGAGAGCTGGTACCGGTAAGCTCGGCTGCGGAGTTCGTCGCGGCGTCAACCGAGACCTGGGCGCGCGAGTAAGACGCGGCCAGAAGAACAATGAGCAAACCCAATACACGCAGAACGTCGGGACCGCGTTTGCCAGAGGCGTGCGATAGTCGCAATCCCTTAGCGCGCAAGAGCTTGCCGGCTGCGGATTGCAACCGCGCCACGCCTTCCAGGAATTCGCTGTTGATTCCTTCCAGTTTCGTCCGCACCAGTCTTTTCCCGAATTTCACTTCTTTGGCGACGACAACTCCGAGGATCTGGTCGCCGCGTACCGGAGGGTCGTCCTGTTGTCCGCAATCGCCACGCGTGATAAAAAGATTCTTATCAGGATCGGCAACGACAAGGCGATGAATGCGAAAGCCGCTGCGACCTTTCGTAAGTACAATATCGTCCCTTCGTAATTTGCTCACGATTACGGGAGTAACATGCACAATCTGTCCGTCACGAATACAGGGGGACATACTGGCGCCGTGCGCCTCCAAGCGCACATTGAAATCGTTATTCAGGAGCTCGCGGCTGAGGGCCTCGAACCTCTCTGAATCGGATTGGCTGTTAGTCACTGGTTGCTGATCATGGTTGCTGATCATGAGGTTAGTCGCGGACGTGAAGAACTTCCTCCACGGCGCGCTCATCGGGCTCGAAAGAATAGCGATAGCAGGGAACTGAATCGGCAACCTCTTCCAGAAAGCCCATAGCAGAGTCAACATACTCGTGCCGGTGGAACGGAACGAAGCTTCGCGCGAACAATTCCGCAACCATCTGGCTCCGGGTCAAGCGCGTGAGTACATTGCCGTGGCCATGTTCGAGGATGAAGATGCGTTGCAGCGGGGCGCGCTGTGGTAGAGCGAATGCGGCTTCACCATGCCACGGCGTGCCGTACATGAAAATCTGAGTTGTATCCTGACGAATTTCATCTCTGTGAGTTTTGTTTCGAAGCATCGAATCTGTACGAACAATAATGCGATCATCGCTCAGGATTTCGACATCGTGGAGCGATGTCCACAGCCGCGCTGTCGTACTCTTTCCCGCGCCGGAGTGTCCAACGAACAAGTTGTTCGCGCCATTCGGCCCTACGATGCCAACTCCGTGCAACTCGATCGCATTCTCCTGCGTTAGGCGGTGCATGATGAGGAGTTCGTCCAACGGATATTCCAAGGGAGAAGTCCCGCAATGTCCACTGGGAAAGCATTCTTCATTCATTTGGAGCGTTGCCCTGCGGAAGCAGCCGTCTACGAAAAGCCTTTTGTAAGGTTGCTCTTTCATGTTCGCGGCGCTGAAATCGAAGCGCAGGCCCGCTCCATCTTCATAAACTCGCCAAACAGATCCCGAATCGAATAGCTTTCGTGCCGGCGTCGAGGAAAGTTTGGCGACCCAATCCACTTGAATAGAGATGTCTGAATCACAAACCTTGACGCGAAACGGCTGGAGGGAGGAATCCAAACGAACGTCGGCACTGTGCTTGCCAGCGACATGGACCGTTAGCCCGCCCACGCGGAACACGTTGCTATGTGGAGGGCAAGACCCCCCATATGACTTCGCGATTGCTCCGGCGGAACTCGTTCTCATCTGATCCTAACGATGTCGTTCACCGGCACTTTACGATCCGAGGCTCATGCAAAAGAGTGCAGCGCAGCTATTTGTGCTCGGACCCGTCGTTCCCGACACCTTGCAGTGTCCCAGGACGGCCTCTTCCGGACGGAGACTGATCGTCGTCAACTGTGGTGGCTCATAGAGCTTTTTCCCGTCGAGTTGGTTTAGTTCGCGATCCATTCAGCACCCGTCAATCTGCGCCATGAAGTTAGTGGCCTGTGCGGCTTCCGCAGCCCGGAGTCACGGTAACATTGTTCAAGATCTGAAAAGCTTGCTGAGGGCCAGTCCAACTCTCGACGTTGATTTCCTTGCTGGCAATCCGGCGTGCCGACTCCAGCAACGTTTCATGTTCAATTCCTCCGACGCAGAACTCACACTCCCCGTGTGCTGGAACCTGGGCTCCGACCGCCGCTGCCCGCAAATGCGCAACGTGGCAAAGAAAAGCCACCGGACTCTCACGATCTCCATTTTCCATTTCGCCGTTCGCGGGGCACATCCCGCACAGCGATTGAATGCGGCACTCCCTGCACTTGGTTACCCGCGTGCGTTTACGGGTGCGCAACTCGCGCAGAGAATGCGCCCATACCTGCCTGAGACCGGACTGCCGAATGTCGAATGTCTCCTGCTGTGAGATCACACAAATGCCCATCTCTCCGTACGCATTGATGGCAAACCCGTTCATTCCACCGCCGCAGAAATACACCGTGTCGTTCTGCGCCAAGTTCGGCGGACTTTCCAGATCGCGCTTCGCGAGCCTGCGGTATTCGCTCTGTCCCTTCGGGGCGTGCATATCAAGCGCAACAACCTCTTCGGGCGTGAGCCGCACTGCGAGTGGACTCTGCGAACAATCGATTCTGGGATTGACTTGGCCATCCATCTTGAACTCGACACCTAACTCTTCTTCCGCAAACCGCCTCATCGCCGTCACTTCATGCTTGTTGATGCTGGTCGCCACCGTCTTCAACTTGAGCGGCAAACCCCTGTCGCGCAGAAGCTTGATTCCGCGCAGGCACCGGTCGTAGGAGCCGGGGATAGCAGTCAAAGCCTCGTACGTTTCTCGCGTGCGCCCATACAACGTGATCTCGATCCCGAAGGGCGGCCACTCCACAAGATAGTCTGCGATCTTTTCGGTGATGAGCGTGCCGTTGGTGAAGAGGGTGATCAGGAAACCCTTCGTCTTGGCGTAGGTATAAATCTCTAGAAAATCTTTGCGGGCAAAGATTTCGCCGCCGGTATAGAGGAGCCAGAAGCAGCCCATCTCGACTAACTCATCGAGCATGCGGAAGTGCTCTTCCGCAGTCATTTCGCGGCTGCGGGCGCTCTGATCTCCGATGGGGAGGTTGTTGTAGCAGTGCTGGCACTCCAGAGGACAACGTCGCGTGACTTCGATGGAAACCTGCATGGGCTCTCGACGACCAGATTGCCGCTGGTGCAGGTCTGCGCTGAAGGCGCCGTAACTCAGTTGCTCCATGTTCTCCCTGATTCGGTCTTACAGGCCAATGGCGTATGGCGGCCATCATTCATCAGCGCGAGCCTGCCGACTGAAGTTCTCCTTGCGATGTCGAATTGATTGCAGGTATCGAAACTTCTGCGCGAATCTCCACCAGCCCTGCCGACAGTGTGTCATTCAGGAATTGCTTTACATCCTGTTCCGCCTGCTCGTACCCGACGGCGTATTCCTGCTGGATTGAACCAATTAATGCGGCCAGGCCTTGGGGGGTTTCCAGCGCTTGCCAGATCAGCGACCCGGTCTGGTTGAAGCTGTAGATGGAAGCCAGATCGCCTACTTTGCCGCGTACCGGAACGATTAGAGTTTCTCCGGCAATGCGGCGCGAGACGACACTCTGTGAGCGCACAAAAACCTGAAAATGCGCGTGATCGGAAGACTCAAGATATTGGGTTTTTCGTAATGAAGTTGTGTGCATAAATTGCAGAAATATTCTCAGCTTTGGATTACCGCAGAACTGTCCATATAAAGCAACAAGATGACGGGCCAGGGTATCCCTCTAGTTATCGCCTTCAGAGAGTCTCGAGGAATTCACTTTTTACAATGGCGGGTATCCTCCGGCACTCGTTCAAGCGGGCACGAGCGAGAAGGCATTCGCAAGAGGTGGACAAGGGAAACTAATCGTTATACAAAGAATTCGACCCATGCCACGATTTGACATCACTATCGCCGGGGAAGTGAATCTGGATTTGATCCTCTACGGTGTTCCTGAAGAGCTCCCACGCGAGCGCGAACTGCTTGCCGACCGCATGATGCTGACTTTGGGCGGATCTTCCGCGATTCTGGCGCACAATCTCGCTGCGCTGGGAAGCCGCGTAGGATTTCAGTCCCGCGTTGGGGACGACGATTTTGGACAGCTTGCAATCGAGCCTTTGCAGCAGAGTGGGGTAGATGTTTCGCGGATGAGTCGCACCCAGGGCCCAGTAAAGACAGGGATTACTGTAATTCTGCAGCGCGAGCATTGGCGAAACATGGTGACCTATTCGGGAACGATCGCGGAACTGGCGTTCGAGGAGCTTGATCTTGCATACTTGACGGATTCGCGACACTTCCATGTGTCCTCGTTTTATCTGCAGCGCAGGCTGCGACCACAGATTCCTGAATTGTTCCGCAGAATAAAAGCTGCGGGACTCAGTATTTCGTTGGACACTAACGACGACCCCGACAACAGCTGGGAGGGCGGCCTGCAAGAGGCGCTCCGCTATGTTGATATTTTTATGCCGAACGAGCGTGAGGTGCAAATGGCTGCCGGTGTCGCGGATCTGGAAACTGCTGTTCAAAAGCTCGCAGCGTTTGTTCCTTTGGTGGTTGTGAAACTCGGCCAGCAAGGCTCGATGGCGCAGCGCGGAACAGAGCACTTCATTAGTCCCGCCATAAACGTCGACGCCGTGGACCCGGTGGGCGCTGGAGACAGTTTCGATGCCGGGTTCCTGCACAAGTATGTGCGCGGAGCGGATTTGCCGGCGTGCCTGGCTGCGGGGAATCTGGCGGGCGCCCTCTCCACGACGCGCCCGGGAGGGACCGAAGCCTTTCGAGACTCTTCGCACCGCGAGCGATTTCTTGCAGAGCACAAAGCGAGAAAGTAGGCGTCAAAAACTGTCTCTGCGAACCTGCCCTAAAACCATAGTTACCCCGGTTACCATGAAGCGTGCTGGAAGTTAGTTATGATCGCAAGCAGGTGGAATGATGAAGAAGTTAAACGTCGTTGTCTCGCTCACCAACGACGACAACGACTACCAGCAGGAGCAGGCGGCGGCGGCAGAGAAAGCGGCGCGGCACCTGGAAGTGGATCTGACCGTCATCCACGCCAATAATGACGCCGTCACGCAGAGCCAGCAACTGCTGCGCTTCATTCAGGGAGCGGAGGCTGCGCGTCCCGATGCAATTGTGTTTGAGCCCACGGGTGGAACTGGCTTCCCGCAGGTGGGGCGAGCCGCCACGGCTGCGGGAATTGGCTGGGTCATCCTGAACCACGAGGCGGACTACATTCACCAACTCAGGCAGAGTTCTCATGTGCCCGTCTTTTCGATCAGTTGCGACCACAAGGAAGTTGGTCACATTCAGGGAAGGCAAATGGCGGCGCTGCTTCCGCAAGGGGGTTGCGTCCTTTATATTGAGGGCCCGGCCAACAGTCCAGCGGCAAAAGAGCGGACGGAAGGAATGAACCGGACGAAACCGGCGAACATTCAGGTAAAGTCCATGCGCGCGAATTGGACCGAGCTGGGCGCCTACCGCAGCGTGAGCTCCTGGTTGCGGCTCCGCACTTCCCGGGAAGCGCGCATCGACCTGGTGGCAGCGCAAGACGACAGCATGGCCGCGGGGGCCAGAAAAGCTTTTTCGGAAATTGATGAACGTGACCGCGAACGATGGCTTAAGATACCGTATACGGGCTGCGACGGCTTGCCGAAGACGGGTCAATCGTGGGTGCGCAGCGGTATGCTCGCGGCTACAATCTATATTCGGCCCATCACCGATTTGGCTTTGGAAGCGCTTGTCGAAACCATACGCACCGGAAATCGACCTCCCGAGCGGAAGCTCACCGTGCCCGAGTCCGTACCGTCGATCGAGGAACTTGCGGGGCGCAGCGCAAACACTGCGCCTGCAAAGCTTCATCGCCTCGCAGGTGCCTGAATCGGCTGAAGCGAGCAAAGCTCAATCGCGTGCTGGGAGGATCGTTGACCGCTTCGTGAGAACGGCTTTACATCATGCGCCGCGGCTCCGGTTGCCTGTCTACAACCAGATCGGGATGAAGGCGGCGAAAAGTTTCGGCAACGTGACAATTCCAACAAATTGGCTGATGGTTGGAGAATACTTCAGGAAGCTGCTCTGGACGCAACTCTCTCCACTCTACCGTTTTGTGGCCTGGGCTTAACAGCGCAGGCGCGTGATCGAGGTGATGAAGTTCGCCGAAAGTCTTGTGACAGTAGACGCACTGCTTGCCCTCATACCATTGTGAGACGAGATTCCATACCAAGCAGTTCTGCGGATTGACTTCGATTTGTTTAAGGCACTCCTGGCCACAATCCTGTCGCTCCGGCCATCGCGAGCATTCCTTCAAACGCAGGGTTGGCTCGGAGAGAAAGGCACCCACTGCAGCTTCACCCGCCGCAACGTCGACGGCCGCAGCCTTCTGAGTCTCCGGGCAGGTGATAAGCCGCTGGCCGCGGTATGCGAAAAAAGCACGTACGCCCGGGATTGCGCGAAATACGAACAATCCCACCGCCAGCGTCACAACGACAATGGCAACCAAAATTGTTCCATTCATACATCACCTCGCAACAGGCATGGTCGTCCAGCTTTCGCGAGCAACGCCACCATCTTCGGCTCTAGTGTTCCACCGTTACCGGTTCGGCATGCTCTGCTGCCTGCCGAAGCAAAAGATGAGATTCATTCTCCTGGGCGTCGACCACGGCGATCGCGGCAACGTCCACTATTTCTTCGACCGTAGCGCCGCGGCGAAGAAGGTGCACCGGCTTACTCATCCCCATCAGAATGGGACCAATGGTTTCACAGCCGGCAAGCTTGGCGACCAATTTGCACGCGATGCTGGCCGATGCGAGGTCTGGGAATATCAGGACGTTAGCACCGCCCTTCAGATCACTGAAGGGATACGATTGCTCGATGATCTCCGGCGACAGGGCCTCATCGGCCATAATCTCTCCGTCGACGATTAGAGTGGGATCGGCGAAGTGGAGCAGTTCGACCGCCTTGCGCACTTTGATTGAGATGGGATGATCCACGCTGCCAAAACTGGAGAACGACAACATGGCCACCCTGGGATGAATGTCAAAACGGCGTGCGATGTGCGCGGTGCACAACGCAATTTCCACCAGATCTTCCGCGGTTGGCTCGATGTTCACGCTGGCGTCTGCCATGAACAAGACCTCGCCTTTACGCGTGATCATGACATAGCATCCCGAGACGCGGTGAAAGCCTTCCCGCATGCGGACGATTTGCAATGCCGGACGTAGAGTGTCGGAGAAATGCTGGGTAACGCCAGAGACCAGCGCGTCGGCGTCTCCCATGTGCACCATCATCGAACCGAAAATGTTGCGATCGTTGATGAGTGTGCGCGCCTCGCTCAGGGTGACACCTCGGCGCTGCCGTAGACGAAACAGTTCCTGGATGTAGGACTCGCGTAACTCCGATGTCGCCGGATCGACAATCTTTACATCTTCGAGGTCCAGGCCTAATTCTTTTGCCCGGGCTTGAACCAGGTTGCGGTCGCCCAACAGGATCGGCTTGGCGATCTTTTCTTCCATGACAGAGTGGCAGGCGCGAACGATCTTTTCGTTCTCACCTTCGGGGAACACAACCTGTTTGGGATGGGCTTGCGCTTTGTGGATCATGCTACGCGCAACCTCGTGAGCCTTGCCCAGCCGGCTTTCCAATTGCTCGCGATACGTGACAAGATCGACGGGCTCTTGCGCCACACCGGTGCGCATCGCAGCCTCGGCGACGGCAGACGCTTCCCAAACGAGTACGCGGGGATCGAACAGAGTCGGGATCAGGTATTCGCGGCCGAAGCTAAGCCTTTCCACACCATAGGCGCGGCAGACTGAATCTGGAACATCTTCTTTGGCTAACGCCGCCAGCGCCCGTGTTGCCGCCAGCTTCATTTCTTCGTTAATGGCGGTGGCACGCACATCCAACGCACCGCGGAAGATGAACGGAAAACCGAGTACGTTATTGACCTGGTTGGGATAGTCGGAGCGTCCGGTGGCCATGATGATGTCGTCGCGGCAGGCCTTCGCGTCTTCGTAAGTAATCTCGGGATCGGGGTTGGCCATGGCGAACACGACCGGATTCGCAGCCATCGACCGCACCATATCTTGGGTGACAGCACCTTTCACCGATAATCCAACAAACACGTCCGCACCCTGCATCGCATCCGCCAAGGTTCGGCAATTCGTGACTTGTGCGAAACGCTCCTTGTAAGGGTTCATGCCTTCGGTGCGGCCTTTGTACACAACGCCCTTGGTGTCGCAGAAGAGAATGTTCTCGTGCTTTACGCCCAACCGCTCATAGTGTTCCGCGGTGGCAACGCCAGCAGCGCCGGCGCCGTTGAAGACGATTCGAACAGTAGAGATATCTTTCCCTACGATCTCCAGGGCATTCAACAGTGCAGCCCCCGTAATGATTGCGGTGCCATGCTGGTCGTCGTGGAAGACAGGAATCTTCATGGTCTTGCGCAGTGTTTCCTCGATATAGAAGCACTCCGGCGCCTTGATGTCTTCGAGATTGATGCCGCCGAAGGTAAGTTCGAGAAGCTGGCAGACTTTGATGATTTCATCCGGATCGTGCGTGTTGACTTCGATGTCAAAAACATTTACGTCGGCAAATCTCTTAAAGAGTACCGCCTTCCCTT